>JAJBVT010000100.1 GCA_020859685.1 Rikenellaceae bacterium
TAAGCCTGCCGCTAGCGTTCATCCTGAGCCAGGATCAAACTCTCCATTGTAAAATGTTTCGTTTTAAATATCTTGGCTTTATTCTCAAAGGTATTGTTATTTACTTTGAAAAAGTAATAAACTTTAGCTGCTAAAATATCTCAAAGAACGTTTTTCTTTATCTTCTAAAATTTCCGCCTTCCGCAGTCCGGCACGGTTCGTGTCTTGCACTTTTCGCGCCCCTGCATCCGAGCCTAAAATTTTTCAGAACCGTTGTAACTCCATCGTCTCTTATCGAAACGGGTTGCAAAGATAGTCCGGAAATTTTAATCTGCAAAATCTGCCGGCGAAAATCTTAAAAAAACTTTTTCAGAACTTATTTGCTGCCGGGTTTCCCCGTTTAGCGGGTGCAAATATAGATATACTTTTTGCTAATTTCCAAACAGATTCCCGACTTTTTTTGTGATTTATTTCGACCGCATGTTCCATCTCTTTAGACAGCAGTCGATTATAAATTCGAAATTATATAGAATAAATAACGGCGGATTGTAACCGATTATTGTACTTTCCGTTATTTTTTATCACCGGACCATCGGGGCGAAGCCCATAGTCCGTATCCCGGACGGGATATATATAAAACGGCCGCAAGGGCTCTTTATTGTGTTGTCGGCAGATTCCGCATTAAAAATACACGGTGCCGGCGATGTATTACCTTTTCCCGAAAGGTTCTGTAAACAAACGCAAATAGTGTACGGAATATTGCTATAAATTATAAAAAATCCGGCCACTCCGCGGTCGGGAAGGCCGGATAATCCGCCTGTCCGGCGGCAAGCAGGGAGAGGTATTCTCCCTCCTCGAGTTCCTCGATTGCCTTCAATATAGCGGTATCTATTACATAAATGTTCGCATAGAATCCGGTATCGTCCAACGGGGAGTTACGGCCGATGTATGCCCGTAGTTGAGCGAGAATTACCTCCCGCGACTTGGCTATATCACTGTAATTCGCAGGTACCCCCTGCCGCCCGGCATAAGCGATAAAATCACTCAGCAATGTTCCGTCCGAATCGAGCATATCGTTAAGCTCCTGTACGGAAGATATAGCGTTGAGCCTGTCGCGGTGGCGGTCGGCATAATCCAGAGTATATCTGTATAGTATATTTTTACCCCACACTTCGGAGTAATACTTGGAATAGCCGAGGGTGTCGAGCGGTACGAAGATGTCCGGCATAATGCCGCCCCCGCCGTAGACGGTACGTCCTCCCGGGGTAATGAACCGGAGGCTGTCGTCGAAACGGATGCTGTCCGCCGTGAAAAGTTCCTGATGCTGTATACGCTGGTACAACTCGCTGTGGTAATCGTCGGAACCGTTCCCGTACGGCTTCTGTATCGACCGGCCGGTGGGCGTGTAATACCGGGCGATGGTAAGCCGGAGGGCTGAACCGTCACTGAACGGTATCTGCTGTTGTACCAGGCCCTTACCGAAGGTACGGCGGCCGATTATTATTCCCCGGTCGTTGTCCTGCACGGCCCCGGCCAGTATCTCACTGGACGATGCGCTACCCTCGTCCACCAGAATAGCAATATCTATATCCTTATATGCTCCCCGGCCGTCGCTGTACTCTTCGGTGCGGTCGCCGTTACGGTCGACCGTATAGACAATGAGCTGACGCGATGGGAGAAACATCTTTGCAATATCTATGGCCTGGTCGAGGAATCCTCCGCTGTTGCCCCGCAGGTCGAATATCAACTTGGTCATCCCATGCTGCTGCAACCTGTGCAGTGCGGCACCGAGTTCGCGCGACGAGTTCTTGGCGAAGGCCGAGAGTTTGACGTACCCTATACCCGGTTTTATCATAAAAGCCGCGTCGAGGCTTTTAACCGGTATTACCCCGCGTGTCACCGTGACGGGTACGAGTTGATCTATCCCCTGCCGCTGCAAACCGAGATCCACCGTGGTTCCCCGCAGGCCGCGCAGCATCTTCATTATATCGTTCTGGTTCACCTTCTGCCCGGCCACGAGACTGTCGTCGATGGTTATTATACGGTCGCCGTTCCGCACCCCGGCTTCGTAGCTGGGACCTCCGGCTATGACATTCAGCACGATTACCGTATCCGTACCCATATTGAAGAGTATCCCCACACCGTCGAACTCCCCGTCGAGGGTTTCGTTCATGGAGGCAAAATCGCTTGCCGGGATATATGTCGAGTGGGGGTCCAGTTCGGCAATAAGTTTCTCTATTGCCGCTTCCGACAGAGTATCAACATTTACGCTGTCCACATACAGTTTATCTATAAGAGAGAGCGCATAGACCAGTTTGTTCTCGCCGTAATTCCGTGCATTAAGGCGCGGCAATTGCCCCGCGCCCTGTGCAGGCGCCCTCTTGTGGGCGGTAAGCATCCCGATAAAAATACCGCCAATCACACCGGCGGCCAGTATAAGGGGGAATATTATATTCCTTGTCGAATTTCTATATTTATTTTCCATATTCGTAATCGAGTGCCCCGTAATACGGGACGGGCAGATATCGGGTTAATATTATTCCGGCCACGGGTGGCCTTTCTGAACCGGTCGGGTATTCGTCAAGTCCGTTCGTCCGGGTGTTATCCGGGTCAGGTGCGCGTAGTGTTATTTCCTGCTTTTAAAGCTGTACGACAAACCCACGCTTATTACCGAGTTGTACTGCGGCTGGTAGGGCCGCTCGGCCTCCGACTCCTTGTCGAAGTACATAGCTCCGTATAGAGTGGTGGTCAGGAATTTGGTGGCTCGTATCTCGAACGTGGTGGTCCACCGCACAGTCGGGGTCTTCTTCATGTTGGTAAAAGAATACAACTCCGACCTGAGCATAAAAACCTTCTTGTGGAACTCGAAATCGAGCAGGTTCATCGTTACCGACGGGCCGACCGTCCACTTTGACTTCTTGTCAGGGTTGATACCCTGCATTTCGGCCTCGCGGAACTCCTTGTCCAAAACGAACACCGCGTTCCCCCCCACAGGTGATAAAAGAACGCTGAACGGCCTGTTTTCGTATTTGAAACCGAGCGAAATATCGAGGAATCCGGGCGCCATCAGGGTAGACACGCGCGTATGGTCGTCCCTCGATTTGTAACTCGTGGAGAACTGGCTCCGCAGGTTGACCGCCGCAGCATAGGACCACCACTGGTTTATATCCCACGAAGTGGCGAGGTTAATCTTGAATTCGTCCACGTTTTTAAAACGGGTATTATCTATAAAGTTCATCCCGTAACGGGCATCGAAAACACCCGAGTAAGAGAGCTTGTTCCGTTGGTGGGAATGTTTCAGATACAATGTGGAAATACCGTTAAATGTATTGTCACCCCCTTTATACCAGTTTTTAAACTGTGTCTGCGACAGTTGAAGCGTGGCATTCACTTCCGTCAGGTGCCTTTCGCGGCGCAGGCGCCGTTTCTCTGCCTGCCAGAACTCACGGTCGAAAAAATCGTTCTTATAGTTATCCGGCACCGCCATCGGGTTGGGAGCCAGTGAATCCCGCAGGTCGCGGACCGTAATATCACCCGGTGTTATGGTGGATATGGTAAATTGTGCATTCGCCGCCGCACATACGAGCGACAGGCCGCAGGCCATCAGGACCGACTTAATCTTCATTTCCAATACCACGCCGTGCAGTGCGTGTTGTGTATTTGAGTTATCTATGGTTTGCCTTTTTTAAACGGGATAACCGGCCCGCAGCCAGCCGTTTCCACCGGGTCCGGCCGTATCCCGGGATAATTATAGGCCACGGTGCCGTAACCCTCCCCTGCCCTGCCGGAATATACAACATCCGGAGCGGCAGCCCTGCAATATAACGTATCCCGCGTGCGGGAAATTGCCCCGTCAATGCGCTTCTTCGTCCGGGTCCATCCCTGTCCCGGTCTGAACCGTAATGCCCGAGATATATTCCATATCCTGCGGCGAGAGTTCGAAGTCGAAAAGTTGTGCGTTTTCTTCGATCCTCGACGGGGTAACCGACTTGGGCAGTGGCAGGTAACCCATCTGCAGGTGCCAGCGCAGGGTGACCTGAGCCGGAGTCTTGCCATATTTCTCCGCGATTTCGTCGAGCAGGCCAGTCCCCAGCAGTTTGCCGCGCGACATCGGGCCCCATGCCTCCACCACAATGCCCTTATCCCGGCAATAAGCCGTAATATCCTCACGTAGCAGGCCCGGGTGCAGCTCAATCTGGTTTACCATAGGCAGCACTTCGGCCACCTCCATCAGAGAATCTATATGGTGGGGTTTGAAGTTGCTCACCCCGATGGCCCGTATCCTCCCTGCACTGTACAACTCGGTCATTGCCGACCACGTCCGGCGGTTATACTCTACCCACTCCTGCTCGTGACCCTTAATCCGCGGCCAGTGGATAAGGTAGAGGTCGAGGTAATCGAGACCCAGCCGTTTCATGCTGGCCTCGAATGCTTTAAGCGTTGAGACGTAACCCTGGTCGGCGTTCCATACCTTCGTAGTGACGAATATCTCCTCGCGCGGGATACCGCTGTCGCGCACAGCCCGGCCGACGCTCTCTTCGTTACCGTATATCGAAGCCGTGTCAATATGCCTGTAACCCACTTCGAGGGCTTTACGCACAGACTCGTAGGCTACTTCGCCCTCCGGGGAGAGGTAGGTACCGAAACCCACGCAAGGTATAAGTACCCCGTTATGCAGTTTGAAGCTATCTTTAAGCGATTTCATAGTCTTAATCATAATTTTGCGGCTTTATTTATATCCTATATTCAATATAAATAAAAACCGTGGCATCTATCATACCGATAATACCGCAAATATATCATTTTTTGCCTATACCGCCTGCGCCGTCCGGCCATTAATTTGTTACATTTGCCGGGAGAGTACGGTTATTGTATAACCATCGGTAAAAACGACAGGACAATGAAATATTTCGGAGCGCATGTCAGCGCGGCGGGGGGTGTGCAGAACGCACCGGTGAACGCGCATGAGATAGGAGCGGGAGCTTTCGCCCTATTTACCAAGAACCAGCGGCAGTGGAAGGCGGCGCCGCTCACACCACAGGCAATCGAAGGGTTCAAGGAGAATTGCGTGAAGTACGGCTTTTCCTCCGACCATATCCTGCCGCACGACAGCTACCTTATAAATCTGGGCAATCCCGACCCCGATAAACGGGGCCAGTCCCTCGCGGCGTTTATTGAAGAGCTCGAGCGCTGTATGCAGTTGGGCCTGACGCTGCTCAATTTCCACCCGGGAGCGAGCAGCAATCAGGTTTCGGACGAGGAGTGCCTCGAAATCATCGCCCAATCCGTCAATATAGCACTGGACGCCACGGAAGGTGTAACGGCCGTAATAGAAAATACCGCCGGGCAGGGTTCGGCTATGGGTTACAAATTCGAACATCTCGCCCGGATTATAGAACTGGTGGACGATAAGTCGCGCGTGGGCGTCTGCATTGACACATGCCATGCCCATGCCGCCGGTTACGACCTTTCGTCGACCGACAGCTGCAAACGGGTATTCGAAGAGTTCGACCGCGTGGTGGGTTTCGGCTACCTGCGCGGCATGCACCTCAACGACTCCAAGAAGGGTGCGGGAAGCCACGTAGACCGGCACACCCCAATCGGACAGGGCGATATCGGAATGGACTGCTTCCGGTTTATCGCCGAGGATAAGCGTTTCGACGATATACCGCTTATACTCGAGACGCCCGATTCGGAGAAGTGGCCGGAAGAGATTGCCATGCTATACTCGATGGCGGGAGGAAAATAGGTGACCCTATTTAAGGTTCATAATAAAGAGGGGGCATGATGCCCCCCTCTTTTAGTCGGTCGCATCGGCCTTCGCGTCCTTCCTGATAAATTCCAGCAGCAGTTGCAGCGATGGGCCTACCACCGTGTTATGGTCGAAGCCGCTGAGCTCATGGAAGATAACCCTGTCGTTACCCACGGTGCGCAGGGCATCGTAAAGGTAACGGTTCTCCGCCGTTCGGTTGACCATCTCCAACTCCGACTGGCCTGCAGTGAGCAGGATGAGCGGTGTACCGGCCCGAACGTGGCTCAGCGGAGCGTACCGGTCCACCACCGGCACTGACGAGCTGTCGCCCCGCTCACGGCATACCTGCCAGTGGGTGGCGCCCTGCCCGCTTATGGGCGCCCAGCCCTTAATAAGGTCGGCATCATACCCGTGGGCGGCCAGCAGACTTTTGTCGAGGGCCAGCATCGAGGCGAGGTATCCGCCCGCCGAGTGCCCGGCAACGTAGATCCGGGCCGGGTCTCCACCGTAATTTTCAATATTAGCCGCCACCCAGGCCACGGCAGCGGCGGCATCGTCGAAATAGGCCGGGGCGTGAACCTTCGGGCTCAGCCGGTAATTTACGGCCGCAACCGCCAGACCCGCTTCCCGCAAGGGCGACGGGATATGTTTATTCCCTCCGGTGAGACCACCGCCGTGGAACCAGACCACGGTTACGTACCCGGAAGAATCGGCAGGGAACCGGAGGTCCAGTACACACCGTTCGGTTTGGTAGTCGTCGGCGGGCGTCGCGCGGTAAGGTATGTTCTCTATGGTAATAAACTCCTGCGCACCGACACTGGAGCCGCACAGCAGTAAAAGGATTAATGGTAAGATAAGTTTTTTCATGGGTCTCTCCGTTTATTTACCCCGCAATTTAAAAAATTTTATTTCCTGAATCGATAGCATGACACATCGTTTTTAAATTCTTTTGCATTCCTTATATCTTAAATCCGCCCCTTATGCAAGCAATTTATTCTCTTGCGGAAAGAAATATGGCCGCGGCCCGGCGCATCATCGACGAGCTGGATATCCCCGGCGCCTGGGCATCCATAGGTGCCCAGGCCAACCTGATTGGCTCCCTGCGCACCGGATTGCTTGTAAAGCACCGGGATATCGATTTCCATATCTACTCCGATACACTCGATAAGGCAGATAGTTTCCGCGCCGTTTCGCGTATCGCCTCACACACGGGTGTGTACCGGGCCGAATTCACCGACCTGACCGATACCGACGAGCACTGCATCGAATGGCACGCGTGGTACCGCGAAAGTGACGGTACGGTATGGACGCTTGATATGATACATATTCAGCGCGGTACATTTTTCGACGGGTACATGGAGAGGTTCGCCGACCGGCTCACCGATGTGCTGACCCCTGAAACGAGGGACGCTGTGCTCAGGGTTAAATACGAAGTACCGGACGGGCAGTCCTATCCGGGTGTAGAGGTATACCGTGCGGTGCTGGAAGGCGGCGTACGCGATTACGAAGGGTTCCTGCGGTGGCGCGAACAGAACCCGCCGGACCATATCACTCTTTGGATGCCTTAACCGTCCCGATGCTCCGTAACGGACAGTTCCACCGGCATTCGGTGGAGAGATTCAGACTGAAGACTCATTTTCGTGGTTACTGCCGGGAACAATCTATGATGTAAGATTAGCCTATTTCCGATAGACATAATAAGTTAACACCCACTGCTTGCCGCACACCGGGTTACCTTTCGACAATACGTGATGCCTATTTGGACGTCCCTACTATCTGGCTGTAAGTCTGCGGCTGGTCGCTGTCCTCGTTCCACTGGTCCACGAACTTGTCCCGGCCGATTTCCGAGGCGAGGTCTTCCATATCGGCGTTGGAGAGGCTGAAAACATTCGTCTCATCCGGAACGGCACGGATGCTCTCCCGGTCCAGCCGGTCTATCTCGTCCCGCAGCGCGTCGGTCTCGGCATACCATTCGTATATCTGCCGTGGCGGGGTACCTTCCGGGGCCAGCCTTATGCGGTCCTCTATTTCGTAAAGCTTCCTTTTAATCTCTTTTATCTTCTCCATAGTACCTCTATTTTAAATCTATGGTGCAAAAAAGGTACCGAGGGGGTTCCACACCAAGACCGGGAAGATATTGCGGGAAACGGGGCGCGGCATTTATCCATGCCGCAGCCCCGCCCTCAATAAATTATACAGGGACGACCCCGTAACGGCTACGGTGCCCGCCCATTAAACATATTGCTTTCGACAAGAGTATTCCGGCACGCCTGCCCGCCCGTGGTCGGGATGCCGGGAAGCGTTTTTCCGCCGGCCACCCCGGGCCGCCGCACCTCCACCCGGGCCATATCCGAGGGCCGTCATCCGCGAATCTTCATCCCCTGTCTAAACCGGGGTCAAATATAGTAAACTATACGACAGGTTGTCAGGCAAGCCATTAGGCGCGGATAATTTTAACGCACGGTTATATATAAAATTAAGACTCACTTTATGCACCAAAGGATAAGCCCGGCACCCATCTCGTCGTTACCAGACGATTCACCCGTTTGCGTCCCGAGACTTATATTTACCGCCGCACGCGCAATGATAACCCGAGAACATCTTTGGGGCAGGTATCTATGCAGGTTTCGCACAATATGCACTCACTCGAATCCACCCGGCGACCGGAATTTATGTAATCCATCACCGGAATGTCCATCGGACACCTCCGTTCGCACTGCTTGCAGTCGATACACCCGTCTTCGGCCCGGTCTACCTTGAGCATTGCATACCGAGAGGCGGGTTTCATAAATACAGGTATCGGGCACACGTATTTACAGAAAGCCCGGTTGTCCTTCAACCCGATAGCCAGACCGATACCGACCGCATAATAAACAAGGTTGCCGCCCAGAAACCACCATAGTTCCGGTATCCGGAAATACTTGCCGGTTACTTCCCCGAAAGTATCGCCCTCTCCGATAATGACCTGTCCCAGCGAATCCCTCAATCCATAGCCGAATCCGAAAAACAGTACGAAAATAAGCGTCGCTGCAAGTGCGAAATGGACATACCTTATCCGGCGGTATTTCATAGGCCGTTTGACCCGGGCGGTCTTCCACGGCAGGAGGTCCAGTACGGCAGCGGTCCAGCAGGCCCAGCCGCACCACCCCCGGTTGAAAACCAGCGGCCCTATGATTTTTGCAACCAGGTAGTGTATCACCCCGGCCGCAAAAACTCCGGATAACAGCCACAGCCAGAATCCTTCGATTTGCATATTCTCGGGAAACAGGCGGCCGGACAGTAGGGATATGAGCCCGCATCCGAGGCCGAAGAACATATATCCGCCCACAAGGACCTGCGAAATAAGACGGGCCTTGTATCTCCGGTTCTTCGGAAAAACCGGCCACAGGCCCATACCGAGACCCACCGCGGTTCCGATAATAATAAAATTATAGAGATAAAATATTGTCCCTGTCGAAAGCCAGAGCACCACGGCTATAAGGTAAAACACGAGGACAATCCTTATCAGGCGGCTGAATTTGTTCATAAATCAGGTTATGTTTATTTACATTAAAGTCGATATTGTCTGCTTCACTGAATGCAACTATCCTGGTCTCGCCCGCCCCGCGGCACTGGTGTGCGGACGGCACCCGCCACCAAATCGCGGTAATGCGAAGGTGAACAGCCGGTATTTCGTTTGAACTGCCGGTTGAAATGGCGATATTCTGGTATCCCGATTCATAAGCTACCTGCGATACGTTCAGGTGGGTATTCACCATTAGCTTGCAGGCGAACCCGATGCGGATATCCGACAGGCATTCGAAAATACTCTTCTGGGTGCCTTTTGAAATAGCGACACAGGGCGGCCGGGTTGAAACCGGCCATTGCGGAAATCTCCTCCAGCGACTGATTGCATTTGAAGTTGTTGGTCAGGTAGCGATAGACCTTGTTTACCGGGTGGTTCTCATCCTCACCTATAAGGTTACCGCTCCACTGTTCGCTCGTGAGCAGTTTATAATCATCCATACGGCCCAGTATTTCCAGTATCCGAAGAAGTGCGTAGAGACGTTTTATACCGCGCCGCCGGTCCGGAAAATCCCTCGTACCGTGCATCCGGTCGAGCGACGGTGAGCTCAATTCCTCTTCGGCTCCTTCAGAGCAGGTCGAAGACCACGGCGAACCCCTCCAACGCCGCCATATCGCCGGGTAATATATCACCCGAAAACTGTATGACCTCCGACCCGCTGACCCGCTCCGGGTCGTCCTCCGGCAGACCGTAACACATATGGTAATGAGGCAGGTTCGTACCGTACAACACCAGATCGCCCGGATAGTCGTCCATATAGTCTCCCGCGGCCCGTTTGCCGCCGCCGGAGATAATGACTATCAGCCCGTACTCCGGGTGGTTGTGCCACGGCATGGTGAAATAGGGGTAAACCTTATGCGAGAAGGAACTGCCGCGGTCGTGTATGATTTTCTCATACAACATAACCCCCGGACAGATATTCTCGATTTTACCCATCAACGGCAAAAATAGTATAATAATCGGCAGAATGATAATTTAGCCGACCGGCGGGTAAAGCCTATTTCTAAAAATACCGTTGGGCTATCTTTTCGGAGGATTTTACCCGGAATTAACGTAGGGGTAATTACATGTCGTTACAAAATCACACCAAAATCCGAACTCCTTCCCTATATAAGAAAGAGAGGGGAAGAATAAATCCTTCCCATCTCTTTCTTATCCTCCCGGTCTCTATTCCTGGTTAGCCAGATACCCCGGAGTAAAACCGTCCACCGACCTCAATACTGCGCGTCCGAGTGCATAACGGCACCGCCTTCGGCCGCATGGATTTCCAGCCCGTCGAAAGATACTCCGCCGGCATTGCGGACCCGCAGACCGCGTCCCGCATCTATATGGCAATTTTCGAAGTGGAATACATCGCTTCCGAACGGCGCATCGGCGTAACCGAACATCGTCCCGGCGCTCTGCACATTACCTGTCACGTTCCGGATACGGATATTGCGGAGTCTCGTAAGTTCGGGCGCCACGGGGGCCAGTTCGCCGACCATTCGCCACTCCATATTGATATCCAGCATCGAACGAGTATCGTTAAGGACGATATCCTCGAACAGAATATTTTCCACCACCCCGCCGCGGCTGGGCTGCGATTTGAAACGTATCGGACCCCAGTTATCGCCGTCCATCCGGCAGTTGCGCACCGTGACGTTACGCACCCCGCCCGTAATTTCGCTGCCGATTGCGACGCCTCCGTGGCCGTATGCGAAATGACAATCCTCGATAAGGATATTCTCACAGGGGCGCGCTACACGGCGGCCGTCGTCGTCCTTCCCGGCCTTGATGGAGATACAGTCGTCGTTCACATCTATGTAGACCCGGGCGATATAAACGTCGTTGGAAGAATCCACGTCTATTCCGTCGGAACTCGGTATGGTATGGTCAGACGTTATATTAAGGTCCTCGGCACGGAAACCGTCGGTATAGAGAATATGGAGGCACCACGACGCCTGGTCCCGCAGGTTGAGTCCCGAAATCGAACCGCCGTCGCAGTTCGTAAAGCACAGCAACCGGGGCCGCCCGGTCCGGCCGAACGGCACTACATCCGTCCATTCCACACCGCTGCCGTATATCGTCCCCTCCCCGCTGACCCGGACACCCGGGCTGTCGGTAAAATTGAGGAACGCGCACCTCCATTCCCTCTCGATTCCCTCGAACCGGGTGGGAATTACCGGGAACTCCTCCGGCGATATGGCGGCCGAGAGAACACCTCCCTTGCCCACATAAAGATCCACCCCGGCGGGGAAGAACAGGGCGCCGCTCATAAATACTCCATCGGGTACAGCCACGGTTCCACCGCCTGAGGCGTGGGCAACATCTATAACCTGCTGTATGATTGCGGTGTTCACCGTCTCTCCGTCGCCTACGGCTCCGTATCGTGTTATATCGTACTGGTCCGTTGCGGTCTTTAGGGAAATTACGGTACTTTCCCACGGTTCAAGACTGAACTCCACCACGGTGCAGCCGTCCTCGATGCGGGAATCCACCGCCGAAACGGTCCCGGCCACAGCATCCCACGACTCCACGCGACCGATTTTGTCGAATTCGGCCGTGAATGTGCAGGCGTGTTCCCCTTCGTTAAATATAAAGTACATATCCGCGTCCGGAAGCACCCGGCGGGTATAACGGATATGCCGGAACGGATCGCCTGGCAACTCGCCCTGCCGCGGACGACCGGCGGCGGGGCGTTCCCGCTCGCGGCGTATTTTCATCTCCGGGGTGGGCATGGCTGCGGCGACCGTGCGGGTCCACACTGCCGACGGCTCCACCGTCCAGCCCGTATAATCGGGGAACGGCTGCGGGCGGGTGAAGGTTCGACCTACCAGCATATCGGGCTTCTTACCCCAGACGAGTATCGTACCACCGCGGGAGCCGAACTCTTCGATAACACTCCAGGCCTCCGCGGTGATTGCGTCGGCCGACGGAATAATAAGGGTGGTGTATTTCTGCCCGCTCCGGTTCCGCAAGTATCCCGGCCCCACGGTAAGCGCTTCGGTAAAAGCGTCGTCCGGCACGTAGTCGAAGTTGTACTGGTGTTCCAGCATGGTGTTGGTCAGGGCCGTTATATGGTCGAACATGGCGTTGTTCTCCAACCACATCGTAGAAGTGGGATAATACATAGCCACCCGTGCGCCCGGCTCGCCCTGAGCCATCAGATATGTCGCCCGGTTGGTATACTCGTTCAGCCCCTTCATACCCGGCGCGGCCATCCAGTTGGGACGGTCCGGACCCGAACCCCAGAACATAAATTCGAAGAAGTTTATACCCCTCACTATCTGGTAGTCAACCACGTATTTAGCCTGCGGGATAGTGGGGGAAGTATAGTACGCCGCAAAGCTCTCGCTGAATGCACGCGGTTTGCCGTAGACGTGCGACACGGACGAGGCCAGCATCGGGAAATCGGCCACGGTACCGGGCCAAATCTGGTCCCATATCGCATCCACACCCGGAACTTGGACCTTACTCAGAGCCCGGAAAAAGTCCCCTTCGGCACGGACGCAAACCGGCATATTGTGCTCGTTGTTCAGGTGCGTGATATGGGCAAGGCCGTTTTCGGCGCACCAGTCGGCCTGCTGTTTGAAGAAACTGTCGGCGAACATCGCCGACCAGACGTCCCAGTAGTCGGCCTTGAACCGTTTCTGCTCCTCGGTCTTAATCGGAGCGAACAGTGACGCAAGGTACGGCACCGGGTCGTAACCTTTGGCTTCTATAAATGCATCGACTATGGCCGGAGTCCACGGCGTATGGGCATAGTCCGGCTCGTCTCCGCGGAAACCGAGTACGGTCGTACCCAGCTCGTCGCCGAGATATTTTTTATACTGTTCGTGCGTCCAGTCGATAAACTGCCGCACGGCAGCGGGATTCAGGTAGTCGCACAGAGAATTGGAGGTATCCTTTCCCCCGTCGGGATTGTTGACCGCGCGGGTCTACGCCGTGCGAAAATCGTCCTTGACCAGCAGTATATTCCAATCCTGCAAACCGGCGCGGAAATCGATCGTACCGTCCGCTATCGGTACCATACGGTTACTTATCCCGTCGGCCGAAACGGCGACCGCACTGAGGGCTTCTGCCCCCACCCCGTGGCTACGAAGCTCCTGACCGGCCGCTACCGGGATAGTATCATATACGACAAGGGCCTGCATCCGGAGGTCGGGCCGTTCGCTGGTAAACTTACCGCCCGCAAACCCGCTCGGGTATTTACCCTCGTCGATAAGCCACACCTTCATTCCCCGTTTCTTCGCTTCCTCCACTCCGACACGGATAGCTTCGAACCACTCGTCCGAAAGATATTCGTAAGGCAGCCCGTACCCGGCCTCGAAAATTACGGAGCGGAACCCCTTCGCAACCATCGAATCGAGGTCGTGCCGGATGGTCTCGAGGTCCATATCGCCCTGCCACCCCCAAATAACATGACTCGCAAAATCGACCGGAGGCAGGTCGAAGTTCTCCTTCAGGACGGACGTCTCTGTGCGGTGGATACCCTCCCACGACCTCTGACCGGCCGCAGTACCACACAGGGCAACAATAAATAAAACAGTAACAGACAGATATTTTCTCATTGGGTTATGAATTTAAAGAAGAGGGTCCAAATTAAAAAAATTTACCCGGCGTTGAAAATCGCAGGTACGATTTTCCATAATCTTTCCCGGATATGGCATAATTTCCTGCCGGA
Source organism: Rikenellaceae bacterium (assembly GCA_020859685.1). Taxonomy (GTDB): domain Bacteria; phylum Bacteroidota; class Bacteroidia; order Bacteroidales; family Rikenellaceae; genus WRDF01. Next base: position 13,960 of record JAJBVT010000100.1, read on the forward strand.
ATATGTCTGGAAAAACCGTAAAATACTCCCGTTCAAAGGTCGGGGAACAGTCCGGCAATCGATAATGAATGAATGTGTATAACCACCGGCGGTACCGGCCGGCGTAGAAGCAATAATGGACTTACGGGAAAAGTCATTTGAGCCTTACAATAAAGCCGTTCCCAATCTTTTGCCCTTCCTTTGCAGTGGTAAACAACAAAGAAAAATATGTATTACAAAATCATTATAATAACGGCTGTTGCGGCCACGACATTGTTCGCAGGCTTAGCTAACGAAAAAACAGAAAACGAGATGAAAGTACCGGCATTGACTACCGTGTGGGATAAGACCTTCCCGCAAAGCGACAAGACAGCTCACATGAAAGTACAGTTCACCAACCGCTTCGGCATCACCCTTACGGGCGACCTGTATACGCCGAAAAACGCCGAAGGCCGACTGCCCGCTATCGCCGTCTGCGGTCCGTTCGGGGCGGTGAAAGAGCAATCGTCGGGGTTGTATGCCCAGACGATGGCCGAGCGCGGGTTTATCGCCCTCGCGTTCGACCCGTCATTTACCGGGGAGAGCGGCGGCCAGCCCCGGTATGTGGCCTCGCCAGATATCAACACCGAGGATTTCAGCGCGGCCGTGGATTATCTCTCCATACAGGATAACGTCGACCCCGAACGCATCGGTATCATCGGTATATGCGGTTGGGGTGGGCTGGCTCTCAACGCCGCAGCAATCGATACCCGCATCAGGGCGACCGTCGCCTCCACGATGTACGATATGAGCCGAGTCAACGCGAACGGCTACAACGACTCTATGGATGCGGACGCCCGGTACGAACTTCGCCGACAGCTGAACGAGCAGCGAACCTCCGATGCCCGGACCGGAACCTATGCTCTCAGCGGAGGTGTGGTAGATCCTCTCCCCGATGATGCCCCGCAGTTCATTCGCGACTATCACGCCTATTACAAGACCGCTCGCGGCTACCACGAGCGGTCTCTCAACTCCAACGACGGCTGGAACGCGACATCGCCGCTGTCGTTTATCAATACACAGCAACTCTCCTACGCCGCAGAAATCCGCAACCCGGTGCTTATCGTTCACGGAGAAAAGGCCCATTCCCGATACTTCGGTGAGGATGCTTTCCAAAAACTTACCGGGGACAATAAAGAACTTCTCGTTATCTCCGGCGCCAGCCATACCGACCTGTACGACCGCACGGATATAATACCGTTCGATAAATTGGAATCTTTCTTTACCCAGAACCTCAAATAGTATGGATATTTTCGAGAGGATGCGCGCTGGCGAACTTATCCGCGATACGGACCCGGGATTCGACGAGCTGATGGCCGCGCAGCTCAACGGCATGAGGCTGGTGGGGCAGCTCAATTCGTCCTACCACACAAAAGAAGAGACCCTGACGGTGCTGCGCGAACTCACCGGACAGGACATCGACGAGTCCGTATGGGTTATCCCCCCGTTCTACACCGATTTCGGAAGGTTTATCCGGTTCGGCAAAGGGGTATTCGTAAACAACGGATGCACCTTTATGGATCGCGGTGGAATCACCCTTGAGGAGGGAGCATACGTGGGGCCGAATGTGAATATTATTACCGAGAACCATGCCGAGCAACCGGAGCTTCGACGGTTCGTCTACTCCCGGCCCATCGTTATCGGCAGGAGGGCGTGGATAGGAGCGGCGGCCGTAATACTTCCGGGGGTGACTGTCGGCGAGAATGCCATCGTGGCCGCGGGTGCGGTCGTAACGAAGGACGTACCCGCGGATACAATAGTGGCAGGCGTACCGGCAAAGGTCGTAAGGAGAATAGAAGCGGGATGAGGTCGTATACGATATTGTCTGTCTTAATAATTATTTGTTGGGCGGCGGCGTGCAGTCCGTCGGACACCGACGCTCCCACGGAAAACGGCGACAACAATGGAACGGAATTGGAAACTGACAAGGATATGAAAATAGAAATCAGAACAGGCTCTGCCGTCTTCAGGGCCACACTCGGTGACAATGCCACCGCCGCGGCGTTCCGGGAAATGCTGCCGCTGACCATCGAGATGGATGACGTTAACCGTAACGAGAAATATTCGCTCCTTGGCCGGAACCTTCCCGCCTCGGCCGTGAAACCGGGAACCATCCATACCGGCGACCTGATGCTCTGGGGTTCGGACGGACTTGTACTTTTTTATAAGACATTCCAAACCTCATACGGTTACACCCCGCTGGGAAAGATCGACAATCCGGCCGGACTGGAATCCGCCCTCGGTCCGGGAACGGTTACGGTAAGTTTTATATTGGCAGATAAATAGCCGGTCCGGGGGATTGCAGATCCCCCGCCTCCCGGCAGGGCCGTCTAAAAGAACAGCATAAGGTGTACCCGAAATTATGTAGTACAAAAAAACTGCATCATTTAGTGGAAAGGGGGGATTGCAGATCCACCCGCCTCCCGGCGGGGCCGTCCAAAAGAACAACAGAAGGTGCACCAGAAATTATGTAGTACAAAAAACTGCATCAATTAGTGGGAGGGGGGATTGCAGATCCCCCGCCTCCCGGCGGGGCCGTCTAAAAGAACAGCATTAGTGCCGAAAGCACTTATATAAAAGAAAATAGGGACTATCCTTGTGCAAGCACGGGTAGTCCCTATCTTCTTTTATGTCCTACGGACGCTGTTCTTTTGCGGAGAGTGGGGGATTCGAACCCCCGGTACGGTTGCCCGTACGGCAGTTTAGCAAACTGCTGGTTTCAGCCACTCACCCAACTCTCCGGGCTCATCGGAACCTAAACTCCCGCCCACTGGCCTGCGACCTGCAGGCGGGAGTGCAAATGTAAATTATTTTTGATTATTTACCAACTCTCCCGGCCCATTTAAAACTACACCAGCCATAAACAGGTCATCATCAGCGCCAGCCCCAGCGATATGGCCCCCATTATATAAATACGCTGTCTCTTAAAGCCGTTTCGGAAATAGAACATCAGCAAACCGCCCAGTGCAGCAACCGCTATTACCAGCATCAGGTACGGCAATATTCCCGATACAATTTTAACCAAAAGGTACAGAGCATAGTAAATCACGGCGGCAATTGCCAACGGAATCAATACAAAGCGTTGGAGAAGAGGCATTATAACGCTCCCCATCATGGCGTCCGTCATATCGTGGCTCTCTTCATACCGCTTTGAACCCGAGCTGCTTTCATAAACATCGTAAAACTTATAGGATTCAGTCTTCTGCTTCAGCCCGAGGATAAAACCGACAACCCACAGGAACGGTGTAAGCGGTGATTTGAACATATTCCCCTCCATCGAGAAACCTGTCCAGCCGCGTATCATCCCGATAATCAAAGTCAGAGAGATAAAAGCCAACACGGCGATCGATGCAATCGAAAGTGCTTTATATAGTTTGGTCTTAGGCGCTACCGGTTCGAAGTCGGGTCCGTAGCCCACCTCTTCGAAGAACTGCCCAATCCCGCTATTCTGGATGCAGGTCGTATAGAGACTCTCCCCGTCTTTTCCCCGCACGAACAGGCCCACCAATACAGGTAAACTAAATGCGATTACAAATCCATCGCCCCTTTCGGCGACGGCCATATAGACCATAAACAGAACCAAATTGGCCAGAAGCGCATAAATACCCTCCTTCTTTCTCAGGAACAGCATCACCGACCCGGTCAACAGAGCCAACCCTTGCAATAACAGCAGACTATATCCCAAATTGTCCCCATACGGGCCGAATCTGCCGACAGTCTTTAATACAACAAACAGGGATAATAGGGCACTGATAATTATAAACAACGAAGGCAGGAACCCGCGGCGGTATGCCTTCGGGTCCAGGTCCCCGTCCTCGGTCAGCTTAAAATTGTTGCGTATCAATTCCACGTTTTCGGCCGCCGTCTCCTCACCGTTTTCGGCTGCTTCCAGCGACCAGTAAAGCGCTCCCTTGATATTCCGGCTCACACCGTAACCGTTCAGGTAATAGTATCCCGTGTTCACCTGAGCCATCGGGTAACCGCCGATAGCCCCGCTCTGCACATAATAGAAGGCCTTACGGCTGTCCTCCTTCACTCCCCAACCGTTGGCATAGAGAAGCGACAAATTGTACTGGGCCACGGCATGGCCGTATGCGGCTGCCCTGTGGTACCACTCGCTTGCCAGCTTATAGTCCTGCCCGCAATTTTTGCCGTCATGGTAATTGTAACCGAGCTGGAACATAGCCGACACATTATGCTCCTCCTCCGCCATACGATCAAGCACGGCCATATCCGCGATGTCCGACAGGTCCTCGTAACCTTCGGGAACGGGACCCGCTTCGTTTGCCTCCTCGATTTTTACTTCCGTGACTTCCTCGATGCAGTTTTCCACCGTCAGTTCTTCGACGGCAGAGGGCACTTCCTCGTAACCGGGCTGCCTGTTTATCTCTTCATTCATAATCAGATAGGGGGTTAATTTCGGCCACAAAATAAAAAATTTCCCCCGGAAATGAAAACACCCGGGGGAAATTTATACCGTTTTCGGACCGCTATCTCAGAAAATGAATCTCGAACTTATCTCTTTATAGTTGTGGACGCGTTCCATTACGTCGGCAAAAACGTCGGCCACGCTGAGCACCGTAAACTTCGATGTATCCTCCTTGCAGTTGAGCGGAATGGTGTCCGTTACTATTACCTCCTGAAGGCTGCTGCGGTTAATCCGGTCGTAGGCCGGGCCGGACAGCACGGGATGGGTAGCCGCGGCACGGACGCTCTTGGCACCCTTCTCCATAAGCATATCGGCAGCTTTGGTGATGGTACCGGCCGTATCTATCATATCGTCGAGGATGATTATATTGCGGCCTTCCACCTCGCCGATGGCCGTCATGGTTCCCACCACGTTGGCCTTCTCACGCTGTTTATGGCTCACAATCATGGGCGCGTTGATATACTGTGCGTAGGCGTTCACCCTCTTTGCTCCACCCATATCGGGAGCCGCGAACGACAGGTCCTCCAATTGGAGACCGTTTATATAAGGAATGAAAATCCCGCTGGCATAGAGGTGGTCGACCGGAATATCGAAAAAGCCCTGTATCTGGTCGGCGTGCAGATCCATGGTCATAACCCTGTCCACACCCGAGGCACGCAGGATATTGGCCACCAGCTTCGCACCTATCGACACCCGCGGACGGTCCTTGCGGTCCTGCCGAGCCCAGCCGAAATAGGGTATAACGGCGATAACCTTGTATGCCGAAGCGCGCCTTGCGGCGTCTATCATCAGCATCAGTTCCATAAGGTTATCGGTGGGAGGGAAGGTGGACTGCACCACGAAGACCGTGCATCCGCGGATACTTTCGTTATATGCCGGCTGGAACTCCCCGTCGCTGAATTCCAGCACCGACGAGTCCCCGACTTCGGTCCCGTAACTGCGTGCGATTTTTTCGGCGAGGTAACGGGAACCTCTGCCTGCAAAGATTTTGAGCTTGTGGATGGCCATTTGATTTAAGTCTGACGTTCGAAGGTACAAAAGTAAGCCTAAGTTACGAGTTTTCGCCCTTACCGCTCTATTTTTTTATACCTAATATTATCCACATTTTATATACAATACTACATCTCCCGACTCGGCCCCGAGCAGCCCCCCATCTATTACCGGTACATATCCGGAGTGACAACTGTTTCGTGCACCGGCTCCCCCTGAGGACCGAGATAGGTAAAAACAAATGTCAACCCGGTATATTTTATGGGCGAACCCTCATCCATACTGCGGAGCCTGTCCAGCGATTATCCCGCCGTCCGCTCCAAGCTGGCTTTTAAACCGGACTCCGGACCGGTGAAGGTATAGTAATGGTGATATATCTTTCCATCCTCGATGCGTACGCTGTCGTAGCGGAGGTCACCGGTTATCTCTACCGGCAGGTTATCGTTAACCATTGCAACCGCCTGCTCGAGGGTATTTATGCCACGGTTTTCCGTAGATTCCGTCGGGCCGGATTTTCCATCCGCCACCCTATTAGCGCCATCGGTGGAACGGGCTTCCGGGTCGGCAGGGTCGGTATCCTTCCCGGCCGAAAGATTTCCGGTCTCCCCGGTTAAACCGGCTTCCGGCTTCCCGTTACCGCCGCCCGTTCCGCAAGTTTGCCTGTAACACCCCCTGTTTTCCATAAACAGCGAGATTATCAGGGCCGCCCCCACGGCAAGAATCAACCACTGTTTTTTCTTCATAACCGCGGTTTACTCTTCTCCTTTATGCAAATCGGTCAGACACTGGTCTATAAAGCCGAGTATCTCGTCCCGTCCCTGTTTCTTTTCGGACGAAGTGACGAACATGGGCGGCAGTTCCTCCCACGTTTCGAGCAGTTTGCGTCCGTACGTTTCGATATTGGTTTTAACTTTCCCGGGGCCGAGCTTGTCGGCTTTGGTAAATACAATCCCGAACGGGATACTGTTCTCACCGAGGAAATTGATAAATTCGAGGTCGATCTTTTGCGGTTCGTGCCGCGAATCCACGAGCACGAACAGGAACACAAGCGAGGGGCTTTTGCGAATATAGCCGGTAATGAGCTGTGAAAAACCCTGCCGGTCCGCCTTCGACACACGGGCGTAGCCGTACCCCGGAAGGTCCACAAGATACCAGCTGTCGTTAATAAGGAAGTGATTGATGAGGCGGGTCTTGCCGGGGGTTCCCGACACTTTGGCCAGCGTAGGCCGCCCCGTAAGCATGTTTATCAGGGAAGATTTACCGACGTTGCTCCTGCCGATAAAGGCGAACTCCGGAAGGCCGCCCGAAGGAATCTGCGAGACCTTCTGACTGCTTCTATCGAATACCGCCGAGGTGACGTTCATATCCGTTTGCCGTTGATTTCACGCTGGCAAAGTTACGCCTCCCGGCCGGATAAACCAAACCGGGAAGCGGTAAGGGCATGGCGACTCCTTACAGGGCCGCCGGGCGGTCACTCCACCTCGGTGAATTCCGAACCGGGGCAACCGCATACCGGACACTTATCCGGTACGGGCTCGTCGCATACATACCCGCAGACGGGACACTTGTATTTTTTCATCAGCCGGCGGTTAATCAGTTTATATTCCGGTCGAGGCAGTGGCGGCACTCTCCGATGCAGAGCAGCTGCACTTCACTGACCGACGCCCCCTGGGGCAGTCCAATAACCGTGGTCACGTCGCCGGTTACCGGGACGTTGATAACCTCGCCGCATTTCGAGCAGATGAAATGTCCGTGCGGCGTGGTATCGCCGTCATAGTGTGTGTTGTACTTATCTATCTGTATCACTTTTACAGCTCCTAATTTAGAGAGGATTTCAAGGATCGTATGAACCTTGGTCCGTGTCATATCCGGATTTTCCGGACTCAGCGCGTTATGGACTTCATCCGCGGTGGGATGGCGTCCGTCGGTGTAAAGATATTCCAGTACCGAAACGTAATCTTCGGACGGGTCTATCCCGAGAGTAGCGATGTACTCCCTGATGGCGGATCTGAGCATGCACGGGTCACCCGCACAGCCCTCAAGGCGTTTTAATACTTCCGAATTCATACCCCATTGTTTTAATAGCGGCCTGCCGTCTTCTCCCCAGATATCGGGCAGCCCGTAGTTAATAACCTTAAATAATTGAATAAATATACGGTTGGACTTTACAAATACTTTGCCATAACGCCCTACGGCGGGTTTCTTTTCATAAATGCGTTATTGCCGAAGGTACATTCTCCACCCTTAAACAACTGACAATACCGTATTTACCTTTAGTATATATTGGAAATCACACCCGCTGTCGGATTGTGGCGCAATCGATAAGCCGAGAAGAATTGGCCCGCCAAGCCGCTTTTGTACGGTTTTTGTATCACGCGCCACTTAACCAATAGATGGTTTCAATGGACAAAATAGCAATTATAGGCGCGACAGGTTTCGTGGGAAAAGCAATTACGGCGGAGGCCTTATCGCGGGGCTTCGAAGTTACGGCCATCGTCCGGGACACCTCCCGGCTGGAGGCGGCTGACAACCTCCGGGGCGTGTCGTGCGACGTGACGGATACCGACCGGCTGACCGGCGTCCTGCGCGGGTTCCGGACGGTGATAAGCGCCTACAATCCCGGTTGGAAGAATCCGGAAATTTATGACGACACACTAATCGGCTACCGGTCTATTATTCTGGCCGCCGAGGGAGCCCGTGTAGAGCGGCTTCTTATCGTAGGCGGGGCGGGCAGCCTCTACGTGGGCGAAGGTCAGATGCTTATGGAGACCGGCACCATACCCAAGAATATCCTGCCGGGCATCGAAGCCCTCGCCCGTGTCTATATGGAGATGCTGCCGAAGGTCCGGGACGTGGACTGGGTGTTTTTTTCCCCGGCCGGGAAGTTCGTCGAAGGAACCCGCACGGGTAATTACCGTCTGGGTCGCGACAACCTTATCCTCAACGTCAAGGGCGACAGCGAAATTTCGGTGGAGGATTATGCCAAGGCCATGATTGACGAGGCCGACTCGCCGGAGCACCACCGCGAGAGGTTTACCATCGGCTACCGGGACGAGGACCCCACCCACCCTCGGTTCACCGATAATCCGGGTCCCGTTTTGCACGGAATATAGTTCCACGCATAAACATAACCGTATATCCATACAATCACAATAAATTACACACCCCTATGTGAAGCGGGGAAACCTATTGAAGGTTTCCCCGCTTTTTTCCGCGCTCGTAATGCGGCTAAGGTCTTGTCTGCCCGTTACCGGTTACGATGTATTTATATGAGGTAAGCTCCGCGAGAGCCATCGGGCCGCGGGCATGGAGCTTCTGGGTACTTATGCCTATTTCGGCACCCATACCGAACTGCGCCCCGTCCGTAAATGCCGTCGATGCGTTGATGTAGACGCATGCGGCGTCCACCATTTTAGCGTATTGCGATGCGGTCAGCAGATTCTCCGTGATGATGGCCTCGCTGTGCATCGAGGTGTAACGGGTAACGTGGGCCACCGCTCCGGCCGCGCAATCAACCGTCTTGACGGCCATCCTGTAATCCATGAACTCGGTGCCGAAACTCTCATCATCCGCATGTTCAAGCAGTCCGGCCGGATAGTGGCCCGACAAGGCTTCGTAAGCCCGCGGGTCGGCATAAATCGTTACGTTCTTCCCGGCCAGCTTTTCACAAAGCGCGGGCAGGTCGGCCAGCCGGCCGCTGTGGACTACCAGGCAGTCGAGCGCATTGCAGACACTCACCCGCCGTGTCTTGGCATTGAAAATTATATCGGCACCCTTCGAAAGGTCGCCGTCGATATCGAAATATGTATGACATATTCCCGCCCCGGTTTCGATTACCGGGACCTTCGAATTATCGCGGACGTAATTTATCAGCGACGAACTGCCCCGCGGTATAATTACGTCCACCAACCCCACGGCACTCATCAATCCGGCCGCGGACGACCGGTCGGCGGGCAGTAGGGTGACGGTATTCTCGTCCAGCCCCGACTCCGTAAGGACCCCGCGAATTATTTCCACGATTTTGGCGTTCGACGCCGCGGCATCGCTGCCGCCTTTCAGCACGGCGGCATTGGAACTTTTGAAACAGAGCGAGAACACATCGAAACTGACGTTCGGCCGCGCCTCGTAAATCACCCCCACCACACCGAACGGTACCCTTATTTTTTCGATTCGCAATCCGTTATGAAGTGTTTTATCCGAAAGAATTTCTCCCACGGGCGTAGGAAGCGACGCAACATTTCGGATATCGGAGGCTATTCCGCGAATACGCCCTTCATCCAGCATCAGCCGGTCGTACATAGGGTCGGCTGGGTCCATACGGGAGAGGTCCTCGCGGTTTGCGGCTATAATTTCAGCCGCGCGCCGTTCCGTACGGTCGGCAAGCAGCATCAGGGTACGGTCGATGGTTTCCGTATCGACCATATTGAGCGAGCGGGATGCTTCCCGCGCTCTGTTAAGCAGTTCTGTTATATCCATTCGATAAATTTCTTCTTCAAATTTATTAATAATTCCCGAAGTAAAACCCCGGGAATACCTTCCAATGGAAGATTTTCGATTATGCTCAGAATAATAAGTACTACATAATACGACAAATACTACATAATACTTCGTCGCAAGAAGCCGCATGGAGACGAACCGAGTACGGCTTTAGCAGATCCGCTTTAACACCAGTATTATAAATTAGCGGCCCGCAGCCTGCCTTGCGGCAGGCATTTTTTATCACATTAATCTCTCATATTGAGGAGCCGGTGGAGAGAAACCGGCGAACGAGGGATAGCCCGTTAAGTCGGCTTACGAGCCCCGAGCGACAAATAGGAAACACCGAAGGGTGTAAAACAGCATCTTCCGCTGGTTATTATAAAGAAGATTCTTCTCTTACGCTCAGAATGACAGGTATTACAAGAATTATTTTGGAGAAGCCGATGGCGTGCCAAGCCCGCGGCGTGCGAAGAATCTACTCTTATTAAATGCGAGAGCAACAGAAAGAATACACTTCTCACCCCGGAATGGAAATGAATCGAAACCTTCTCACTTCACCGGTTTTACCGGTTCAAGGAACATATAATCGTAATGGATCAGCGGGCGGCCGCCCTTTTGCCCGGCACATGCGCGGGCCGTGGAACTGTCCGCCGATATACGCCCGACACCTATCGTCCGGCCGTCGGGGGCCACGATATCCACTATATCGTCCTTCTCGAAGTCACCGTCCACCGCCGTCACACCTACCGGCAGCAGGCTCACGGCCATCGGACCCCGCAGTGCCTCGTATGCCCCGTCGTTGAGATGCACTGCCCCCTTGCTGAAACCGTCGCTGTGGGCTATCCACTTCTTTACACCCGACAGACGGCGCTCGGCAGGCAGGAAACGGGTGCACGGCACCCCGGGGTCGCCCGAGAGCACCGCGGCCAGTATACCTTCCCTTTTACCGTTGGCGATAATCACCTCGGCACCCTCGGCGGCCACCTTCCGCGCCGTGCGGCTCTTGGTAAGCATTCCGCCCCGGCCGAACTGTGAGCGGGTTGCCGAGATATGCTCCGAAAGGTCGGCATCCGACGGGCGCACCTCACGGATAAGGTTGCAGCCGCCCGCCGCAGGGTCACCGTCGTACACGCCGTCGACGTTGGTCAGCAGGACCAGCGCCCCGGCATCCATCATGGCAGTGACGATGCCCGACAGCTCGTCGTTGTCGGTAAACATCAGCCCGGTTATGGATATGGTATCGTTCTCGTTTACAATCGGTATGACCCCGCTGCGGAGCATCACCGTCATACAGTTCTTCTGGTTCAGGTAGTGTTCGCGTGTGGAGAGCGACTCCTTTGTGGTAAGCACCTGCCCGCAGGTGATGCCCCAGTCACGGAACATATCGTAATAGCGGTTTATCAGCTTGGCCTGCCCCACGGCCGAGAATAACTGGCGGGACGACACGGTGTCCAGCCGCCCGCAGCGGCCGTGCAGCTCCCCGCGGCCCGAGGCCACCGCCCCGGACGACACCACTACAACCTCTGTACCCGAGCGGTACAGGTCGGCAATCTGGTCCACCAGCGAGGACATCCGGGTAACGTCCAGAGTCCCGTCCGGCCGGGACAGCACGTTACTGCCTATCTTGACGACGACTCGTCCGTATTTTGTTTTCTCCATCAGTTTCGGGTTACGGGGCGATATCCCCGTGCGTTATTTAGTGGCTTCGAGCCCCCTGATAACGGCCTGCGAAAAGCCTGCATCCTCCATAGCCGCCAACCCTTTGAGCGTAATACCCCCCGGGGTGGTGACCTTGTCTATTTCCGCTTTTGGCAGCGAGCTGTTATGCTCCAGCATAGCCACCGCACCGTCCACCGTCGCCAGGACAATCTCCAGGGCCATTTCCGCAGGCAGGCCCAACGTTACTCCGCCTTCGGTGGCAGCCTCGATATATTTATAGGCATAGGCTATACCCGACGAAGACAGCGCAGTAACGGCCTGCATCTGGTTCTCACCCACATTGAATACCTTACCCAGCGGTGCGAACAGCGTGTGCACCGGGATATCCTGCTCGGCGGTCGAATTGAACGAAGCGATAAAAGTCACGCTGCGGCCTATCGAAATGGCCGTATTCGGTATAACCCGGTAGAGAGCCGGACCGCCGAACCGGTCGGCACCGATAAATCGGGCGAGGTCCGAGAACGGCACCCCCGCGGCTATGGACACCACCGACTGGTTCTGCCGGTCCACGAAACCCGATATCCCGCGGAGCACCTCTTCGATAAGCCACGGTTTGACGGCCACAACGATAATATCGGCTCCGGGAATCCCTTTGGAATTATCGTCGAAGTAGTTGACCTTCCACCCTTCCGTGGCGAGTTGTTTGACAAACCCATCACTCGGGTCACATATAGTAACATCCCCGGCATCGACCGTACCCGACACCAACGCACCGCGGGCTATCGCCCCGCCCATATTACCGGCCCCTATTACCGTTAATTTCATAATTGAAAATTTTTCAAATTTAATAAAAATCTAACAAAACTTTAAATTTCCTACCCCTGTCACTCCCCGACGCATTATACATAAAATTTCATGCCACACCTCCAAAGGCATTTTCGCCGGGATATATATTTGTTATCCAATTGAATGCGTTAAGGCCAGCACGGTTGGACTTCGTAAAATAAGCCGCTGCCCGCATATTAATAATACAGCGGGTTGGTATATTTATAGTGCGGAAAGCGGAACCGGGCGGCTTTTGCGGTATAAAGTACCGTAAAAGTAAATGCTCCGGCGTATTCCGGTTATCAGCTGAAGTTAAATAAATCGGTATGTTGGAAAAGGTTAAGGATTTCCGGCATCATCCGGGAGCGGGGCGGTGCCATCTGCCCGCTCCTGTTTTATTATACAGTAAACGGCCGTAAGGCCGTATTTCCTGTTTTACAATATGAGTGGTACCGGACCGGATACCGTTAAGCCGTGACCGTACAGGTGGGCCGCACCGGCCGGTGTGACCGGGTATCCTGCCGGAGCTGGTTTAACGGTAATCAGCATCTACCAAAAGCAAGGGCAGGGGCCATGTACGGCCCCTGCCCCAATGTATCCGATAACCGATTAGCGCAGGTCCATCTCTTCGAACAGGTACGAGGCTCCGCCCAATTTATCGACGATAAATAGCAAGTAACGGATATCGAGCGAAATGTTGCGGCACATTACCGGGTCGAACTCGATATCGCTCATAGTGCTTAGCCATGTCCGGTCGAAGTTCACGCCCACCAGTTCTCCGTCGGCGTTTATTACAGGGCTTCCGGAGTTACCGCCCGTAGTATGATTGTCGGCAAGGAAGCAGACGGGCACCGTGCCGCCGGTTTCCCAGCGGCCGTAATCGTCTGCGGTAAATAGCTCGCGAACCCGGTCGTTGAGATAGTAATCCCCGTTACCGGTCCGGTTCTTGGCCAGTATACCGTCCACCGTCGAGACGTGGCCGTGCCATACCGCATCTTCGGGCGAATATCCCCCTACCCGGCCGTAAGCCACCCGGAGCGTAAGGTTGGCGTCCGGGAACAGGTCGCCCGCATCCCCTCCGGCCTCGCTGAACTCTATCAGCCCGCGTACCCATGTACGGTAGAGGGCGTCCAGCTCCTTGTTGTACCGGTCATACGGCTCGGCGATACTCTCCTTATAAAACGAATCGAAGTCGCGGTAAATTTGCATCGCGTAGTCGTTATCACGGAATTCGGCCCACGACACGGAATCGGCCAGCGCAGCTTCGACCGCCGCCCTGTCGAGCAGCCTCGTATCGCCGTACAACTTCTCGAGGAAAACATCCGTATCGACGCCCATCCTCGAAAGACGGTACAGCGACGAGGGCCTGAACTCGTTACGGTTCATCGCATCCAGATAACTCTCCACGAGGAACCGCGCGGAGGTAACGTCTATATCCATGTCGTAATCGGCATAGAAATTATCGAACGCCGCCGGAAGCGGCTCCCCGGGCTTAACGGTAGGCCCGTCCAGCAGGGCGGCAAAACCTATTATCTCTATAACTTTCAGGGTCTCGTTGTAATAGTCCCGCGCAATGGCGTACGGAAACATCGCCTCGTATATCTCACTCATTTTCCGGGTCAGGCCCTCGTATTCCGGTTTACCGGCGGCCCACTCCTCGAAAGCCCGCTCGAGTGCCTGCTTCCGGGCAATGGTCCCGAGCCTTTCGAGCCCGAGACTCTCGCCCTGCCACTTTTTCCAGGCATTGGCGATTCCCGAGTGTTTAGCCGCATAGGCAATGCGGACGGCCTCCGAGTCGTTCCAATAGCTTTCGATGATTTCGAGCCGCTTGGTACGCAGGCCTATTTTCACCGGGTTGGAATGGTTCAGAATATAATCCACCGCATCCGATGTGATAAACTGCATGGTGGTTCCGGGGAAGCCGTAGACCATCGTGAAATCACCCTCAGACACACCTTTGGTCGATACGGGAAAATATTTCTTCGGAACATACGGCACATTGTCCGGGCTGTAAGGCGCGGGTTTGTTGTCCGGTCCGGCATATATACGGAACAGCGAAAAGTCGCCTGTGTGGCGGGGCCACATCCAGTTGTCGGTATCGCCGCCGAACTTGCCAACCGACGAGGGCGGAGCGCCCACCAGCCTCACGTCTTCGAACACCTCGTTTACATAGAGGTAATACTGGTTGCCGTAGTAGAACTTCGAGACCGCGGCCTTGTAATGGGTGCCGTCCACGGCCTCGGCCTTGACGGCATCCTCGTTCGCCTTAATCACCGCGTCCCGCTCCGGGCCGTCCTCCAGCCCCTCCGTTCCGGCCAGTATCCGGTCCGTAACATCCTCCATCCGGACAAGAAAGGTCACGGTCAATCCCGTGTTGGGAAGTTCCTCCGAGCGGTCCATTGCCCAGAAGCCGTTTTCGAGATAGTTGTGCTCGACGGTGCTGTGGCGCTGAATCTGGCTGTAACCGCAATGGTGGTTGGTAACGAGTAGACCCTCGGGTGAAATCAGCTCGCCTGTACACCCCCGTCCGAACAGCACGATGGCGTCCTTCATCGAGGCGTTGTTGATATCGTAAATATCCGAGGCCTCGAGCCGGAAGCCTTTGGCCTTCATATCCTCAATCCGGTCGCCTATCAGGCTCGGGAGCCACATCCCCTCGTCGGCCCTCGCCCCGGACAGGGTCATCAGCAATGCCGCTACGGCAATTATAATTTTTTTCATAATATTGCGCATGTTACGTTTCAGTGTCGGAAGGGTACCGGACCCTACCCCATCATATAGTCGTCGATAAACTTCTCGAGGTTCACATACAGCGACTGTATCGGCAGGCCCATCACGTTGTAGAACGAACCCTCGATACGGCCTATACCGATATAACCTATCCACTCCTGTATGCCGTAAGCACCGGCTTTGTCCAGCGGCAGGTAGTTATCCACATAGAACTCTATCTCGTCGTCCCTCAACCGGCGGAACCAGACGTCGGACTTGACCGAGAAGCACTCCATCGCCTTGTTACTGCGTATTACCACCCCGGTAATAACCGTATGTCTGCACCCCGAAAGACGGCAGAGCATAGAGACGGCCTCCTCTTTGCCGGCGGGCTTACCGAGTATCTCGTTGTCCAACACAACTATCGTGTCCGCCGTGATTATTATATCGTCCGGCCCCAGTTTATGGGGATAGGCGGCAGATTTCAATTTGGCAAGGTAAGCGGGAACCTCCGCCGGAGTCAGTTCTTCGGGGTAGACCTCCTCGGTATCGAAATCGTCCGCAAGTTCGAACCGCAGGCCGCATCCCGCAAGCAGTTCCCTGCGGCGCGGCGACCGGCTGGCCAGTATAAGCCTCTTTCCTTCGAGTTTATCCTTTAACAGCATAGTATTATTATATAGTTTTTACATCCTTTCATACAACCTGCGGGGAAGAATCTTCAGCAGCATCCCCACAATGGCCCACCTGCGGGAGACATAGCAGACCTTCCGGCGGAAATTGACCGATTCCACAACCAGCTCCGCAGCCCTGTACGGCTCCGATATCCAGAAATGGCCTTCGCCCTTCATCATATCGGTGCGCACCGAGCCGGGCCGGATATCCGTAACCGTTACCTTGCTCTTGTCTCTGCGGGCCTTCTGCCGGAGACCTTCCAGGTAGTTTATCTGATAGGCCTTCGACGCCGCGTAGGCCGGTGCGCCGCGGCTGCCGCGCAGCCCCATCACCGAAGTGACCGCCGCAAGGCTGCCCCCGCCGCGGACCTCCAGGTAATTATAAGCGTACCCCACAATGCGCGTGAACGCCTCCACGTTTAGTTTCACCGTCTCCAGCTCCACCGCCTCGTCCAGAGTTTCGTTCACCTCGCCCGTCCCGCTGCAAACCACAATCAGCTCCACATCGCCGAGCGTGTTGATAAGGCAGCCCAGCTCGTTTAAAGCGTCCTCGTCCGTGGCTTCGAACACGGCAATCTCGAACCGGTCCGGGTTCACCTGCGCGGTGTCCTCGAGCATCAGGCCGCGGCGGCCCGTGATACCCACCTTCGAATAAGTACCCACATTGGCCAACAGCCGCGCCGTCTCCCTTCCGATACCGGAAGATGCCCCTATTACGATTGCACCCGGTTTCACCGTCGTTTTACCCATTTCTGTACTTGATGCGCCAAGATAATTATTTCTGCCCGGCCTTTCAAATTTTTTTCCGGGGGTTTACCGGACTTTAACCGGGAATGTACTGCCGGTCGATATGGGCGAATAGTCGCCCTTTGTCGCCCCTTCTGGTTATATGTATTTCAGAGCTGTACCTATTTAATATCGAAATCGAACAGTTTGCGTCCGCAGAGCGAAGCCTCCAGACGGTCGCCGATTGAGACCGGTCCGACCCCGACCGGAGTTCCGGTAAACAGCAGGTCGCCTATCTTGAGTGTAACGAACTGCGATACGTATGATATCACCCGGTCCACACCGAATATCATCTGCGAGGTGTCGCCCCGCTGGCGGACCTCCCCGTTAAGTCTCATTTCGAACCGGAGTTTCTGTATATCCCCGCCCAGCTCGGAGAGCCGGATAAATTCCGGCGACACGGCGGCCGACCGGTCGAATCCCTTGCATATCTCCCACGGCAGGCCGCGGGCTATACAGTCGCGCTGTATATCGCGGGCCGTGAAGTCTATTCCCAGCCCCACCTCCTCGTAACAGCGGTGGGCGAATTTTTCTTCAATGGCCTTTACTACGCGGGTTATCTTCACTACCAGCTCGGTCTCGTAATGTACCTCACGGCTGAACGAGGGAATGTAGAACGGGTCGTTGTTGCGCAGCAGTGCCGTATCGGGTTTTATAAAGAACTGCGGCACGGCGGGTATTTCCCGCGTATTGTCCAGCTCCTTTATATGCTCGCTGTAATTGCGGCCTATACAGACTATTTTCATTTCGATTAATTGAAGTAATTGTATACATACTTACTGACAATACGTCTTCAAAGCAGAACGTACGTACCGCCGGGGGCGGGTGGCGGCCAGATGAAAAGTGTAATCGCCTTATCTTTTCCTCTCCCCACCCATAATAGCGGTCAGTTCCGATACCATCCGCGCACCGAACCGGTCCGATGCCCCGGGGCCTCCCACGAGGCGCGACAGTTCGGCAAACTCCTCGAGCATCCTGCCCCGCTTCCCACCTCCGGGAAGCACGGCGCGTAACTCCTCGCCGGCTTTGTCGAGCGTCATATCCTGCTGAATAAGTTCGCGAACGACCTCGCGGCCCATTATCAGGTTCACCAGCGAAATATATTTAATCTTAACCAGGAACCTGCCGATAAATACCGACAGCGCGTCTTTGCGGTAGCAGACCACCTTGGGGACGTTCATCAGGGCGGTTTCGAGCGTCGCCGTCCCCGAGCAGACTACCGCCGCGTCGCTGTATGCCAGCAGCGGATATGTCGCCCCGGTTACAAAGCCTACACCGGTGCCTTCCAGCATACGGTCGTACAGACCGCGGTCCAGCCAGTCCACCCCCGCGACCACGAACCTGTGGTCCGGGAAACGCAGAGAAAGTTTCGCCATAAACGGCAGATTGTACTCTATCTCGCTCCGGCGGCTACCGGCCAGCAGGGCCACCAAAGGCTTGTCGCCCGGAATGCCGTGCCTTGCAAAGAACTCCTCCCGCGACGGCAATGCCGCCCGCTGTGCGGCTACCACATCGGCCAACGGATTCCCTTCGAATATCGCATCGATTCCTTTGCGGGCAAAATATTCGACCTCGAACGGAAAGATAATAAACAGCCGGTCCACAAACCTGCGTATCTTCTCCACCCGCGACTCCTTCCATGCCCACACCTTGGGCGAGATGTAATAGAACACCGGGTACCCCTTACCGTGCGCATACTCGGCAATCCGGAAATTGAAACCGGGGTAGTCTATCAGTATCACCGCATCGGGCCGGTAATCGTCGATGTCCCGCTTGCACTCGCCTATCTGCCGGAGGATTTCGGGCAGGTGCCGCACCACCTCCGCAAGCCCGAAAAAGGAGGCCGTTTTATAGTGCCGCGCGAGGTTCTCCACCCCGCCGACAGCGGCCATACGGTCGCCGCCCCAGAAACGGAACACGGCATCCGGGTCGGCCTTCAGAATCCCCGCCATAAGGTTCGCCCCATGCAAGTCACCCGAGGCCTCCCCCGCTATCAGATAATATCTCATTTAGATGAATTTCGATTAATCACGTCTCCCCGAGCAGGTCCGGGCGCAGCAGGCGTGTCCGCTCGAGAGCCTGCTCCTCGCGCCACTTCTCTATTTCGGCGAAATTGCCCGACAACAGTACGTCGGGCACCTTCCAGCCGTTAAATTCGGCCGGGCGGGTGTAGACCGGCGGGGCGAGCAGTCCGTCCTGGAAACTGTCGGTGAGGGCCGAAGCCTCGTCGCCGATGGCTCCCGGGATTATCCGCACCACACTGTCGGCGATGACGGCCGCGGCCAGTTCGCCGCCCGTCAGAACGTAGTCGCCTATGGATATCTCGCGGGTTACAAGATGCTCCCGGATACGATGGTCGAGACCTTTGTAGTGGCCGCACAGTATGATTATATTGCCGAGCGTGGAGAGGCGGTTGGCTTCGCGCTGGTCGTAGCGCACACCGTCCGGCGAGGTGTATATCACCTCGTCGTATTCCCTC
Organism: Rikenellaceae bacterium; assembly: GCA_020859685.1. Lineage (GTDB taxonomy): Bacteria > Bacteroidota > Bacteroidia > Bacteroidales > Rikenellaceae > WRDF01. Next base: position 33,005 of record JAJBVT010000100.1, read on the forward strand.
TGGGACTTAAGCTCCTGAATACATCGGAACACCGGCTCCGGTTTTAGCACCATTCCCGCCTCGCCGCCGAACGGATAGTCGTCCACCTGCCGGTGACGCCCCTCGGCCCAGTCACGGATATTGTGTACCACAATTTCGGCAAGCCCCTTCTCCTGAGCCCGGCGAAGTATCGACTCGTTCAGGGGGGAGGTCAGCAACTCGGGTACGACCGTAAGTATATCTATCCTCATCGTTTTTTCTTGGTATACAGGGGAAGTAATGCGCGCTCCGGAATTTAAGCCGGTGCGAGGCCCGACGGCTATTCCTGGGGGCCCTGATAATTTACGTCTCCGTTAAGTACTTCCACGATAAACGGGTTATATAGCACCTCGTGGCCCACGGTGGTCTTCGGTCCGTGGCCCGGGTAGAGGGTGACGTCGTCGCCGAGGGGGATAATTTTATCGAGGATACTGCGCATAATCCAACTGTAATCTCCCCCGGGGAGGTCCGTGCGGCCTATGCTTTCACGAAAAACGGTATCCCCGCAGAACAACGACCGTGTGTGCGGTTCGAAAAAACAGACGTGGCCCGGTGTGTGCCCGGGTGTGTGAATTATCTGCAACTCGGAATCACCCACGGGAATGGAACTGACGGCGGACAGGTCCCGCTCCACCTTCGGAACTTCCCCGACCTGAAAACCGTAAATTTGCCCGTGCTGCGGCGCGGTCTCGATAAGGAAATTGTCCTCCCGGTGGAAGGCGAACGGGATACCGTAGGTCTCCTTGACGTACCGTACACCGAGAATATGGTCCACATGGCCGTGGGTATTGACGGCCATAACGGGTTTCAGCCCTTTTTCATCGATATAGGCGCTTATCTGCCGGTCCTCGGCCGCGGAGTAGTTACCTGCGTCTATAATGATACTTGTCCCGTCCGGAGCCGCTACGATATATGTATTCTCCTGAAAGGGGTTGAATGTCAGCGTATGTATCGTTAACATATTAAAATTTTTCTGTAAAAATAATATAAGTGAACGATACTTTTTGTCTCGACACAAAAAGTATCACAAAAAAGTCAAGGCGCCTAATAGGCGCCGGGTGCCCTCCTGCGGAGTGCTAAGGTAAATAAGCGACAGATATTACTCAAAGGTAGATGATTCGTCCATTGCCTTTCGGTGTTAGCGGCAATTCGGCTAAAATTCCTATATTTGTACCGAACATACATTTTAAAGGTCAACAACCTTTATACCTGACAGAAAAACATTGAGGCCTTCCGTAACGGAAGGAGTTTTCAAAAGAGGTGTAATCGTTGCTTTGGCCCGTTCTGTGCCGCGGTTTCGACCACGGCACGGCGCGGGCGTAGCGGCGGCTTTCTCTTTTGAGGTACCTCAATGCCTTTCTGTCGGGAAGCTTAAACCTGCGCCCGTTGCTTTTTTATGGGCGCGCAAAACCTTCAGATTATGGGCTCCCCTAAAGCACTTCCCGAAGAAATTTCCCCAAATCTCTCTTTTAATCCCTTCTCCGGTTATCTCGAGGTAGAATCCTACTGGTATTCATTGGACGACGAAACATGGGAACTGGGTAACAAGTTCTATCCGGGAACCCGCTTCTGGCTCTTCGCCGACGTGGAAGAAATGTGCGACCCGGACGGAAACCCGGCATTCACCGGCAATCTATTCGGTTACGAAAGCGTGAGAGTAAACTACCGGATAGAATTTACATGGTATCCGGCACTCGGGGTAATTTATTTCGACCATAACGTGGATTCACCCTTCGGATTGACGGATGTTTACAACGAGACCTTCCGTGTAGGCTTCGCCCCGAACGGCATGGTGGAATTGTCCTATTACGAGAACGGTATCCCCGAGGATAAATGGGTGTTGATTTACCGCAAAAAATAGTGTGACCTGTTCGTCGTGCCACCCCTTGCCGCTATATTTAAACCTCGACTGAGTACCCCAAACAAAAAGCCCCGCTGTGCAGCGGGGCTTCCCGTGGTTTACCGTTAAACCGGAGAGGGCTAACCTATCTCGACCATTATGTGGTTCTTGGCGATATTTTCGCCCTCGGTAACGTTAATTGCCTTCACTTTGCCCGTGGCGGGCGAAAGGATGTTGTTGTTCATCTTCATGGCGCGGAACACCAATAGGCGCTGGCCTTCCTTCACGCTCTGGCCCACCTTCACGTCTATCTTCTCCACCGTGCCGGGCATAAACGACCGCACCTGATTAGGGTCGAGCGGCTGCCACGGCTTCCGCGCACGGTAGGTACGGTTGAGCGTGGTGCGGTACTCGCCGCTAACAGTCCGGACGATATCGTATTTTTTCTCCGTCATAGCTGGCGTGGTTTAGAACGGGGGTAACCCGTGTTTCTTTGCGGGACGCGACACGGTTTTATTCCTTGCAATCTCGAGGGAGCGCTCGATAAATTCCCGTGTGTCCTTCGGATCGATTACAGCGTCGATATAGCCCTTGGCCGCGGCCACGTAAGGGTTGGCGAATTTATCGCGGTACTCCTGTATCTTCAGCTTGCGCATTTCCGCCGGGTTCTCGGCTTCGGCAATATCCTTTTTGAAGATAATATTCGCGGCCCCCTCGGCACCCATTACGGCAATCTCGGCCTGCGGCCATGCGAATACGAAATCCGACCGCAGGTGGCGCGAACCCATCGCGATATAACCGCCGCCATAGGCCTTGCGCAGGATGATGGTCACCTTCGGAACGGTGCTCTCGCTGTAAGCGTACAGCACCTTCGCGCCGTGGCGGATAACCCCCGCGTGCTCCTGGTCGATACCGGGCAGGTAGCCGGGCAGGTCCTCGAGGGTTATAATCGGAATATTGAACGAGTCGCAGAAGCGGATAAACCGGGCGGCCTTGTCCGACGAGTCGCAGTCGAGTACACCGGCCAGCACCAGCGGCTGGTTGCATACGAACCCTACCGTCTGGCCGTTAATCCGCCCGAAGCCGACCACCATATTGGCGGCGAAAAGCTCCATAACCTCCATAAACGCGCTGTCGTCCACGATGGCTTTTATTACGTCGCGCACATCGTACGGCTCCGACGGGTCGGCGGGAACGATTTTGGATATATCGCACTTTTTCAGTTTGGAAGGCACCACCGGATGGGGTTTCGCCTCGTTGTTAGCCGGAAGGAGCGAAATGAGACGGCGTATCTGGATAAAACATTCCTCTTCGCTGGTGGAGAAGAAGTGCGCGTTGCCGCTCACTTCGCTGTGCACCCTCGCACCACCGAGTTCCTCGGCCGAAATCTCCTCACCCAGCACAGTTTTGATAACTTCAGGACCGGTGATGAACATTTTCGATATTTGGTCTACCACGAACACGAAGTCCGTCAGGGCCGGTGAATAGACGGCGCCGCCGGCACACGGCCCCAGTATCACGGACAACTGCGGAATGACCCCGCTGGAGATGGTATTACGGTAGAATATCTCACCGTAACCGGCCAGCGCGTTGACCCCCTCCTGAATACGGGCGCCCCCCGAGTCGTTGATGCCGATAATCGGGATACGCATATTCAGGGCGTAATCCATTATTTTGGATATCTTGCGAGCGTGCATAAAGCCGAGCGAGCCTCCGGCCACCGTAAAGTCCTGCGCGTAGACGGCGACCGGCTGACCAACGATGGTACCGGTACCGATAATTACACCGTCTCCGAGCAGCTCCTTGTCCTGCATGCCGAAATCGGTGTTGTCGTGCTTAACGAAGATATCGTACTCCTGAAAGGTGTCCTTGTCCAGCAGCGCGATGATCCTTTCACGGGCGGTGAGCTTCCCCATCGCCTTCTGTTTTTCAACGGCTTTCGCCCCCCCACCGCGGTAGATCTTCTCCATTCGCTGTTTGAGGTCGAGAACTTTCTTGTCTTCTGACATAAGATGGTTGGTTTAAGTTACTGGTTAATAGTTCCGTTAGCAATATTGCCGTATTCCCGTACGGACCTATGAGGTCACAAGTTTAATAATTTTTTTCCAAACGGGCGGACCGTTTCGGCCCTGCCCGGTGGGCTTCACGCTATAACTTCGTGATAGACAAAGTAATCGGCGAACTCCTCCTTGAGCGGGGCGACACATTGCGGTTCACCGCCGTCGTGCAGGGCGGCTACTTTATCCACGCGGAACAACCCGAACACGGCCGAGCCGGAACCCGACATGGAAGCGTACACCGCACCGGCCCCGTACAGAGCCTCCTTTATCCGGGCAATCTGCGGGTGGGCGGCGAATACCGGCCCCTCGAAGTCGTTTTTAAGGCCTTCCCGCCACCGTTCCACAGGCATGGCAATGCGCCGTTCGAGCGGCACCTTGGGGACGGCCGGGGTCACCGAAGCGTAAGCTGCCGCGGTAGATACTCCCACCGGGGGCTTGACAATCACCAGCAGCATTCCCCGGATATTATCGACGGACACCGGAGCCAGCGTATCTCCCCTTCCCGAAGAGAGGGCAGGCCCGTCGCCTGCGAAGAAGACCGTGTCGCTTCCCAGCCCGGCCGCTATCTCCTTAACTGCCTCTTCGCCGAGACCGAGCCCGAACACCTGCGAGAGACCCTTGACCGTGTACGCGGCGTCGGCCGAACCGCCGCCCAGCCCGGCGCCGAACGGAACCACCTTATGGAGGTGTATCTTCACCCCGCCGATACCGTAGCGCGCCTCTACCGCACGGTATGCCCGGACACAGAGGTTATCCTCCGTCCGGCAGTCCACCGCAAGGCCCGATGAGGAGAACTCCACACCGTCCCTTCCCGACGGGACGATTTCCAGAATGTCGCAAAGCCCCCGCACCGGGAACATTACCGTCTCTATATCGTGGTAACCGTCCTCCCTCCGCCGGAGAATGTCCAGCCCGAGGTTAATTTTACAACAGGGAAAAAATACCATAAATTCTCCGCTTTTACGATAACAAAGATATAAAACCCATGGGATAATCGACAGTTCCCGCGGCGGGCTGTTCCGGGTTAGAGAGAAATTAATTTACTTTGTACGTTAAAACCAGACCAACGGATGCGATTCAGGACGGAAGTCGATATAGAGCCGATAGGCGGCAGGATAGAGCCGGGAGACACGATTTTTTCAATCGGTTCCTGCTTCGCGGAGAATATGGCCGTGAGGCTGCGCGACGGCGGGTTCGATGTGACCTCCAACCCGTTCGGAGTGCTGTATAACCCGACCTCAGTATGCCTCGCGTTCGGGCTTATCCGCAGCGGGGGCAGGCTCGGGCGTGACAGTCTGGTCCGCAACGGCGACCTATGGTGCTCGCCCCGGTTCCACGGCAGTTTTTCGGGACCGGACCCGCAGGAGACACTCGACCGGATGAACAGCGCTCTGGACAGTGCGCGGTAGGCGTTCGCCGGGGCCGATGTGGTGATAATTTCGCTGGGCACCCCGTGGGTATACGAACTGTCGGAGGAGTTTCCCGTCGAGGGTACATGCTTCACCCCGGGAATGGTCGCGGCCAACTGCCATAAATTTCCGGCAGGGCATTATGTGCGGCGGCGGATGGAGGTGGAGGAGGTCTACGATAGTTTCACGGAGCTGCTCGCCAGTGATATGGCCGGCAAACGGGTACTGTTCACCGTTAGCCCCGTGAGGTACGTCAAGGAGGGCCTGCACGGCAGTAATCTCGGCAAGGCGGTGCTGCTGCTCGCCACCGAGCGGATATGCGCACGGCACGGCAATGCATATTATTTTCCGGCATACGAGGCACTTATCGACGACCTTCGCGATTACCGGTTCTACGGCGAGGACTTCGTGCATCCATCGCCCGGCGCAGTGGAGTATATCTGGGAGCTGTTCCGCGCCCATGCCATGACGCCCGGCGCCGCCGAACAGGCGGCGGAGGTGGAGAAACTCACCGCGGCCACGCGCCACCGGGTGCATAATACCGGTACCGGCGAACACCTGCGGTTCCTCGAATCCATGCTCCGGAAAACGCAGTTACTGATGGAACGGTATCCCACCGCGGATCTGGGCGGATACCAGACTTATTTTAAGCAAGAGCTCATCAAATATCGCGGGGATGGCGGGAAGTAGCAGAAAATACGGTATACTGTCGAGGCGGTTCACCTGTCTGGGGTGCGGCGGCGGCGTGAGGATACCGCTCCTGTGGGTTACGGGTATCGAGAGTGTCTTCCGCTGCCGCGGTTGCGGCACGGGGTTCGGCACCGGTTACAGGATGGGGGCCGTACTTTTCGCCCTTGCGTTCACGCTGGCCGTCACAACCGTCAACCTGCTCTGCTACCTTGCCGGTTCATGGTCCCTTATGGTTATGTTCTTCGCCGCTTTCCCGTTATGGCTGATGTACGGCTTTATACTGCGCAAGGCGTGGATGGTGCGCCGCGCCGGGAGAAGGGTACGCGCGAAAAAATAAACAGCCGTTCCGCTGCTTCGGCCGACCGGCACGGTATCCCGGCAGGTTATTTGGATAACCGCCCTGAAACCCTGCAAAAATTTACCCACAAGAAATAGCACTTTGCTTTAATTACTATCTTTATAGGTTAAGACAGGTCATTTGAGTTTCCGCGTGGTAAATTTAGTATGACCCTAAAAGATAACAGTGTGATGGGATTATTCAGGACAATAGCAGCCGCCCTGCTGCTGGCGGCGGCGGTAGTGCCGGCCAGCGGGCAGCGCCCGCGGTTGGTGGTAAACATCGTGGTCAGCCAGATGCGGTACGACTATCTACTCCGGTTCGGCCGGAATATGTCGGACCACGGTTTCCGCCGGTTCCTCAACGAGGGGCTAGTTTACGGCGACGCACGCTACAACTTTATGCAGACCCTCACCCCCGCAACGCTCGCCACGCTCACCACCGGCGCCGACCCGTCGATGCACGGGGTGGTTTCGACCCGGTGGATAGACTATACGCTCAACAATACGGTATACCTGCTGGACGACAATTCCGTGAACGGACTGGACAGCGATTACGGCATAGGCCGCTACTCGCCGCACAACCTCACCGTACCCACCCTGGGCGACCGCCTGCGGGAGCAGCACCCCGACAGCAAGGTAATAACGATAGCCGCCGACCCCACGTCGGCCGTAGTGGCGGGGGGCTTCACCTCCGACGTCTATTGGGTGGACGATTCGCGGGGCAACTGGATAACCTCAACCTATTACATGCGGGAACTTCCGCAGTGGGTCGAAAGGTACAACAGCCTGCGGGTAGCGTCGCAGTATCTCGACTATAAATGGCATCCGGACCGCAACCGGACACAATATATAAATACGGTCTTCTCGGAGTTCGATTTCGACGGGGAGAGCCGGTTCAAACGCATCATGGCTTTCAATTTCCTCAGGCGCAAGAGCGGCGAGAGGGATTACGCCGCCATCTTCTCCACCCCGGCGGGCAACTCGCTGGTGACGGAGTTCGCCAAGCAGGCGATTATCTACGAGGAACTCGGTAAGACGGAAGGCCGTACGGACCTTCTCACTATAGTATACGATGCGCCGCGGTTCGCGGGCGAGATATACGGCGGGGAGTCGATGGAGCTGGAAGATATGTTCTACCGGCTCGACACGGAACTTGCCGACCTTGTGAATTTCATCATGGCACAGGCCGGGCGGGAAAACGTGGTTGTGGTACTTACGTCCGACCACGGGGCCAGCGACTCGTACGACTACGGCGCTCCGCAGCGCGACCGGTTCAACGTGTCGCAGTTCAAGGTGATAGTGAACGGATTTATGAGTACGCAGTACGGCCCGGGCGACTGGGTTATAGACTATTGCGACCGCCAGCTCTACCTGAACCGCAACCTGATATATCAGAAGGGGCTGAGCCTCGAGGAGGTCCAAAACCGCGTGGGTGCTTTCGTGCTCCAGTTCCGCGGGGTCTCGCACGTACTGACCTCGACCGCTATGCAGACCAGTTTCTTCAGCGGGAGTTACGCCGAGAAGATGCAAAACAGTTTTTACCCCAAGCGTTCGGGCGACCTCACTGTGAACCTGATGCCCGGCTGGATAGAGGAGCGGGAAGGTCACCGCACCGCCTCCGGCTCGATGTACGAGTACGACACACATGTCCCGCTGATGATGCTGGGGCCGAAATTTTACGCGCGGAGAGTGGCCCGGACCGTCAATATGCGCGACCTGGCGCCCACGCTCGCCCGTATTATGGGCATCAGCCGCCCGATAGCCTCGGAGGGGGAACCGCTGGAAGAAGTGACAGAATTGTATGACTAAAACAGCTACGGTAATGGATACCGACAAAATACAGCAGGAAATCATAGAAGACTTCGCCGCTTTCGACGAGTGGCTCGACAAATACGACTACCTTATAGAGCTGGCCGAAGAACTCCCGGCCATCGACGAGAGCCACCGCACGGAGCAGTACCTGATAGAGGGATGCCAGTCCCGGGTATGGGTGGACGCGCGCTATGAGGACGGCAGGGTATGGTACTCCGCCGACAGCGACGCTATTATCACCAAGGGCATAATAGCCCTGCTCATACGCGTCCTCAACGGCCGCACACCCAGGGAGATACTCGAGACGGACCTCTATTTTATCGACCGAATCGGGTTGAAGGAGAACCTCTCCCCCACCCGGGCCAACGGCCTTGTGGCGATGATTAAACAGATGCGCCTGTTCGCGATGGCATTCGCAAGCAAAGAGAACTGACAGATGGCTACCCCACAGGAAATACTCGCAATAGAGAAGGATATAGTGAATGTCCTGAAGAATATCTACGACCCGGAGATACCGGTCAATATTTACGACCTGGGGCTAATCTACGAGGTGGACGTACAGCCCGGCGGGCAGACCGATATTACCATGACGCTTACGGCACCCACCTGCCCCGTGGCGGAACAGCTTGTGGAAGATATCCGACAGCAGGTCGGCAAGGTGAAAGGTGTCGCGGAAGTTAACGTCAATCTGGTGTTCGACCCGCCGTGGGACCGCAGCATGATAAGCGAAGAGGCCCTGCTCGAACTGGGGCTGTTGTAGCTCTTTCAGACTTACGGATATCCGGCCGTAACCCCTTTAAAACGGGTTCGGCCGGATATTTTTTACAACAATATAACACAAAAAGACTTATTTATTGCCTGTTTGGGCATTGTTGTATATCTTAGCGGGAACCGGACCGAAATTGTCACACGAAAAAATTACCGCTATGAATTCCCGCTACCAGACCGAACTGCTCCACATACTATGGACCCTCTACCCGCAAACGGAGTATACCACGCCGGGCGGGGAGACGATTACGGTGCTGCGGCACGGCGAGTACGACGAGAACAGGATGCGTTTCTGCGGCGCGAAGATAAAACACGGCGATAATATCTACCACGGTGAGATAGTAATCTGGTCGGGCAGGGAGCTGCCCGCCGGGGATTTCGAGAGTACTGTTCTGCATGTCACGCCGGTACAGTCGGCTTCTATACTGCGTCACGACGGCCAGCCGGTGATGCAGGTTATCGACGTCCCGGACCCGGTTTACTGCGAACTTTACCGGGAACTCAGGCAGGGCAGACAATCCTCCTGCGGCAGGTATGTGGCCGGGCTGGAGAGCCACCAGCGCCTGTCCCTGTTCACGCGCCTGATGGTGGACAGGCTCTATAACAAATACCGCGACGTAATGCGGTTTTTCGAAGCCTGCGAGCAGAACTGGACCGAGACGGTCTATATGGCCCTTCTCAACGCGATGGGTAGCCCGGACCTGAAATCGCCCTACACCGAGCTCGCGCGGCGGTTGAAATATAAATACCTGTGCCGGGAGAAGAGAACCGTAATCGATCTCGAAGCGCTGCTCCTGGGTACAGCGGGACTGCTGGAGAAATACGAGGAGGATTCCTATACCCGCGACCTGAAAGAGACTTTCCGCCATCTTCACGGCAAGTACGGCATCACCCCACTGCGCCCCGCGGTATGGGACGAGAGTAAAAACCACCCGAACGGCATGGTTACGCTCAGGCTGGCCCAGCTTGCGGCCTTCTTCTTCAAAGAAGATTACCTGTTCGAGAATACCATCCGGTGCCGGACGGTGGCCGATATCCAGCAGCTGTTCGACGTGGCGGCCTCTATGTATTGGTCCACCCATTACAAACCGGGTGCGGCCGCGAATGTGTTCCGTGAAAAACGGCTGGGCGCCGAGAGGGCGAATGTGCTGGGGATAAACTATGTGGTGCCGGTGCTGTTCGCGTACGGCGTCTACCAGAGCGACGAATCGAGGAAAGAAGCCGCGCTGGAACTCCTGGAAAAGATAAACCCCGAGCAGAATAAATATGTTAACCACTGGCGCGGTAACGGGGTCCTGCCCGAGAATGCGTTCGATACCCAGGCCATCCTGCAACTCCATAAGGAGTACTGTCTGAAGGGATTATGCTGGATGTGCCCCGTGGGTAAGAGAATAGTAAAAGAACGGTATGGTATGGAGGCGGCACAAAAAATGTAAAACCATATCATAAAAGGTGTTAATAAAACGTTATTATTTTGTAAGTGCAGATTTTTGGGTTTGCACAAAAACAATTATATTTGCTTCGTGAAGTAATGTGCAATTAACGTGAACTATACCTTCGACGGCCCTACGGAGGCCGTGCACAACGGAGAAAACCTGGGAAGGCGGAACCCGTGGGAAGGAAAGAGTTTACGGGCTGCGGGCCGGGGGAAATTGCCGGTATACCGGTATTTACGGTGAGGGTGCCGGAAGGCGGGTTGACGGCCGCTACCGGACGAAAGGAACGGCAATATGAAAAAACTCTACATAATAGCCGGTTGCAACGGTGCGGGAAAAACGACGGCTTCATATACCGTCCTGCCCGAGATGCTGAGCTGTAAGGAGTTCGTCAACGCGGACGAGATAGCAAAGGGGTTATCGCCCTTTAATCCGGCCAGCGTAAGGATAGAGGCCGGGCGCATTATGCTCACAAGGGTAAAGGAGCTTTTGGAGGAGGGAGTGGACTTCGCCTTCGAAACCACTCTGTCGACACGTTCTTATGTAAGTCTGATAAGGAAAGCTCATGATTTGGGTTACCATGTAACGATGGTCTATTTCTGGCTAAACAGTCCACAGCTCGCTGTGGACCGGGTAGAACTGAGGATCGCTTCCGGCGGCCACTCGGTGGAGGAACCGACCATCCGGCGGCGATATGCCAAAGGCCTGTACAACCTTTTCAACCTGTACATCGGCCATATAGACTATTGGATTATCGTCGACAACTCGTTCCTTAAATTCGACATGATTGCCGAAGGGGAACGGGATAAAATTAAAACCATTACTAATCCGTTATCATACAAATCAATGCAAACCTATGAGTGAACAAGAGAAAAGGGATATAAGGGATAAGATACTTCACGGTATCGCCCTTGCATTCGAAAGGCTTGTTGAACAAAAAAAACGTGAAGACGGGGAACTCGTCTTCTCGGAAAACGGCAAAATCGTGAGGGTCAGGGCACGCGACCTGTAATAAGGAATCGGCCCACGGTCCCGAAAAGATTTACCGGTTACAAAATTTTCAACACTTTGACGGGGACAGCGCTTGCTGTCCCCGTTTTTTGTAACGTACCGCGAACCGACCGGCGGCATGCCGGATACCCGTAATCCACCCGGGGACAGCAATATGATAACCGCAAAACATCTGCGGACACAAAGGTTCACATCGTGGATTTTTGCGTATCCCCGGCAGGAGCCAGCACTTCCGCAGGCAGACGGTACATAGGAATATTTAAGCGACTTCCTTATAATGAACCGATGGCGGACACTTTTTTACCGCACGCCACACCGCTGTACGGGAATAATTACTACTTTTACAGGTTATTTGGAGAGACCCGTGCCGGAGGGCATCGGCGGATTAATTTACACATACGAAAATGGATATAGTTTCAAAGATTATAAAGACGTTTTTCGGTACCAAGAGCGATAAGGACCGTAAAGAGATAGACCCGTACGTTAAGCAGATTCAGGCGGTCTACCCCGAGATAGAGAAACTCACGAACGACGAGCTGAGGGAACGGGCGCAGGCGCTTCGCAAGGGTATAGCGGCCCATATCGAGGCGGACGAGCGCCGTATCGCCGAACTCAAGGAGCAGCTCGAACTCCCCGAGACATCGCTGGAGGACAAGGAGGAGATTTCGCGCGAGGTAGACAAACTGCTCCAGAAGATCGACGACGACATTGAGCAGAAACTCGACGAGATTCTGCCCGAAGCCTTCGCCATAATGAAGGATACCGCCCGGAGGTTCAAGGAGAACGATACGATAGAGGTAACGGCCACCCAATTCGACCGTGACCTTGCGGCCACCAAGGATTTCGTTACAATCGAGGGCGACAAGGCTATATACAAAAACGAGTGGTCCGCGGGCGGCAACCTCGTGAAATGGGATATGGTGCACTACGACGTGCAGCTGTTCGGCGGGGTGGTCCTGCACAAGGGGCGTATCGCGGAGATGGCGACCGGGGAGGGTAAAACGCTCGTTGCGACCCTTCCGGTGTTCCTGAACGCGCTTGCCGGGAAAGGGGTACACCTGGTGACGGTGAACGATTATCTGGCACGGAGGGACTCCGAGTGGATGGGTCCGATGTATATGTTCCACGGCCTTGCGGTGGATTGTATAGACCGCCACCAGCCCAACTCCGAAGCGCGGCGCAAGGCCTATATGGCCGATATCACGTTCGGTACCAACAACGAGTTCGGTTTCGACTACTTGAGGGATAACATGTCCATCCAGAGCGAGGACCTCGTTCAGCGCAAACACCACTTCGCGATTGTCGACGAGGTGGACTCAGTGCTTATCGACGACGCCCGGACGCCGCTCATCATCTCCGGTCCGGTGCCCAAGGGCGACGACCAGATGTTCGAGCAGTACCGCCCGCATATCGAACAGTTATTCAATATGCAGAAGAACCTCGTCACACAACTGCTGGCCGATGCCCGAAGGCTTATCGGCGAAGGCAAGACCGAGGAGGGCGGAGTTCTGCTCTACCGCGCCCACAAGGGCTTTCCGAAATACAAACCGCTTATAAAATACCTTAGCGAGCAGGGAATCCGGACCCTGATGCAGAAGACCGAGAACACCTACATGCAGGACAACAACCGCCGGATGCCTGAAATCACCGACGAGTTGTTCTTCGTTATAGAGGAGAAGATGAACTCGGTGGAGCTGACCGACAAGGGCCACGACCTGCTCTCGTCGAAAATGGGCGAGGACCGCTTTTTCGTACTTCCCGACATAGGCAGCGAGGTGGCCGAGATAGAGCGGTCGGAAGCGACACCGGAAGAGAAGGCGGCCCGGAAAGACCAGGTAATCAACGACTACTCGGTAAAGACCGAGCGCGTCCACACCGTTAACCAGTTGCTCAAGGCATACAGCATGTTCGAGAAGGACGTGGAGTACGTGGTTATCGACAACAAGGTAAAGATTGTGGACGAGCAGACGGGCCGTATCATGGAGGGGCGCCGTTATTCGGACGGTCTGCATCAGGCAATCGAGGCCAAGGAGCGGGTAAAGGTGGAAGCCGCCACGCAGACCTTCGCGACCATCACACTCCAGAACTATTTCCGTATGTACCACAAGCTGGCCGGTATGACCGGTACGGCCGAGACGGAGGCGAGCGAGTTCTGGACCATCTACAAGCTCGACGTGGTGACGATTCCCACCAACCGGCCCATTATCCGTGACGACCGCGACGACCTGATTTACAAGACTAAACGGGAAAAGTACAACGCGGTAATCGAGGAGATCGAGAGCCTTGTGGCCGAGGGCAGGCCGGTGCTGGTGGGTACCACCTCGGTTGAAATATCGGAACTCCTGAGCCGAATGCTAAAACTGCGCGGCATTAAGCATAACGTACTGAATGCCAAGCAGCACCAGTTGGAAGCGCAGATTGTGGCCGAAGCCGGACGCGCCGGGCAGGTGACCATCGCCACCAATATGGCCGGACGCGGTACCGACATCAAACTGACACCGGAGGTTAAAGATGCCGGAGGGCTTGCCATCATAGGTACCGAGCGTCACGAATCGAGGCGGGTGGACCGCCAGCTCCGCGGCCGTGCCGGCCGTCAGGGGGACCCGGGTTCGTCGCAGTTCTACGTCTCGCTCGAGGACGACCTGATGCGTCTGTTCGGTTCCGAAAGGATTTCGAAGTGGATGGACCGCATGGGGCTGAAAGACGGCGAGTCGATTCAGGCCGGAATGATGTCGAGCGCCATCGAACGGGCGCAGAAAAAGGTGGAGGAGAACCACTTCGGCACCCGTAAACGCCTGCTGGAATACGACGACGTGATGAACTCCCAGAGGGAGGTAATCTATACCCGTCGGCGTCACGCGTTGTACGGCGAACGGGTCGAGATAGATATCAACAACATCATGACCGACTTCGCCGAGTCGTTCGCCGACGCCTACATCGACGACGATTTCGAAAGCATGTCTTACGAACTTATCCGTCTCGCGGCCATACAACCGAGTTTTACGGAGGAGGAGTTTTCGAAGATGTCGAAGGGCGACTTCGCAGACAAGCTGATGCAGGAGTTCCGGCAGGCCTACCAGCGAAGGGCGGAGATGATAGCGGCCACGGCCAAACCGGTTATCGAACGGATATACAAGGAGCAGGGCGTACAGTACGAGAATATATATATACCCATCACAGACGGACGGCTTGGATACAACGTGCCGGTCAACCTCAGGAAGGCCGTCGAGTCGGACTGTATGGAGATTTACAAGGTGTTCAGCAAACTGGTGATGCTCACCACCATAGACGATAACTGGCGCCAGCACCTGCGCGAAATGGACGACCTGCGCCAGAGCGTTCAGAACGCCACATACGAACAGAAGGACCCGCTCCTTATCTATAAATTCGAATCGTTCGAGCTGTTCCGCAAGATGCTCGACAAGGTTAACCGCGAGGTTATCTCCATCCTCAACAAGGGATATATACCCGTGCGGGGTACCACCGAGGAGGAGATGAAGCAGCGGCGCGAGAATAAGCCGAAGACCGATATGAGCAAACTCCAGGCCTCACGGATGGATGCCGCCCGTAACGCAGGCGCCGCCGACCGCGGCAAGCCCGCACCGGCGCAGGCCCAGCCCAAAGTGGGCCGGAACGACCCGTGCCCCTGCGGCAGCGGCAAGAAGTACAAGCAGTGTCACGGTAAGGGCGCGTAATTTTACACCCGAACCGGACAATAAGCGGAGTGCGGTCCGGGCCTTTCGTCGCACAATATAAATCCGGGAATACCTGTCGGTTATTCCCGGATTTTTTATTTCCGTACGGGTTAATGGGTCAAATCGGCCAGTGAAACGTGCCTCCCTGGAACTTCCGACAGATTATTTGTCATTTTGACCGGACCCTACCTATACCTCTACCGCGACCTTCCCGGCCGGGGTTTCCTGTGCGAACGGGGTTTCGCCGTGGATTAATAGCGTCTTACCCGGTTCCAGCATCAGAGCTTCGATGCCGATGCGGGTAACCGTATCGACGAACGGACGCGGGTCGGCGGTATCCTTCTCGAAGAGGCCGTAGTTCGTAGGCAGGGCCACCTTGGGTTCCAGTGCACGGACCATCCGGAAAGCATCCACATCGTCCATACAGCCGTTACGGCCGTTTATACAGATGGCCATAACGTCCGGCGAACCGCCGAGGGCACTGCGAACCGACGTCACGATGCTTTCGTCCCGCCGTGTGTCGCCACTGATATAGATACGGAACCCGTTGGCCGTGACGGCCAACCCGATAGCGTCGGCATCGGTATGGACCGCCTTAACGGCCCGTACCCGGATGCCTTCGTACGAAAAGGTGGTCTCGCCCGGGGTAAGGGTTATAGTGCGGGCCGGGTTGAACCCGAGCCTGCGGCAATGGGCGATGATGCTTTTGGGCCCTAATATGGCGCAATTATGACAAAACTTATAGAGTTGAAGCATCGTTTCCTCGTCGAAATGGTCGGGATGGTCGTGCGTTACGCACACCATATCGGGCTTAATCTCCTCGGCCGAAAACGGCGGCGGGAAACTGCGTTTCATTCCCCCGGCCCGCAGGCTGTCCGACAAATACGGGTCGACCGCTATCCTCACTCCCCCGGTATCGAGCAGGAAGCCTCCCTGCCCGAGCCAGGTTATCCCTAACTCACTATTGCTCGAAATCATTATTTAACTAAGGTATGGTACGTAAAAAACTATCCCTGAAATGCCCCTGCACGGCATTTTGGTAAGTCTGTTATTACATAATCCGTACCATTCGGCAGGCCAGACCGGCGGCGGGAAAAACGGGATGTAACCGGACGGCCCGAGGGGACCGCGAAGAGCGCGGAGGCGGCCCGTGTATAACACACACAGCCACCTTATTAAGCCGGAAAGACAATCGGGGTAATATACAAAAAGGATAAAATGCGGTTTTTAATTTCTCCGAGAATGGGCGGAAAGGACACCGCGATATATCACCCGGACGGGCCGTATAACGGTTTATATCTGTTTCACAGAGATTAGAATGCCGATAATTTTGAACGTACCCGGATACCGGTAACTGCTAATCCACCACGGGTTTACGAACCAGATAGACAATATCGTTGCCGAGAGCGTAATGGTCGGCTTCGGCCGGGTCGAGGGCTGCGGCGTAATCTATCGCTTCGACCCGGAATCCGGCCTGCCGCAGCCGGTCGGGGTAATCTTCGCCGTATTCGCGCATGTGGTCGGCCTGCCCGTAGGCCGCGTAACGCTTGGCCGGAGTATCGAGCGAAGGGTCCTCCCGGGTAACGGCCAAGCCCCGAACCACGGGCGACAGGAAAATCCCCCACCCGCCCGGTTTCATTACCCGACAGAGCTCGGCCATCGCGCGTCTGTCGTCCTCCACATGTTCGAGGATATGGTTGCAGAAAATCACATCGAAAGTATCCGGACCGAAGGGTATCCGCTGAACATCCATCTTTACCTTTGCCAGCGGGCTTTCGAGGTCGGCGGTGACGTACTGCCCGTCGAGAAGCCGGTCGAACTTGCGCATAAAGCACCTCTCCGGGGCAATGTGGAGCACCAGCGGCCGGGACTCGAAGAAGTCGGTTTCACGACGCAGGTAGACCCACATCAGACGGTGACGCTCCAGCGAAAGACACGAGGGGCAAAGGGCGTTATCGCGCACTTGAGAGTAACCGTACGGCATAAATTTACGCAGGCCCTTGCCGCAAACCGGGCAGCGGTAACGCGTGCCGGAGTAAAAAAGGGCAGCGACAGGCGTGAGGAGGTGGACAACCTTCTGAAGGACCGGCCGCGGTACACTGTTCAGTATGTAGCGAATCAGTTTTTTCATATTCTTTCATCCGCATAGGGCGGACGACTTTCACTGCAATTGCTTCCTAAGAAGCGATATCCGAAACCGTCTCCTCAGCCAGAAACCGATATCGTTTCTCCAAACCGATTATAACCGCACTTCCAAAAAGAGAACCCGTCCGGCAGATACAGAGTACACCTATTATATATAGGTTCCCGGAGCGTAGAGAATCCGTCTATAATCTACCCGCAAGGCTGACGGATATCTCAGCCCTTCTCTCCGGGCTCTTCCCGCAGGACCTTGGCCACATCCTCCTCGGCCTTACGCAGCTTCTCGCGGCACATAGAAATGAGTTCGGTAGCACGTTTCACCTGCGCGGCGAGGCCGTCTATATCGACCTGTTCGTTATTGAAACTGTCGAGTATCCTCTCTATCTCGGCTATGGCCTCGGCATAACCCGGAGTATTGGTATCCATATTTAATAGTTTTATATGACCGCGGACAGGACGCCCCGGCCAGACCGGGTTTCTGCATACCTTCCCGCAGACTTATTCACACTTCACTTTATTTACCGGTTTTTTCTACCCGTGCGGCCACCTCACCCCGATGGAGCCTGATTTCGAGCAGTCCGCCGGGCGAAACCTGTGCGGCATCGGTTACCGCCCGACCGCCGCTTCGCACGACGGCGAA
The DNA here is from genome assembly GCA_020859685.1 of Rikenellaceae bacterium. Classification (GTDB taxonomy): domain Bacteria; phylum Bacteroidota; class Bacteroidia; order Bacteroidales; family Rikenellaceae; genus WRDF01. The sequence continues at coordinate 50,865 of JAJBVT010000100.1, forward strand.
GCCGAGCGCGAGAATCTTTGCCGGGTCCCGGCTCTCCACAAGCTGCGTCAGGCTTTCCAGTTTTGCTCTGTTGGCCCCCAGCAATACCGAACTGCGGCCGCGGATACTTCCTGCAAGACCCTCCAGCCGGTAGCTTCGCGCCGAGAGGCACTGGTGGGATGCCCGGCTAATACCGGCCAGCAGACGCTCCAACCGCATATCGACCGACCGTGTAAGCCCGGACGAGGTACGGGCCAGCCGGTAACCGGCCTCCCGCAGGTTTCGCGACTCCTGCTCAAGCACCCCCACGGCCAGTGCGAGTATATCCCCGCGGGCCGCCACCAGCCATGAATCGACCGCCTCCATCGCATCCACAAGGAACCCCGCCACGGCGGTTGGCGTCTTGAGAGCCACCGCGGCCACGAGGTCCGCTATGCTCCGGTCCTTGTCGTGGCCGATACCGGTTACCACGGGAAGTGGGAACTGTGCCACGTGGCAGCTAAGGCGGTAAGAGTCGAAAGCGGCAAGGTCGCTCTGCGAGCCCCCGCCCCTTATGATTATAACAGCGTCGAAGTCGTCGAGCCGCTCACATATCCGCCCCAGCGCGGCGATTACCGAATCCTCCGTACCGTGGCCCTGCATAACGGCGTCGAACAGCTCCACCCGGAACCGGAAAGGAGAGCGGCCCAGCTCGTTCATAAAATCCTGATAACCGGCCGCGTTTCGCGAAGAAACCACTGCAATTCTCTGCGGCACCCCGGGAAACGGCAGGCCACGGTTCATATCGTAAACCCCCTCCTCCTGTAACCGGGCGATGGTTTTCTGCCGTTCACGCTCCAGGTCGCCCAGCGTATAGAGCGGGTCTATGTCCGATACTACAAGCGAGAGACCGTACAACTCATGATAACTCACCGAAACCTTTACCAGCACGTTCATCCCGGCGGCAAGTTCCGACCCGGTCTCGCTTCGGAAATAGGACGAGACCATCCCGTACCGGTTACGCCATATCACCGCCGAAGCCTTGGCACACGGGATACCGTTGTCCCCGCCCTTTTCGACCAGCTCCAGATAGCAATGGCCCGAATAATTCACCTTGATTTCGCTGATTTCGGCCGTAATCCAGCACGGCAGCGGCAAAGCCGCCTCCAGACTGCGTTTAATCAGGGATTGGAGTTTACTTAAAGATATGTGTTTCGTGGCGGCCAAAGGGTACTTTTATCTTAGCGGGCAATAAAATAAGGTATTCCTGCGAAATACCTTTTGACAAATTTTCTTTTTCTCTTCACAAATTTACCGCAAATCCGGCAATTCGGGAAATTCGGTTTTGCCGGGACAGGTCGGGCTGTTATATTTGTAACACGGAAAAGGACGAAATACACAGGTCGGAACCAAACCCCCTAAAGATACGGTTTTCGATTGAAAAATTTGGACTCTGAAGCAAATTTCCGTAAAAGTATAATATTATTATAACCCCTATCCAATCTGTGCGGCCCCTTATTAAGGGCCGCTTTTTTGTTATATTATATCGGTGTGTAATCGATTCCTTACGGCCGACTTATTGCGGCTCCTGCACAGACAGGATAAAACGACTCCTTCAGTGGCTTGTTCCCGGTATACGGCATAATCCCCGCCATCCGGTACCGGAAAACCGGTACATTCGCGCGGATAACCAGGCGAGGGGTGGAAACCGCTTCAAAATAATCGTTATCTTTGTGTCCCAAAGAAAATAATCATGGCAGACAACAATATACTGGCCCGTCTCGAAGGGCTGAAACTGAAATACGAGGAGATAGGGCAGCAAATGACAGACCCGGAAGTGGTCAACGATATGAGCCGCTTCATACCCCTCAACAAGGAATATAAGGAACTCCAGCCCATAATCGAGGCCAGCGAGAGTTACCGCCTCGCCGTTGCCAACCTTCAGGAAGCCAAAGATATCCTGTCGAACGAAAAGGACGAGGAGATGCGCGAAATGGCCCGCGAGGAGGTTGCGGAGCTGGAACCGCGTATCGAACGGCTCGAAGAGGAGATTAAGCTGCTGATGATTCCGAAGGACCCGCAGGACGAAAAGAACGCCATTCTCGAAATCCGTGGCGGCACGGGCGGCGACGAAGCGGCTATCTTTGCGGGCGACCTGTTCCGGATGTATACCAAATATATCGAGCGCAAAGGCTGGCGTTACGAGATAAACAATATGAGCGAGGGGGCAGCCGGGGGGTTCAAGGAGGTGGTGCTAAAAGTGAGCGGCGACAATGTTTACGGCACACTGAAATACGAATCGGGTGTACACCGCGTTCAGCGCGTTCCCCAGACCGAAACGCAGGGCCGGGTACACACCTCGGCCGCGTCGGTAGCCGTACTGCCCGAAGCGGAGGAGTTCGATATAGAGCTGAACATGAACGATATCCGCAAGGATACATACTGCTCCTCGGGTCCGGGCGGCCAGTCGGTAAATACCACCTACTCTGCCGTGCGTCTTACGCATATCCCTACCGGCATCGTGGTGCAATGTCAGGACCAGAAATCTCAATTAAAGAACTTCGACAAGGCGCTGGAGGAACTGCGCACGAGGATTTTCAACCTCGAGTATGCCAAATATCTCGACGAGATTGCGGGCAAGCGCAAAACCATGGTCTCCACGGGGGACCGCAGCGCGAAGATACGCACCTACAACTATCCGCAGGGCCGAATCACCGACCACCGTATAAATTACACGGTCTATAACCTTTCGGCGTTTATGGACGGGGATATTCAGGATGTGATAGACCAGTTGATAGTGGCCGAGAATGCAGAAAGGCTCAAGGAGAGCGAATTGGGTTAGCCCTAATTCTCTTAGAGGGCACTTTCGCAGTAAGATACGGGAAAGTATTACTTCCCGGTATTGCATCATTGTGTGCGCACACAATGAATGTTTTTATAGCCCACTGCCGGTTTCGGTTGTCTTTCATTTAAAATAGATATTGTAATGACGGCTCGACAACTTACCCAAGCCATTCTGGCAAAAAGGAGCTTTCTGTGCGTCGGTCTGGATACCGATTTGCGCAAAACACCGGAATGCCTCCGTGATGCGGAAGATCCGCAGTTCAGCTTCAACAAGGCCATTATCGATGCCACAGCCCCCTATACGGTATGTTACAAGCCCAATCTCGCATTCTACGAAGAGAACGGCGCCCGGGGATGGGAGAGTTTCGAAAGGACCTGCCGCTATATTCGGGAGAACCATCCGGATATATTTATTATCGCCGACGCAAAGCGCGGCGATATCGGTAATACTTCGGGGATGTACGCCCGCGCGTTTTTCGAACAGGGGTCGGTGGACGCGGTTACCCTCTCCCCATACATGGGCCGTGATACGGTCGAGCCGTTTCTCCGATATGCGGGCAAGTGGGCAGTAATACTGGCCCTGACCTCCAATCCGAGTGCGGACGATTTTGAAACACTGCCACTCGCGGACGGCTGGATGCTGTACGAAACGGTCCTCGAAACCGCTTCCGGATGGGGTACGGTCGACAATACGATGTTCGTGGTGGGCGCTACGAAATCCGAAATGCTCTCCTCGGTCCGCCGAATAGTGCCGGACCACTTCCTGCTCGTACCCGGTGTGGGTGCGCAGGGTGGCAGCCTCGAAGAGGTGGCCCGTCACGGCATGAACGCCGGATGCGGCCTTCTGGTAAACTCGTCCCGCGCTATAATCTACGCGGACGGTACGGCGAGCTTCGCGGCTACGGCAGGTACCAAGGCCCGGGAAGTACAGCAGGAGATGGACGCACTGCTGGAGAGATTTCTTTGATTATTTCCTGAAAGGGGTAGTTTTCACAGGGCCTTTCATTCAGAATTTATAGTTATTTTAGTTCCATCCCCCCTTATATTAGGGGGTAGCTTTGAAAATTTTATATTTTTCCACCGAGGGGGTGGTAATTTTCGATACTGTCCCGAAGTCCTTCGCTATCGAGGTGGGTATAAATCTCCGTGGTGATTATGGAACCGTGGCCCAGCAGGTCCTGCACCTGCCGGATGCTGGCTCCCCCGCGTAGCAGATGGGTAGCGAAAGAGTGCCGGAAAGTGTGGGGACTTATTTTTTTACGGATGCCCGCCTCCCCGGCGGCACGTTCAACAATTAAATAAACCATTTCGCGGGTAAGTCTACGGCCCCGGCGGTTGAGGAATACGAAGTCGGCATTTTTAGGGTCGGGATTCATCCCGCGGCGCTGCTCCAGCCACAGCGATATATTTTTTTTTGCCGCCGGACTGAGCGGCACCAGCCTTTGCTTATCGCCCTTACCCGTTACGCGGACGAATCCGTCGTCGAAAAAAAGATCCCCCAGACGCAGTGAAATAAGCTCCGAAACGCGCAGGCCGCAACTATACAGAGTCTCGATAATTGCCTTATTGCGGTGGCCCTGCGGATGGCTGAGGTCTATACCGCCGAGGATAGCGTCGATCTCTTCTACCGACAAGACGTCCGGCAGTTTTCTGACCGGCTTGGGCATCTCGACAAACTCGGCGGGCGAGGAGTCGGCGTTGTCGTTCAGCACGAGGTAGTTAAAGAAACTTTTTATACCGCTCAATATCCGCGCCTGGGTACTCACCTCCACCCGACGGTCGAAAAGAGCGGCAAGGTAGTGCTCGATATGCTCCCTTCCTACGGCGAGCGGACTGTCGGCAGGGCCGGTCCCGTCGGGGGCGCCCACCTCACGGGCGGCGGACACTTCGGGTAACGTCCCGGATTTCGAAGTATCCAGTGTCGGAGGGCCCGCTCCCGACACTGGACTCTCTCCGGAGCCGGGACCGTAGTGCGCCAGCAGGAAGTCCCGGAACTGGGTGTTATCCCGCAGATACGACTCCACCGTATTGTCCGCAAGGTTCTTCTCGAACCGCAGGTACGACAGGTAAGAGCGGAGGAGAATATCCCAGCCCGTGGCGTTTTTTGACATAAAACCCTAACTTTACAGGTGCTAAATTAACAAATTCCCCCGAGATGGACTATATCGAGATAACCATACCCTGCCCCGACACCGAGCGGGCCGAAATAATGATGGCCCAGCTTTCGGACCTGCCGTTCGAAAGTTTCGAAACCACCGACACCGAACTCCGGGCATATATTCCCGCCCCGGCGATGGAAGCCGTCCGGGCTGAAATCGAGACCCTGCTCCGTTCTACCGGAATGCGCTGTACCGAAAAGAGGATAGAAGAGCGGAATTGGAACGCCGAGTGGGAGGCTTCGTTCGAACCGGTTGTGTGCGGCGATATAGTAATTCGCGCCCCGTTCCACGAACCGGCTCCGCAGGGAAAGACCGAGGTAATCATAATGCCGAAGATGTCGTTCGGAACCGGGCACCATGCCACCACCCGGCTCGTAACGATGCTTATGGACCGGATCGACTTCAAAGGAAGTAAAGTTCTGGATATGGGGAGCGGTACCGGCGTACTTTCAATAATCGCAGTGCGGATGGGCGCGGCCTCGGTGGACGCCGTGGATATAGACGAGTGGGCATATAACAACTGCATGGAGAATATAGCCGTGAACGGTGTGGAAGAGAGGGTAACGCCTATTCTCGGGGATGTTTCGGCCGTCGGGGGAAGAAGTTACGATATCGTTCTGGCCAATATCAACCGCAACGTCCTCTGCCGCGATATGGAGGATTACTCCCGCCTTATCGTTCCCGGGGGTGTACTTATTATAAGCGGTATACTGGAGGAGGACCTGCGGGCCGTCGACTCGAGCGCGACTCAGTCCGGGTTCGGCCGTGGCGAAACCGGCTCCGAGGAGGGATGGGCCGGTGTCGTGTACTGGAAAATCAGCCGTCCCGGCACGGGATTTACCCCGACCGATGATTGTTCCTCTATTTAATTTGTAACTTTGCACCGTTTTTCAGTAACCGACCAGCCAATTCACCCATGCGATACCTTCCGAGAATAATCCCGTACCTTCTGACAATTACCGCGGTCTGGTCCTGTGGCATCGACCATGAGGGCCGTACACACGAGGACTACGAGGTGTGGGGTATAGATGTCTCGCGGCATCAGCAGGGAATCGACTGGACGGTAGTGGCCGAGCGGAATCCGCCCCGTTTCGTGTTTCTCAAGGCCACCGAGGGCACGCTTATTGTCGACCCGACCTATGAAAAAAACGCCGCGAAGCTTGACGAACTGGGTATCCTGCGCGGAGCCTATCACTTCTTCGGCCACCGAACCCCGGGTAAGGAGCAGGCCGAAAATTTTATCCACGCGGCCGGACTTCGGGCGGGGAACCTGCTTCCGGTACTCGATATCGAGAAGCACCGGTTTATGACCGACCCGGATAAGATGGTCCGCGAAGCCAAAGAGTTCTGCAAAGTAATCAGAAGGCACTACGGGGTGAACCCGATAATATATTGTTCGACGTTGTTCTACGAGCAGTACCTCCAGGCGGACTTCCCTCCGGGCCGATATAATCTCTGGCTCGCCGATTATCGCGGCAACCCGGCCCACCATCCGTGGCGGTTCTGGCAGCATACCGAGTCGCACAGGCTTCACGGCATTAGGGGGAACGTAGACCGGAACGTTTTCGCCGGTAACGAAAAGGACCTTAAAAAATACACGATAAGGTAGACGTAATGGAAAAAGGAACCGATTACCTCGTTATCGGCAGCGGTATAGCCGGACTGAGCTTCGCCCTGAAGGTGGCTGACTCGGGGCGTGTACTGGTAGTCACCAAAGGCGAGATGCACGAAAGTAATACGGAATATGCCCAGGGCGGCATCTGCTGCGTTACCTACCCGCCCGACACGTTCGAAAAGCATATAGAGGACACCCTTGTCTGCGGGGCCGGTCTATGTGACCCGGTTGCGGTGGAGACGGTGGTGACACGCGCCCCCGCTGCCATCAGCGAACTGGTGCAATGGGGCGTAAAATTCGATAAGACCGCCTCCGGCCGATACGACCTCGCGCGCGAAGGCGGGCACTCCGAGAAGCGTATCCTCCACCATAAAGACTATACCGGTGCCGAAATAGAGCGGGCCCTTATCCGACAGGTGAAGCGGCACCCGAATATTGAGGTGCTCGAACACCATTTCGCGGTGGACTTAATTACCCAGCACCATCTCGGGCAGCTGGTGACGAAACATTCCAAGGATATAACATGTTTCGGGGCTTACGTTCTCAACCTGAAGACGGGCAATATCCTTAAAATATTATCAAAGGTCACCGTACTATCGACGGGCGGGGTGGGAAATATCTACCACACAACGACCAACCCGCCCGTGGCGACGGGCAACGGGATAGCGATGGTCCACCGGGCCAAAGGGGTGACCGAAAATATGGAGTTTATCCAGTTCCACCCCACCTCGCTCTACAACCCGGGGGAGAGGCCCTCGTTCCTGATTTCGGAGGCGCTGCGCGGTTTCGGGGCTATCCTCAAGTTGAGCAACGGTAAGGAGTTCATGCAGAAGTACCACCCGATGGGTTCGCTCGCCCCGCGCGACATCGTCGCCCGGAGCATCGACCACGAACTCAAAACCCGCGGTGAGGACTTCGTTTACCTCGACGTAACCCATCGTCCGGCAGACGAGGTGATAGCCCATTTCCCGCATATATACGAAAAGTGTCTCAGTATCGGTATCGATATAACAAAAGAGTGGATACCCGTAGTCCCTGCCGCCCACTACTGCTGTGGCGGGGTGAAGGTGGATTACAACGGCCAGTCCTCCATCACAAACCTGTACGCACTCGGGGAAACCTCGTCGACCGGACTGCACGGCGCCAACCGCCTGGCCTCCAACTCCCTGATAGAGGCGGCAGTATATGCCGACCTGGCCGCGGCCCATTCGTCGGCAAGGCTGGGGGATATCGGATTGCAGTCCGGCATTCCCGACTGGAACGACGAGGGGACCAGCAGCCCGGAAGAGATGGTACTAATTACGCAGAACTATCGCGAAATGCAGCAGATAATGAGCAATTACGTGGGTATAGTCCGCTCCGATCTCCGCCTCGACCGGGCCATGCGCCGTCTGGCAATTATTTTTCAGGAAACGGAAGAGCTCTACCTGAAATCGACCCTGAGCCAGAACCTATGCGAACTGCGCAATATGATAACGGTCGGTTACCTGATAATTAAACAGGCCCAGCAACTGAAACAGAGCATAGGTCTGCACTACTCGCTCGACTATCCCATGCTTAACGCCGTGGAGATGTAGTTTTACACACACCGGAAAAGACAAAAAGCCCCTACCACCCGGTGGGGCGACACTTTTTACATCAAATAAATTCTTCAAACAGACAGACAGATATGGCCCTCAGGGAAGAGATAGACAGGCGGAGGACATTCGCAATTATCAGCCATCCGGACGCGGGGAAAACGACGCTAACGGAAAAACTGCTGCTGTTCGGCGGCGCTATACATGTGGCGGGAGCGGTAAAAAGCAACAAGATTAAGAGGGGTGCCACGTCGGACTTTATGGAGATAGAGCGGCAGAGGGGTATCTCGGTCGCCACATCGGTGATGGGCTTCGACTATAAGGGCATTAAAATAAACATTCTCGACACCCCGGGCCACGAGGACTTCGCCGAAGACACCTACCGGACCCTTACGGCGGTGGACAGCGTAATTATCGTAATCGACGGGGCGAAGGGGGTGGAGACGCAGACGCGCAAACTGATGGAGGTGTGCCGGATGCGCAGGACCCCGGTAATGGTCTTTATCAATAAGATGGACCGCCCGTCGAAGGACCCGTTCGACCTGCTGGACGAGGTGGAAAGCGAACTGAAAATAAGGGTGCGGCCGCTGGCCTTCCCGGTGAGCAACGGCCCTACGTTCAAGGGGGTTTATAACCTTTACGAGAACAACCTCTCGCTGTTCCTGACAGAAAGCCGCCAGACCGCGGACGGGGAGACTATCGACATCAAGTTGGACGATCCGCGGCTGGACGAGTATATTTCACCGTTCACCGGCCGACTCAAAGAGGACCTCGAACTGGTGGAAGGCGTTTACGACACCTTCGAGCGCGATGCCTACATGCGCGGCGAGCTGGCCCCGGTATTTTTCGGCAGCGCCATAAATAATTTCGGAGTGCGGGAACTGCTCGACTGCTTCATCAAAATAGCCCCCTCTCCGCGGCCCTCAACGACAGAGCAGCGCGAGGTGGACCCTTACGAGGAGAAACTTACCGGATTTGTCTTCAAGATACACGCCAATATGGACCCCAACCACCGCGACCGCATAGCCTTTCTCAAGATATGTTCGGGAACTTTCGGGCGCAACAAACCCTACCTGCACGTCCGCAGCGGCAAGAATATGAAGTTCTCCTCCCCCACGGCGTTTATGGCCGAGAAGAAGTCCATCGTGGACGAGGCCTTCCCGGGCGATATCGTCGGCCTGCACGACACGGGAAATTTTAAGATAGGCGATACCTTTACCGAAGGAGAGAAGCTGAGATTCACCGGAATACCGTCCTTCTCACCGAAGCTGTTCCGCTATATCGAGAACGCTTCGCCCGAGAAGTTCAAACAGCTCTCCAAAGGCATCGACCAGTTGATGGACGAAGGTGTGGCGCAGCTGTTCACCAGCCGCCTCAACGGACGCAAGATAATCGGCACGGTGGGCGCCCTCCAGTTCGAGGTTATCCAGTACCGGCTGGAACACGAATACAACGCGTTGTGTAAATACGAGCCTATACAGATTTACAAAGCCTGCTGGATAGAGAGTGACAATGCCGAACAACTGGCCGACTTTATGAAGCGTAAACATGCCAATATGGCCGTTGACAAGCATGGCCGCAATGTTTTTCTCGCCGATACGAGTTACGGGTTATCTTTAGCACAGGAGAAGTTTCCCGATATCCGCTTTCACTTCACATCGGAGTTCTGAGTAACCCGGGGCCAATCATAATGAAACGGACCGGCAAAAATGCCGGTCCGTTTCATTATGGTATGCGCAAAGCCGTGAACACCACCGGGGCGGTATATCATGGTTTATCCTCGCTATTCCGGCCTGTTCCTGCGGTAATTCAGGGAATTGATTTTCAAACCATCGTACGATATTCCGCCGTGGTTACCGTATACCTGAAAGTCGCCCATCTCGGTTCGGCCGCCAACAAATGTCTCGCCGCCTTCCCAAACCCGTGATTTTACGGACATTGCCTTTATTTTTCCTATACCGATATATCCTCCGCCGTGGATTTCGGAATCGAAGAAATCACATTTCATCTTTGCCGCCCGGAACACCCCTGCACCGTTAATGGTTGCCTTAAGACTAAAAGCGGTAAATTTGCCGTCCACAGTGAATTTACCGTCGCCGGTAATGGTCACATTTTCCAGCAGCGGGGATGATACATAAGCGGTTATGCGGGCGTCTCCATGGTCCGCACCGTCCTTCCATCTGATTATGAGCTTGTCTCCGTCCGCGTAGACCTCCGAATAGTGCTCGAAGCCCGGCGTGACCTCATAAGTGAGAGCCGCCATATCGGTCTTACCCTGTGTGAAAATCACCTCGTGCCCTCCCTCAATTTCAATGGAGCGGAAAGAGCCGGGTTTTTCGAAGCCGGAGGCCGTTTCCGAAGCCATGCCGGCAGTAGTAACGAACACCGATAACAGACAAATGAAAGATACCGGTAACACTAATAAATGTTTCATCTTGAGTGGGATTAATAGGTTAGCAAATGCAACTTCAACAAAGATAAACAAAAATTGACACCGGTTACGGTAACGAAACTATAAAATAGAAATACTGAGATTTATCGGTGATATAATTTAGGTATTTATTAACAATGGCGTCGTCCCGACGGATGCCCGTCTCCGGCTGAAAATCGCCTCAGGGGTTTTGCGGATGCGGTAATCAATGTAATTGTAGACGATAAGCCCGGTGTGATTCATGCCGAGGGGACGGTGGTGACTCCGTAAGAATCCTTCGCCCACCGGCCCTGAGAGCGGAGCGTCTGCTCAACCACATCTCTTACACAACCCTCACCCCCGCGAAACTGCGAGACATACCGGGCCACCGCAAGCACCTCCACCGAGGAGTCGGCCGGGCAGACCGGCAAACCGCTGTACTGCATCGCCTCCAGGTCGGGAATATCGTCGCCCATAAACATTACCTCGTCCCGCCCGAGGCCATGCCGCTCCATAAAATCCTTCAGAACGGCCACCTTGTCCGGTACATTGGAATGAAACTCCGTGACGCCCAGCGTGCGGAAACGCAGCTCGAGCGTCTTTCCCCGGCCTCCGGTAATAATGCACACTTTATATCCGGCCTTGAGCGCGAAAGCTATCGCATAACCGTCCTTGGCGTTGTATTTACGGATGAAATCCCCGTCCGGCAGCGGGATAATGCCCCCGTCGGTAAACACCCCGTCCACGTCGAAAACGAAAGCCCGGACCCTGGCTATATCTTCTTTGAAGTTTCCCATATACTTTTGCTCAGGTTGATATAAATATTCTTCAGGTCGGGCTTCTCGCGCAGCAGTTCGCAGTGTAGGCTCTTGGTCTGAAAGTCGTTACGGATGGCCGGGCCTGTCTGCGTTTCCAGCGGCGAAGAGGCGGCGACAGCCTTGGCCGCGGTTTCCGATATCAGCGGTTTGAGCACCCCGAAATCCAGCCCGGCATCCCCGGCCAGCTCCTCCCCGACGGAATACATATAGTTCGTAAAGTTACAAGCGAATACGGCGGCGGCATGCAGGACAGCCCGTTTCTCCGAATCCAACTCCCGCGGCCCTGCCCCCAGCGCACCGGCCAACTCCCGCACGGCGGCCAGAGCTTTCTCGTCCGAGCCTTCGAGGAATACGGGGATATCAGCGAAATCCATACCGCGCCCCTTTGTGAAGGTCTGCAACGGGTAGAACACCGCCTTGTGCTTCACATTGCCGGGCAGGGCGGACAGCGCCGTACTACCGGCGGTATGGGCCACTACGGCATCGCCGAAGTCGAGCGAAGCGGCCAGCGAAGGAATAGCACGGTCGGAGACCGCCAGAATGTAAAGTCCGGCAGGCTCCAGTGCCGCGGGGTCGCTCGTGAATGCGCAACCGGCTACCGAGGCCACCTTGATTCCCTCCGCCGTGTTGCGGGCCAGAATCTGCTTGGGGGGATTGCCCCGGCGGGTCAGAGCATCGGTAAGCACCCAAGCAAGGTTACTACTGCCTATGATGACTGTATCCGTCATATCTCTATCTGTGTCAGGTCGGTTAGTTTTACGTTGTATCTGGACTCTGCCGAGAGTTCTTTCATCTTATCGACGATTTCCGTAACCTTCCGCAGGTTTTCATTACCCTGATATGTGATACCGGCCTGCATGGTGCTGCACCCCTCCACGCCGTCTATCACGTCCGAAACGGTTATGTTATGGGCATCCTTAGCCGGAATGTAATAGTCCGTTTTCTCGTCGTCCACGTTTACCACGCTGGCTACCAGCCCGGCGTTCTCCATATCGAAGATAACGTCCCTGACTATCCTTGTAGGCATATTCAACTCGGCGGCAACCTGCTCCGAGTTGACAGGGCCGCGGTTCTCCGTGTAATGCTTCACGATAACGAGCATAGCGGCAAGAAGTACCTTCCTGCGGTTGTCGTAACTCATGTGGAGCGACTCACGCTCCTGCTCATACTGCGAAATGTTCTGATAGGCGAACGACAATTCGGCTCCGACCAGCAGTATCATCCAACTGGCCTGTAACCAGATGAGGAACAGCGGCAATGCGGCGAAGCTACCGTAAATGACGTTGTAACTCGTTATATTTTTTTGTACGAGAACGTACCCGACCTGGAATATCTGGAAGCAGGTACCGGCAATTATGCCGGCGACCAACGCCCCTTTGAATTTAACCTTGGTGTTCGGCATCACATAGTAGACGAACGCGAACATCAGCCATAACACCACCAGCGACAGCAGGCCGAAAAGGATGTCCACAAACCAAGTCGACCCCGACAAGGTCTCCAACCTTATCCTTACATAACGGACCAGCCCGCTCGAGACCAGCCACAGTATAGGGGCAACCACCACCACGGTAACATAGTCGCTGAATTTTCGGGCTAGCGACCTCTGTTTTTTTATCTCCCAGATGTTATTGAACGCCTTCTCGACATTACCGAACACCTTGATTACCGACCAGAACAGCACCAGAAAGCCTACCGAGGCCACTATACCCCCACGGGTGCGCATCAGCATATTGTTGGCGAACTCGATAACGTTGTCGATTATTGTAGAATACTGCGGGAACTCGGTGTAGAGGTAGTCGTTAAGGCTCGACTCCAGCCCGAACCCTTTGACAATACCGAATATAAGGGCCGCCACCGGAACGATGGACATGAGCGTATACATGGTGAGAGCCGCCGCCCGTACACCCACCCCGTGTTCGGCAAGACCGCTTATGGTATATACCGAGATACGGAACGGCCGGATAAACCACCTCTCCTGCGGTTTACCGTTCTCGTCCAGTGTGGACTTCTGCCATAGGCCGTGTTTGAAAAACTCTATGAGTTTTTTAATCATTCCGGGGGTCCGTTAGTTCGACTTCAAACTGTAAAAAGCAAAAATCAAACAATATGCGGCATATATTAGGAATAGGTGAGGGCAATAGGGAGGAAAACCTGTTTTCCGGAAAATTGCCGAACCGACTCCTATATTTTGCAAATATAGTGATAGGTGAGGGCAATAGGGAGGAAAACCTGTTTTCCGAAAAATTGCCGAACCGACTCCTATATTCTGCAAATATAGGAAATTTCCACCGAGACAAATAACCGCACCGGAACCGGAATTCAGAAAACTAAGCCCTACGGCATCGGGCCGTTACAAAGGTTCGAGCAAAATACAGAAACGCGACCCTCCGACGACGGTAAAAGCCCCCCACCGCGTACCTCCTTCCCGGATGCCTGTTTGCTTCCTTACCGCAGAGATGTCTTCCGGGAACCCACGTAACATAATGTTAAGGCTCTTTATACCCATTTCCCGCAGGGTTGCTCGGAGGTGCCGGGAGGTATAGGGTATAACCCGGATTACCCGGAAAACTCTGCCGATAAAACCGTCCGGGACGGAGTTTCCGAAGGCGTAACCGTCCGGCGAGGGCATTACCCAGCCGCGTGCGGAGTAGTATGCCTGGGCCACCCCGGCCTTGGCCAGCGCCACATCCGGTACGGCGAGGAACCGGTATCCATCCGGGTCTGAACAGCAGTCCGCCGCCCGCGGTATATTACGGTATCCGTAATCCACCTCACCCTGCCCGAGCACCCGGGCCGCAACCACCGGACCCTGTACTTCCTGTCCGGTTTCGACAAGGACCTCCTTGCACTCCCCCGCATCGGAAATAACCGTAACTCTGGACCGCTCGCCGAACACCCGGAAAGCCTCGTGTACGTCGAACAGCGGCGACAGTTTTACCACCACCCTCCCGGCAATCCGCCGCAATTGCGGCAGAAAGGCCCGGATATCCGGAGAGCAATCGGCAAGGGCGGCCAGTTTCCGGCCAGCAGGGTCGCGCCGGTCGGGGTCGATATATACAAGGTCCGGCCGTATATCCGGATTGGCGCCGAGGTAGCTCTCCGCAGTGGAGGTGACGACTTCAATGTTGCCAACCCCCAGAAGGCCGAAATTATAGCGGGCAATCTCGGCCCTGAGTGTATCCGGCTCGACCGCTATAACCCTTTTGAACCATCGCGACAGGGCATAACTGTCCACCCCGAGGCCACAGGTGAGGTCGATGCAAAGCTCCCCGGTATATTTTTTGGAGAATGCCGCCCGCTGGCCGCTCGACTGCTCGAACGCCCGACCCGGCACGATGCACCGGGCATCGTAATAATCCGGTAACTTCGTCCGCGCCCTTTGCAGGTATTTCACCCGTGTGGCCACCTCACGGGCATGCGGCACGGAGCGGTTGAGGGCGATATCGAGCGGATTGCGCCCGATATTCTTCTCCACAAGTTCGGTAAAATCCTGTTGCCGGTACAGTTCGAATTCTTTCCAGTCCATCACTCCGGCAAAGATAATCTTTTGCCACGGGCCCCGGTATATCGACCGAGCATAACGGCCGATAAAATCAGGAGACCATAGGCAGTCATTGCCGTAGTCAAAGTCAGCTTTACATCGATGATACCCCAGCCGAGACCCGCACACCACTCCATTGCCCTATTCTGGCACCATTCCACCGCGCCTAATATCTCGGAGAATACCGCGCCCCCGAAGCCGAACGGCCAAAGGAGCCACAGAACCCCGGTAGTGACGATAATATGGGCGGTAATTATAACCACCGGATTGACGATTATCCCGGCCAACGGTACCCGGCCGAACCAATAGGAGACGAAAGGAGCGACGGCAAGCGAGGCCGCGATACCCACAATGTAGACAGAAAGAAGACCGTCGAAAAACCTGTTACCGGTGCGGACCATACGGAAAACCGGCCCGAAAAAGAGCATAATGGCCAGCACGGCGGCATACGACAGGATAAATCCCGGGTCAGCAGCCAGTTGGGGCGATAGAGCCAGCATCAGGAAAGCCGATGCGGCAAGTATGTTCAGGGCACTCCGCAGTGTACCCCGTGCGAGAGCCGCCTGAGCAAAACTGAACATAAGTGCGGCCCTTACCACAGACGGCGACAGTCCGGCGGCGCAAGCGAACAGCCAGACAAACCCTGCCGCGACGATGTTTTTAACGATATGGCCCCGGCGCACCACCGGGACAAAATAGAGCACCAGATTCACCAGCAGGAATACAATCCCAACGTGGAGACCCGACACTGCCAGCAGGTGTGCCCCGCCGCCGTCGGTGTAACTCTGCCGCAGCCCGCTGGAAATATGGCGCTTATCACCCGTTGTCATGGCAGCGGCTACTCCGTGGAGGGCGTTATCGGGTAATGAGGCAAATTTCCTGACCGCCGCATTATGGAGCCGGTCCGCAATGGATATCCGGCCGGTAGCTCCTGCGGCTACGATGCCGTCGGCGTATAAGAATATCCTCCCGGCAATCCCGCGCCGCAGCATCAACCGCCCGTATGTACCGTCCTCTGTCGTGAAGGGATAGAATATGCCGTTAACGATTAGCCGTTCGCCGGAAGAGATGGTAAGGGATGGGTCGGCATAAATCTGTACTTTTGCGTAGGTGTCGCGCCACCCTGTTATTTCCGGCCCGTCGATAAGGCTTGTATCCACCCTATGATCAATTCCATCGGAGGAGTCCCGGCCCACCGGCCTATATGAAGCCATATAACCGGTCGCCTTTTGCCACCTGTCCGAACCGACCGGTTCGTCTTGTACTATAATTTCAGCTATGACTCTGTTTCCGCCTGGAATACCGGTATCCACACCGCCGGAAGTCAACGCCGTAAGCCCGCCGAAATAGAGCGCCACGGACAGCCATGCGTACAATCCGGCCGTTGTCTCGTCTTTTATCAGCCAGCCGCACAGCCATGTAACACCGAATCCTGCCGCATAGAAGACCCACCCCACGGAAGTCATGGATGCCACCAATATCCCCGCACCTGCTGGAATTAATAATTTTACAAAAGGAATGTTACCGCGGCCCATCGGCGTAAAAATAGGACTTTTCGGGATATTAACAATCCCGTGAGGGCGAAGCGTAAAATAAAAACGTATATATAAGGTTTATACGATTTGTTTCGTGGCCGCCCCGTCCGAACGTTGTTCATATCGGCCCCGTGAGACTATAAAAAGAGACGGGTAGGCAAATAATGCCTACCCGTCCCAATAAAGAGATTATTACTTCTATTTCCTGTTGCGTTCCGGACGGAGGGTACGGACCACTTCACCCGCCTGCCAGAGTTCGCTCTCGCGCAGCTCGCGCAGCTCGGCGTCGAGTTTCTCGCGGTAGTCCGGCTTGCTGTTGGTGTCTATCGAGCGCTGGGCTTCGTTGCCGCTGGCCACCTCGGCGTACAGTTTCTGGAATACCGGAAGCGTCGCATCGCGGAAAGGTCTCCACCAGTCGAGCGCACCGCGCTGTGCGGTAGTCGAACAGTTGGCATACATCCAGTCCATACCGTTTTCGGCAACGAGGGGCATAAGGCTCTGGGTGAGCTCCTCTACCGTCTCGTTGAACGCTTCGGACGGGGTGTGGCCGTTCTCACGCAGCACCTGGTACTGGGCGGCGAAGATACCCTGGATACATCCCATAAGCGTACCGCGTTCACCCGTCAGGTCGGAGTATACTTCACGTTTGAAATCGGTCTCGAACAGGTATCCCGAACCCACACCGATACCGAGAGCAACCACGCGCTCGAAGGCGCGTCCCGTCGCGTCCTGAAATATGGCGTAGCTGGAGTTCAACCCGCGGCCCTCGAGGAACAGGCGACGCAGAGACGTACCGGACCCTTTGGGAGCAACCAGAATCACATCCACGTCAGCCGGGGGCACGATACCCGTGCGCTCCTTATAGGTCACGGCGAATCCGTGCGAGAAGTAGAGTGCCTTGCCCGGAGTCAGGTGCTTCTTGATGGTCGGCCACAGGGCTATCTGCGCAGCGTCCGACAATAGGTACTGTATTATGGTCGCACGCTGACAGGCCTCCTCGATTTCGAAAAGGGTCTCGCCCGGCACCCAGCCGTCGGCCACCGCCTTGTCCCAGGTCTTGGAGTCCTTGCGCTGGCCTACTATAACGTTAAAACCGTTGTCTTTCAGGTTCAGCGACTGGCCGGGGCCCTGTACGCCGTATCCGATAACGGCTATCGTTTCGTCTTTGAGTACTTCCCGCGCCTTGTCGAGGGGAAATTCTTCACGGGTTACGACGTTCTCCTCGACGCCCCCGAAATTCATTTTTGCCATAATTTGTCTGTAATGTTATTTGTTTCCGTTTATATTTATTGTCGATAGTATGTCGGTAAACCGTCCCTGTTCTGTCAATTACCGTTTAACCGTTTGTGGATAAACCCGTACCGAACGAGGTAGTTATCGACAATCCGGCCGACCGGCTGTTAATAACCTTCACCGTCGAACTCGTCTATCTTCTCCTGAAGGATATCCTCGATAGCGTCGCGGTGGAGAACCACACTCCCCGAGCGGGTAAATTCCAGCAGAACACCTTCCCGGTCGAGCTTATCCCTCAACTCGTCTATCTCCTCGCGCGTGCCGGTCTTCTCCATCACCACGTACGATGGGTTGAACTCTATCATACGGGCCATCATACCGCGCGAGAATGCGTCGATGCGGCCGTTGCCGCCGAGGTATTTGGCCGATATCTTGTAAAGGGCTATCTCCTGCGTTATAAGCTCGTCCGGCGTGTAGTACGACACGTCGATAACGTCGATGATATTGCGTATCTGTTTGGTCACCTTGTCGATTATCTCCTGCGTAGTGAACGCAGAGATAACGAACATACTGATACCCTTGATAGAGGATTCGCTTACTTTAAGGCTCTCGATGTTGATTTTACGGCGCAGGTAGCATACCGTAATCCGGTTCAGCACACCTATCTGGTTCTCGGTGAATGCTATAACTATATATTCCCTGTTCATACCTTCGCTCCCCTATTCGTTATAGATCGATTCGTCCAGCGCGGCGCCCGCGGGCACCATCGGGAATACGTTCTCCTCGCTGCGGACCACCACCTCGAGCAGGTAGGACCCTTCGGCGGCGACCAGTTCGCCGACCGCGTCGCCGAGCTCGTCCGGCGAACTGACGCTGCGCCCCGGAATGCCGTAAGCGTCCGCTATCCTGATAAAATCCGGGTTCTCCAGCTCGGTGAACGAATAACGCCTGTCGAAGAACAACTGCTGCCACTGGCGCACCATCCCGAGGTACGAGTTGTTGAGTATGACCATCTTTACCCCTATGCGGTTCTGCATGATAGTGCCCAGTTCCTGCATCGTCATCTGGAATCCGCCGTCGCCCATCACGGCGAATACCTGCCGCTCGGGAACTCCCATTTTGGCACCGATGGCCGCCGGAAGCCCGAAGCCCATCGTTCCGAGACCGCCCGAAGTGATAAAACTTCGGTTTCGGCCGAAGCGGGAATAGCGGGCGCTGAACATCTGGTTCTGCCCCACGTCGGTAACAATCACCGCATCGCTCCCGGCCTGCTCGGTAAGTGCGCTGACGGCCTGCGCCATAGATATATATTTACCTTTCGGGTCGACAGTTTTGGCCACTACCCTCTCCTGCTCCTTCAGCCTATATTCGGCCGCCGTTGCCAGCCACTCGGCCCGGTCGATATATTTTAGCCCCACCTTCATCGCCTCGAGCGCATCCTTGGCGTCGGCGTGCAGCGGCAGGTCGCACCTGAGGTTCTTGCCCAGCTCGGCGTGGTCTATATCTATATGGATTATTTTGGCGTTAGGGGCGTATCCCTTTACGGCTCCCGTCACCCGGTCGCTGAAACGCATACCTACGGCAATCAGCAGGTCGCTTTTTTGTGTCAGCTTATTTGCCGGAATATGGCCGTGCATCCCGATATTACCCACATAAAGCGGGTGAGAGGTACAAACGGACGAGATGCCCATTATGGTAGTCGCCATGGGCACGTTGCCGATTTCGGCGAACTCCGCCAGCGCCTTCTCCGCCCCGGCGAGAGTCACACCCTGCCCGGCGAGTATCAGCGGCCGCTGCGCCGCGTTGACCATCTCCACAATCCGCGCGACCTTTTGGGTATCGAGCACCGGTTTGGGCGAGTAACTGCGCAGACCCGGACAGGGTTTGTATGCGAAATCCACATCTTCCACCTGCGCGTTTTTGGTGATATCTATCACCACCGGGCCGGGCCTGCCCGACCGGGCGATATAGAACCCCTTGGCGATGGCCGGAGCTATCTCCGATGCCGAGGTTACCTGATAGTTCCATTTGGTGACCGGCATGGTCATACTTATAATGTCGGCCTCCTGAAATGCGTCGGTCCCGAGCATCGTGGAGGGCACCTGACCGGTAATGCAGACCAGCGGCGTGGAGTCGAGCATCGCGTCGGCGATGCCCGTCAGCAGGTTGGTTGCGCCCGGACCGGAGGTGGCGATGCAGACACCCGCCTTACCCGTGGCCCGGGCATAGCCCTGCGCGGCATGCACCGCACCCTGCTCGTGGCGCGTAAGTATGTGGTTTATCCTGTCGCGGTAGTCGTACAGGTGGTCGTAAATCGGTATCACCTGCCCTCCAGGGTAGCCGAACATTATGTCCACCTCTTCTGCTATCAGCGAGAGCAGCAGCGCGTCGGCACCCTTTACCTTCTGTTTCTTTGCCATCTAATGTCGCTTTAATCAGCCTCGGCCCATGTAGCGGCTCCGGCATTGGCGGACAGCCCTGTGCCGTCCCGTTTATTTTATCGTTTTCTGTATACCAATTTCCTGTCCTATCGCCGTCCGTAAAATTTTGAAATGATTTCACGCCGTCCGGTTCGCCATTTCCTAAAATCACCGTCGGGCTTGAAAATCGGTCGTACATCCGCTATGGTTTACAAGTCCGTAGACCACCCGACCGGCGGAGACTTCACTCTATTACCCTCACTCCGCCGAGGTCCGCCGAGGCCACCAGCGTGGCATAAGCCTTCAGCGCCTTGCTGATGACCCGGTCACGGCCCTGCGGCACGTATGCCGTCACTTCCGCCCGCCGGGCATCGAGTTCTTCGTCGGTAAGCGATACGTCTATTTTGCGTTCGGGTATGTTTATCACTATCCGGTCACCGTCCCTGAGCAAGGCAATCTCGCCGCCCGCGGCCGCCTCCGGCGAGACGTGGCCGATGGATAGCCCGGAGGTTCCACCCGAAAAGCGGCCGTCGGTTATAAGCGCGCACTCCCGGTCTATTTTCACGCTCTTCAGGTAAGAGGTCGGGTAGAGCATCTCCTGCATCCCGGGCCCGCCCTTCGGACCTTCGTAGCGGATAATCACCACGTCGCCCTTCTGCACCCGCCCGCCCAGAATCCCGGCACACGCCTGGGCCGTGGCTTCGGACACCCGGGCCGTTCCCTCGAAGCGGGGTGTGGGCTCGTCCACACCGGCCGTCTTTACGATACACCCTTTGCGGGCGATATTGCCGAAAAGCACCGCGATGCCGCCGTCCCGCAGATGGGGATGGTCCGTGTCGCGGATACAACCCTGTTCGCGGTCGGTATCGTGATTGTCGTAATATTCGCTCTGGGAAGCCAGCCGCAGGTTGAACTTCCCGGCCGGGGCTGCCAGCGTCCTGCGAGCCGCCTCTATGGTAACCTTTTCACTAAGTATATCGTTCTCGTCGATGGCATCGCCGAGAGTCGGGTAATCGATCCGCCCCACCGTGTCGTCTATCAGGCCGCCCCTGCGCAGTTCCCCCATTATGGAGAGAATCCCGCCCGCGCGGTTCACGTCCTGAATATGGTAGTGGTAATTCGGTGCAACCTTACAAACCACCGGCACCCGGCGCGAGAGCATATCTATATCGGCCATCGTGAAATCTACCCCCGCCTCGTAGGCTATCGCCAACAGGTGCAAAACTGTGTTGGACGAACCGCCCATCGCGATATCGAGCGACATGGCGTTCAGGAACGCCTCACGAGTGGCGATGGAGCGCGGCAGGACCGAATCGTCGTCCTCGAAATAGTGCCTGCGGGCGTTCTCCACTATTATACGGGCCGCTTTTTTAAATAACTCCTCCCTTTCCGTATGGGTGGCCACCACCGTACCGTTGCCCGGCAGGGCCAGACCCAGCGCCTCGGCGAGGCAGTTCATCGAGTTCGCCGTGAACATTCCCGAACAGCTTCCGCACGTCGGGCATGCTCCCCGTTCGAGTGCCGCAAGCTCCTCCTCGGGGAAACTGTCGTCCGCCCCCTTTACCATCACGTCTATCAGGTCATGGTCCCGGCCGTTGATCCGTCCGGCCTCCATAGGGCCGCCGGAGACGAAAACAGCTGGTATATTCAGCCGCATGGCGGCCATAAGCATCCCGGGGGTGACCTTGTCGCAGTTGGAAATGCAGACCATCGCATCGGCCTTATGGGCATTGCACATATACTCCACGCTGTCGGCGATTATCTCGCGCGAGGGAAGCGAATAGAGCATACCGTCGTGACCCATCGCTATACCGTCGTCGATGGCTATGGTATCAAACTCGGCCGCGAAACAGCCCTGCTCCTCAATCCATGCCTTGACTTTCTGTCCTATCTCGTGAAGGTGTACGTGCCCGGGAACGAATTGCGTGAATGAGTTTACCACGGCAATTACCGGCTGACCCATCTGCTCCTCCTTCATGCCGTTGGCACGCCAGAGGCTCCGGGCCCCTGCCATCCGCCGCCCCTCGAGGGTCGTACTGCTTCTGAGTGGTCTCATTTTTTTATACATTTAAATAATATAACTTTGCCCGGGTGTGGTTAAGGTTCACTTGTTTCGCACCCGCTCGTTGTTACAGCGCTCATACCGGGTAAAACAGGCGTTACATAATCGCAATGAAGACTCCGGCTTGGTATTCAGCGTTGCAATTTATCGAAAGCCTTTGACCGGCAGGTTTAAAAGCCGCAGGTTTTTACGATGCCGTTTACCCGGATTTAAGACTTATTAAGCAGGCTTACAGATACTTAACCCCGCAGCAAACACTAAGACAAAATTACAATATAACTAATTGTTAAATTTTGATTGCAAGTTAGTTATTTTTCACAAAAAGAGATAATAAAAATATCCGGGCTAAAGTCCGGGAGGTAAAAACCAAATATATATGAAACCGGAATACACACCTTATGTAGAGGAGCTTATCGAACTGGCGATTAAAGAGGACATTGGAGACGGTGACCATACATCGCTCGCCTCAATTCCCGCAGACGCACAGGGCCGGATACAACTGCTCGTAAAGCAAGACGGGATTATCGCCGGGGTCGAAGTGGCGGAGATGGTGTTTCGCAGGCTCGACCCCGAGGTACGCTTCGAGCAGAAAATAGCGGACGGAACTTCCGTGCGAAAAGGGGACATAGCTTTTTTCGTCTCGGGCCGTATAATCACTCTCCTGCAAGCCGAACGCATCGTGCTCAACATTATGCAGCGTATGAGCGGAGTAGCGACCCAGACCTCCTACTACGTCGAAAGGCTCTCGGGCCTTAAAACACAGGTAATCGACACCCGCAAGACAACACCCGGGATGCGCGTTCTGGACAAAATGGCCGTGAGGCTCGGCGGCGGCGGTAACCACCGCATCGGCCTGTTCGATATGATACTACTGAAAGACAACCATATAGATTTTGCCGGTGGAATAACGGCGGCGGTGAACGGGGTAAAGAACTACCTTGCCGCACGCGGTAAGGAACTGCCCATCGAAGTGGAAGTCCGAACGCTCGAAGATATAGACGAAGCACTCGCAGTGGGTGGCGTGGACCGCATAATGCTCGACAACTTCGATGTGGAGACCACCCGGAGGGCCGTGGAAAAAATAGCCGGACGCACCGAAATAGAGTCTTCGGGCGGTATCACGTTCGACACCCTGCGCGACTATGCCGAGTGCGGAGTCGACTTTATATCGGTGGGCGCCCTGACCCACCAGATTAAGAGCCTCGATATGAGCCTTAAGGCAGTGGAAGATTAGGCATAATCTATTGAATAGACTTATGAAAAACTTCAGGTTGATAACGTTGGCCCTGATGATATTTGCCGCGCAGGGCGTGCCGGGCCAAAATATGTTCGACTATTCGGACTTCAGGGCCGGGAGGTTTACTCCGAAAAACGTGCACGGTATCCGCTCTATGGCCGATGGGGAACATTACACGGTGCTGGACGGGAACAGGATTATTAAATATTCATACAAGACCGGTGAGATGGTCTCGGTCGTCTTGGATTTTAATGACCTTACGGACGAAGCGGTGGAGGACTACACATTCTCGCCGGACGAGACCAAGGTTCTTATAACAACGGAGGTTGTACCCATATACCGCCATTCTTTCACGGCAGTTTATTACCTATGCGATTTGGCGGGCGGGACGGTTGTTCGACTGACCGACCACCCGATTCGGGACGCTTCTTTCCTATCGCAGGACGGGCGGCGAATCGGATTCGTCCGCGACAACGACCTCTATTATTGCGAGGTGGCTGACGATGGGGAGAAGGTCGATATAGTCCGTCTGACATCCGACGGCGAATACAACCGTATTATCAACGGCCATACCGACTGGGTATACGAAGAGGAGTTCGGTTTCACGAAGGCATTCGACATTTCGTCCGACGGGCGGTATCTGGCATATCTGCGGTTCGACGAGACGGAGGTGCCCGAGTTCTATATAAGCTGCTTTACGGAAGGTCTCTACCCGAGGCCGCTCTCATTTAAATATCCGAAAGCGGGCGAAAAGAACTCGGTCGTCACCTTACATACGATAGACCTTACGGACCCGACCCATACCCCGCAGCAGATAGATACCGGCCCGGATACCGACCAATACATCCCCCATATCGGGTGGGACCCGGAAGGAAGGCTCTATTTCTACCGCCTCAACCGTCTCCAGAACCGTTTCGAACTGCTGTTGTGCCGCGACGGCCGGACGCCCGGGGTCATCCATACCGAGTCGGACCGCAGATACGTCGAACGGCCGCACGAAAATACGGTCACCTTCCTTTCGAAAGACCGGTTTATCGTCCAGTCGGAGCGGAGCGGTTACCGCCACCTCTACCTACACACCATCGACAGAGGGGTTACGGATACCCTTACGCGCGGCAACTGGGAAGTGCTCGATCTGGTGAGCGTAACCGGCGACCGGGTCTATTACCTATCGAACGAAGGCTCGGCCATTCGAAACAACCTGTACAGCGTAAAGCTCAACGGCAAGGGTAAAACCCGGCTCACGGACGAGGAGGGGGTCTGGTCGATATCGCCCTCGCAAGGGTTCCGGTATTTTATCAGCCGATTCTCAAATGTATCTACACCGTTACAGGTACGCTTACACGATGCCAGAGGTAGGGTGCTGCGCGTACTCGAAGACAACGCACAACTCTCCGAGACGCTCCGTAACCGGAGGGTTCCCCGTAAGGAGTTTTTTCGTATCACCACCGAGCGCGGCACGGCGCTGAACTGCTATGTGATAAAACCGCTCGATTTCGACCCGGCAAAAAAATACCCTGTGATGATGACCCAATACAGTGGTCCCGGCTCGCAGTCAGTTCAGGACCGCTGGTCGATGGACTGGACGGATGTATTGGTGCAGGAGGGTTACATCGTTATGTGCGTGGACGGTCGCGGCACAGGCGGCCGCGGGGCCGATTTTCGCAAAGTTACATACCGGAATCTGGGCGGTCCTGAAGCCGAGGACCAGATATCCGCCGCAAAGTACATTGCAACCCAGCCCTATGTGGACCCGGACCGTATCGGGATTTACGGCTGGAGCTACGGCGGGTTTATGGCCCTGAACTGCATCCTGAAGGGAAACGACATCTTTAAAATGGCTATCGCGGTCGCGCCGGTAACCTCGTGGCGCTACTACGACACCATCTATACCGAGATATATAACGGCCTGCCGGAGGACAACCCGCACGGTTACGACAATAACTCGCCGGTGAATTTTGCCGACCGGCTCAAAGGCAGGTTGCTTATTATCCACGGCATGGCCGACGACAACGTCCATTTCCAGAACGCTATGGCGATGACCGACGCACTGGTTCGGGCGGGTAAGGACTTCGACCTGATGGTCTACCCCGACGACAATCACGGCATGTACCCCACCGGACGGCACCATGTACGGGAAAAGATGATAAACTATACTCTGGAAAATCTCTAAATTATATATATACTGCTTTAATTCCAGACCGAACAGGGAAGCCCTGCTTTATTTTTGTAGCGCTTCCCTGGTCGGGCGACTGTTATAAGTTAATGATTATCCTATAATTGTACGGACCGTTATCGGCAGGCTCGGATAAGAATGGTCCACTTTAGGAAAATCTACCCGGTATCTTTCGACTGTCCCCGGCCTTGAATTGTCATAAAATGATGCCGGGTTTTGATATTATCCCGATTCTGCATACTTTTGTCGCGGCCTTCGGCGAAGGCTTGGTTAAATATCGTTTTTAAAAGGGGTGCCTTTAATATTTAGGGCTGAGATCATACCCTTGGAACCTGATGCGGGTAATGCCGACGTAGGGAGAGTATGGAAAGGATTCCCCTTTTTCCGTTCTTTTAAAAACTTTTATGATGAAGAAAACTTTGATTGCCCTTGCCGCACTTGCCGCGGTAGGACAACCCGGCTTTGCCGCGTCTGTCAGCGGTGCGGAGCAAGCCTCAACAGCCGTATCGCCTGACGGCGGAAACCTTTACGTGCAGGACGACCAGTCGGGCGATAGTATCCGGATGGTGGAACTGCAAAGCATCCAGGTCGTTTCGACCCGTGCCGGAGCCAAGACCCCGATGGCATATACCGACATCGACCGTACGCAGCTCGGAAAGCTGAATACGGGAGTAGATCTGCCGTTCCTGCTGCTGGGCACTCCCTCGGTAATAGCCACTTCCGAAGCCGGTAACGGAATCGGATACACCGCAATTCGCATTCGCGGAACGGACGCCTCCCGTATCAACGTAACGGCCAACGGTATCCCGATGAACGACGCCGAGAGCCACAGTGTATTTTGGGTGAATACACCCGACCTGGTCTCCTCGGTAGACGAGATACAGGTACAGCGAGGTGTTGGTACCTCTACCAACGGCGCCGGGGCCTTCGGCGGAAGTATTAATATGAAAACTCAATCGCTGTCGATACAGCCGTACGCCGAAATATCCGGAAGTTACGGGTCGTACAACACACACCGTGAATCGGTAAATTTCCATACCGGCCTCATAAACGGTAAATGGGCGTTCAACGCGCGCCTGTCCAATATCGGTTCGGACGGTTACCGCGACAGGGCATCGACCGACCTTAAATCGTACTTCCTGCAAGGCGGGTGGTTCGGCAAAAATACCACCGTTAAATTTATTACTTTCGGAGGGAAGGAGATAACGTACCACGCATGGGACGGGGTGACAAAAGCCGAGATGCGCACCCTCGGCAGGCGTTATAACCCCTCGGGCGAGATACTTCGATACAACCTCGACAGCGATGGCCGTCCCTATTACGAACCGGATGAGTGGGACTATTCGATGAGCAATACCGGAAAGTTCTACAAGGACCAGACCGACAATTACAAGCAGTTTAATTACCAGCTCCTCCTGACCCACCGCCTCACCGACAGGTGGAGTATGAACGTTAACTTCCACTTCACGGACGGTTACGGCTACTACGAACAGTATAAAAACGACGAAAAAATAGTACGGTACGGGCTTACCACGTTCGAACTTCCGGACAATAACGGCAACCTGTATACAGTATCCAATTCCAACCTTGTCCGGCGTAAAATTATGGATAACGTTTTCGGCGGCGGGGTGTTCTCCTTCGACTACTCGTCCAACCGGCTTCAGGCCGCTATCGGCGGGGCTGCCAACAAATACAGCGGCGACCATTTCGGACAGCTTATGTGGGTTCAGAACTACGGCGGCGATTACACTCTGATGCCCGACCACCGCTACTATAAGAATAAGGGTGAGAAAACCGACGCAAATATCTACGCCAAAGCCAACTGGAACGTCGCCGGGGGCCTCAGCCTGTACGGCGACTTGCAGTACCGCTTTATAAAATACACTATCGAGGGCGAAAATGATAAGTGGGACAAGCAGGCCAACGGCGGCAACGGAGCCATGCAGGAATTGAATGTCAATAATACATTCAATTTCTTCAATCCGAAGGTCGGTCTGTTCTATGATATTAACAGCAATTTCGATGTTTATGGCTCGGTGGCCATAACCCATAAGGAGCCTACCCGCAACGGCTACACGGATAACGAACCGGGCGAACCGGACCCTACTCACGAACGTCTCATCGACTACGAACTCGGGGCGACTTACAGCAGCGGGATATTCTCCGCCGGAGTCAACCTCTATTATATGGACTATAAGGACCAGTTTATCCTTACCGGGATGCTGAACCATATCGGAGAGGCCATGCTGACGAACATACCGGACAGCTATCGTATGGGTATCGAACTGCAAGCCGCGGTCCAGCCGATTCGATGGCTCACCTGGCGGGTCAATGCGACATTCAGCAGAAACAGAATAAAACATTATACCGACTATGCCACCAACTGGGATACGGGTGAAGAGATAGACACTTACCTCGGTACTACGAAAATTGCCTTTTCCCCCGAGTTCATGTTCGGCAGTATAGTCTCCGCATCGTTCGGCGGTTTCAACGCATCGCTCCAGTCCAACTACGTCGGCCGACAATACGTAACCAACTCCGAGAGCAAATGGAAGTATGCCGACGGTGACGATAACGACCGTATGGCCCTTGCGGCATACTTTGTGAATAACCTCCGGCTGGACTATACTTTCAGCCTGCGGTCCGTTAAATCGCTTACGCTCGGGGTTACGGTCTATAACCTTTTCAATCAGAAGTATTACAGCAACGGTTACGGCTGGAGCGATTACAAGGGAGCCAATATCAGGGTCAATAACATGTACTATTTCCCGCAGGCCGGGACGAACGTAATGGGTAACGTTACCCTGCGGTTCTGATACGACTTAGCGGGTAACGGCAAGTTTAATCCCGCTGTTGCGGGAAGACCAGCCGCTTGGTCTCATGGCCGGAATAACTAAATTTGTACCGCCGGACGGGAAGGATTTCCCGCTCCGGCGGATTTACAGGACAGTATGGATATTTTCGGTAAAATTGTCGGGTACCTGAGTAATGCCGACTTGTGGCAAATTCTTGAAATCGCCGGAACGGCGGTAGGGCTCGTTTATATCTATCTCGAATACAAAGCCAACGTCTGGTTATGGCTGGCCGGTATCGTAATGCCAGCCATCTATATCTATGTCTACTACAAGTCGGGGTTCTACGCCGATATGGGTATAAATATATACTACCTCCTCGCGGGGCTTTACGGCTGGGCATACTGGCTGGGGCGCACTATACTTCACGGGAGTAGGGGAGGCGATGCACCGGCAAAGGTAAACGTACCCATAACCCGGACACCGCAAAGGCAGTACATGCCGCTCTTTTCGGTAACTACGGTAAGTTTTGCCGTAATCGCTTATATATTGGTGCGATATACGGATAGCACCGTCCCGTACGGCGACAGCCTTACCACGGCTTTGAGTATTGCCGGGCTTTGGATGCTTGCCCGTAAATATGTGGAACAGTGGCTGGTATGGATAGCCGTGGATGTAATATGCTGCGGGTTGTACCTGTTTAAAGGCCTCTACCCGACGGGGACACTTTACGGGTTATATGCAGTGATAGCCGTATTCGGGTATTTTAAATGGAAGCGGATGATGACGGAACAACAAATTCCCGCCGGGAAATGATCCAGACGTACGGTTTCAGTAGCGGAATCTTGCGGCGGCAATAAAATAAGTCGACATGCACGGGAGTAAAAATACGACGTCATATACAAGGAAATCCGTGGAAGGTATATTAAGACTGCCCGATTGCCGGGCAACCCACACAGTGGTGCTTGCCGACGGCGACTATCCCGTAGCGTCGGCCGAGTCGGCCCTGCTTGCGTCGGCGGCGAGGGTGGTTTGCTGTGACGGTGCGGCTGACCGTTACGTTGCGGCCGGAGGCGAACCGGAAGCCATAATCGGCGACCTCGATTCGATTTCGGATGCAGTCCGGGAGCGGTACGCCGACCGGCTGTACCACGATACCGACCAGGAGACCAACGACCTGACCAAAGCGGTAACCTTCTGCGCAGAGCAGGGTTACGGCGGCGACATTATAATACTCGGAGCAACCGGTAAACGCGAAGACCACACCATCGGCAATATTAGTCTTTTGGCCACGTATAACGGGATGACCGGAATAGAAGGCCGTGTAAGAATGGTCACTGCTCACGGAGTCATAGACCACATAACGGGCGATACCGAGTTCGAAAGCCAACCGGGGCAGCAGGTCACCATTCTTTGCCTCGACCCGGCAACCCACATAACCACCCACCGCCTGCGGTATCCCCTGCACCGGGCGAATCTTCGGGCATGGTGGATGGGAACACTAAACGAGTCGCTCGACGACACCTTCTGTATCGGTACCGACGGGGATACTTTCGTTTACCGTCTCTATTGATACTGGACCTTATTGTTACATCGCGGAGTCGTGCCTACAAAAAACCGGTTGGACAAAGGACCTCACCTGACCACATATCCCACCCCATAGACGGTCGAAATCAGTTGTTTACCTCCTGCATTCGCCAGCTTTTTGCGTACATTTTTAATATGGCAGTAAATGAAATCGAAACAATCCGCCGTCAGGCTCTTAATATCGCCCCATAGGTATTCCGCAATCATTTCATGGGTCAAAACCTTGTCCGGATTACGCAAGAACAGGAAAAGCAGTTCGTACTCCTTCCGGGTAAGTACCACCTGCTTACCTCCGCATTTAACCCGGCGGCTGGACGGTTCGATACTTATACCGTTATATTCTATCTCCTTTACTCCGCCCATCGAACAGCGTCGGAGAAGGGTATGTACCCTTGCCCGCAACTCGGCAGTCTGAAACGGACGGACTATATAGTCGTCCGCGCCTTCGGCAAGCGCCTTTACCTTAAGCTCCACCGGGACCTCTTCCGATATTATAATTATACCCGTCCGCGGGGTATCTTTCTTAACCGAAGCGATAAAGCGGAGCAATTCCGTGTCCGGCGGGTCGGTTTCGGCTATTATAATATCATAAAAGTAGACCGCGGCGCGCCCTGCGGCCTCCGGCAAAGTAGCGGCCCATTCGATAATAAACCTGTCCTGCAATGCAGCGGCCTCTGAAACTGGCGGGGCCTTATGGACAATAAGGAGTTTCATATGCTTACATTTTCTGTAACTTCACGCCGACTAATTAACAGATTATGAGCGTGTTATATTAAGTTAACAAAAACTTCGCATAATCCCAAACCATACGTTTAAACTTGACCATATTATCATTTTTAGGGACAATCGTCTATGTTGACACCTTTTCCGTAAATCCTCATTTATCGTGTGGGCATTTTTGTAAAAACAAAGAGATCTATATCTTCATTTAGGAATTTCATAAATCGCAAATTATTTTATCTTTGTTCTAACAAAAAGAAAAACTTCTTAACTGAAGGTTTTAGGTTTTACGGGTAGTTAATTGAATATATTATTTAAGATTCAGCTGGTAGTTAGAAACAAAACAGAGGGTGAGGCGTCCTGCTTCACCCTCACCTATTAGTAAAGGCCCCATCCGCGGGATACTCCTCGTTTACTATCTTGTCCATATATTCCCGACTATTCTTAACTTGCCAAAAAAATCAAAAACAGGTGGGACACATTAGTATTATTTTACGTTCAGGGCTACGCCTTATATTCATTTCCGCAATTACCGTCGCATGCAACAATAGCAAATCCCACACGGACTTACCGGCCGATGCCGGTGAAATAACCGGCGAGGCTACCGGAGTCGGGTCGGTCCAACTTACCATCGACCGGATAGCCCGGGCGGACGAATACAAATGGTATCTGGACGAAGCGGTAGTTCAGCAGGGTGTATCGAGGACATTTACCGCCACCCAAAGCGGAACGTACCGGGTGGCCGGAGTAAATACCGCAGGTGAGGGAACCCGCAGTCCGGGAAAATTAGTGGTCATCGTCACCGAGGAAGAGTTCAATATACTTACCACCGAACATATCCCCGATGCGGATTTCAGGAGGTGGATAGACGAGAATATTGCAGGCGGAAGCGGGTGCCTGACCAACCACGAAGCGGCGGCTTATTCCTCGTCAATTAACGTCACGGGTGAAGGTATCGGCTCCCTCGAGGGGATTGAATACTTCGTATCCATCCCGGAACTGCATTGTGCCATGAATAACCTTACGGGGTTGGACATCTCTTCCAATATAATGCTGGAAGAGGTGGACTGCTCGGACAACCGTCTCATTGACCTCGTTATGGGCACCCACTCAATTCTTACCACCGCGTACTGTATGAACAACGAAATCGGGGCCATCGATATCTCCGGTTGCCCCCGGCTCGGCTGTCTAAATATTACGGGCAATAAACTCACGGAAATGGACCTGACAGGCAATCCGGCGCTGGCTTATCTTTATTGCGGAAACAACCGTTTGGAGCATCTCGATACCCGAAATAATCCCCGCCTCGAATTTTTATATTGCGGTAACAATACTCTCGCCTCACTGGATATCACCGCATGCTCCCTCTTAACCCGGCTCGATTGCAGCGGCAATAGCCTCGCGGTATTGGATCTATCCGGAAACCCGGAGCTGGCAGCCCTGACCTGCTCCGAGAACCTGCTCACTCGGCTCGAGCTGCAAGGGAACCCGCTCCTCGAAGAAGTAACATGCAGCGGCAATTCTCTCTCCCGCCTTATTATCGGGGAAAACAGCAATTTGACAAATTTATATTGCGGAGGTAATGCTCTCGATTCGATTGATTTGAGCGGCAATCCGTCCCTTTTTGCATTCTGGTGCGAAGATAATTATTTCACCACTCTCGACATAAGCCGTAACAGCGGGTTGTTCCAATTTGTCTGCGACGGTAATCCGCTGGAACGGATAAAGGTGTGGCAGGGATTCGACACGGACAACCCTCCGGTTGCCTTCGCGATACCTGCCGGGGCGGAATACGTTTACGAATTTTAGTCGGCATCATCCGCCCGGAACGGATAACCCGGTGAACCGGGAATAAATCGTTTAATTTGATTATATTTGAAGTATATAAGAGTCGGTTCGGCAATATTCCGGAAAACAGGTTTTCCTCCTTATTGCCCTAACTTATTACTATATATGTAGCATAGCAGGCGCCTCGGACAAATTTCCGGAAATGAATTTCCTTCGTTTGCCTCTCGGCCTTCACTATATTTGCCTTTACACCACCTTGCCAGCATACTAAATACCTGCCGGTAAACGTTATTATAATGTTTAAGGTTTGGAATATGAAAAAGTTAATGCTGGCGGCCGTAGCGGCCTTTGCACTGGCGGCCTGCGGAGGCCGGACGGGTGCGCAACCGAGTGATGCGGGAATAGAAGTGCAGGATTACGGGACAACCATCAGCCTGAATAAGGCGGAATTTCTACGTAAGATTGTCGATTACGAAGCCAATCCCGGCCAGTGGGAATTTCTCGGTCAGAGGCCCGCAATCATCGATTTCTATGCCGACTGGTGCGGTCCCTGCCGCAATATAGCACCAATACTGGAATCAATAGCTCAGGATTACCACGGGCAGGTGGACGTTTACAAGATAAATGTAGACAACGAGCAGGAGTTGGCGGCCGTATTCCGTATTCAGAGTCTTCCCACGGTTATGTTCATCCCGCTGGAAGGTCAACCACGGATGCTGATGGGTTCCCGCCCACCTAAGGAGTTTATAAACGCCGTCGACACATTCCTGCTTAATAACGACTAAGACAGGTCGGTCTCGCACACTTCTTATTCCGACATATTTTTTGCCCATATGAACGGCTTCCCTGCGGGGAAGCCTTTTTTTGTGATATGGTCCGGAATCCGCAACTACATTCACGCTTTCCGAAACCGGAATATTATGAAAATATGCTACCTTAGTAATATCGAAACCAAACAAATAACTTACCTGAACTATTATGAACAAGACTTCTCGGAACTACGCTGTGCCCCTCGCCTTTATAGGAATGATGTTCTTCGCGATCGGGTTCGCACTGGGTATAAATTCTTTTTTGATTCCGGTACTCGAAGGGTCGCTCGGTATAAGCGGGGGAACTTCCTATCTTATTATCGCCGCCACGTTCCTGCCGTTCCTGATATTCGGGTACCCGGCTTCCATGACCATCAAGGCCATAGGTTATAAACGCACGATGGCCCTATCGTTCGCAATGTTCGCCGTAGCGTTCGCACTGTTCATTCCGGCTGCTGCCCGCAGCAGTTTCGCGCTGTTCCTGCTGGCATCGTTTTTAAGCGGTACGGCAAACGCTTTCCTTCAGGCCTCAGTAAATCCATATACGACCATCCTCGGTCCGCTGGAGAGCGCTGCCAAACGTATCAGCATTATGGGTATATGCAATAAACTGGCTTGGCCGGTGGCTCCGCTGTTCCTTGCTCTGGTTATCGGTAAGAGCGTAGACCAAACAACCATGGCCGACCTCAACAACCCGTTTATGGTGATTATAATCATATTCGTTCTGTTGGGTATTATATCGCTTATGGCACCGCTTCCCGAGGTGAAGGCGCAGGGCGAGGACGAATCTTCGGCCGAGGACTGCCCCTATGCCAATACAAAAACCTCCATCCTGCAATTCCCGCATCTGATACTTGGCTGTCTTGCACTGTTTTTCTATGTCGGTGCTGAAACCATATCTCTGGGGACACTTGTCGACTATGCGACCTATTACGGGCTGAGCAATCCGCAGATGTACGCATGGATAGGTCCGGTAGGGATGGTTCTGGGCTATATTTGCGGTATAATACTGATACCGAAATACCTCAAACAGTCGACGGCACTGCTGATATGCGCAGTAATCGCTATTGCCGGGTCGTTGCTGGTGGTTCTGTTGCCCGCACAGGTATCCATCTGGGCCATCGCATTACTGGCGCTCGGATGTTCCCTTATGTGGCCTGCGCTCTGGCCGCTTGCGATGGCGGACCTCGGTAAATTCACCAAAGCCGGTTCGTCCCTCCTGATTATGGCAATGGCCGGACCGGTAATAATCCTACCGCTTCTCGGCTGGCTAAAAGACTCCTTCGGTATGCAAAACGCCTTCTGGTTATGCCTGCCCTGCTTTATTTTTATACTATATTATGCTTTGAGGGGGTATAAGATAAGGTGACAATTAATCGCCAAATCCGCTCAGAACTTCTTTTAACTTGGTAATATTATAAGATGTAAAGGCGTAGTTGGACAGATCGGAGATGGGATATATCCGCCCTTTATATAAATTAGCTTCAATACCCGTCTCGTTAGATGAATACTCTACGAAGAATGGATGGGTTTTATTCTTTTTAATGAAGTTAGGTATTTTGTTTTCAATATAACGGAATATCGGCTTTTTCACATCCTTCCCATCGTATAATTCAATTACTTTACAGTTAAAAATGTAATCGATAAATTGAGGGTCGAGAAAAGGTAAACATGTTTGTATATTTCTGGATTTGATATTTTCATATTTCTGCAACTCCCGTACAGGCAGTATTTTAAATATGAAAATATAAGACAATGCTTTATATTTATCCTTGTAAAAGGAGAACACATTCCGGAACTGTTCCTTTATGTCCTTATAATATTCGAATCCGGAACAGGAATCGGGAAAACCCAAAGAAGAAAGTAGACAGTCTTCGATATCAGGCTGTGACAATGCATTTATCACTTTCTTTATACGGTATACTTTCCTGCCCAATGAGGTTTCTTTTGATGTATTTATATATGAAAGCACCATACGGACCGGCTTATAAATCCACGATAGCTTCTTATTGTAAAGCCTTAAAAGTTTGCAAAACGGCAGGCTCAACAGTAAGGAATCAGCTCCCTGCCCATCAATTATACTCTCGGCTCTTTTACCGTAAAGCATCTCCGTTATAATCGGCAT
The DNA here is from genome assembly GCA_020859685.1 of Rikenellaceae bacterium. Lineage (GTDB taxonomy): Bacteria > Bacteroidota > Bacteroidia > Bacteroidales > Rikenellaceae > WRDF01. The sequence continues at coordinate 86,271 of JAJBVT010000100.1, forward strand.
TGCGGGATCACTAACAACCTCCAGCTTATCTTCAATATAATCATCTACTATTTGGCGTAGTTTTTCCGGTTTACAATTATGTATTTCATTATAATATCCTAGCCTTTCTGAAATTCGGGTGGCTAAAGCGGATTCCCCCTCCATGCCTGTCATGACACAGGTCAGGACCGTCATATCGATACCAAGCTCACGGCACAGACCCATTAAGAAAGTCGAATCAGCACCACCGCCGTGCAATAATACTGTTTCGTCCGATTTGCCGGTTTCGGTTTTGATTATGCTTTTGATTTTATCTTCAAATATTTTTTGGTCTATTTTATCCTCTCCGCCGGAAGGATAGATTGGCTTAAAGGCCAAGGCATCCTGTTCAATTGAAATTGCCGAGAACACAGGGACTCGATAAATATCACTGAACACGGTATAGGGCGCAAACACCAACCCCGTATTGCGATAGAAAAAAACCTTTTCTTGGTCCAATAAAAATTTAAAACCGCCTATATTTTTAAAATTTAAGACGGAATCGGTAAAATAGACACTTTTCTCCCGTATCGTATAGAATAGCTTCTGATATATGGACCTCAGATAAAAGACCTCATCAGTTCCACCACTCGATGAATCCAAAAAGCCGTACAAATCGGATAAACTATGAACGTCATGTATCTTATCCTTTGTTATATAGTGCAGATTCATGGTCGAGGGGGTTTTTCATTTTTCTTTATCCGGCATATATAGGCAAGTCAAAACCGATTTAATAATATTACCATGAATATGGCACACCGGCCTTCTAATGAATTTGTTGTAATATTATGGTTAAATAATACCGACATTTTAGACTTAAAAGATTTTCTATATTTCAGGAGATCTTCTATTAATTTTATTTTATTGACATCTGTCATTAAATGACTGAATCCATCATAGAGGTATTTGATCTGAAGAAGACGTTCGTTTGTTGAACCTTTTAAGAAATAGTTCATTCTCCGTCTTAACTTATGGAGGAAAGTTTTTTGTGATGCGCCAATTACATTATCACCATGCTGACGGTATGAAATATGCGGTTCTGAATCAAAAATTACCTTACCCTCTATTGCAAAGCATATTCTATAAATCCATGAGTCGTGCATTATTAAAAAATCAGGTTTATACATTTTAACAATATTAAACAAAAGTCGGTTAAAAACCATCGTGCACCCTGTGGCTGGATTTCTGAATAATGATTCCTCGAAAGTAAAATTAAACCCTTTTTTCCTATCGTCTCTTATGTATGTCAGATCCTTATTTACAACTCTTGTAGCCGAAATATAGAGCGAGGGTATATCCACTGTAGGAAGAATGTTTTGTATAGCTATTTTCAATTTATCACCATCCCAAACGTCATCTTGATCACAAAAAGCATAAAAGTCAGAATCAGAAGCTTTAAATATAAGATCCATGAAACTTAAAGCAGGTTTAATATTTTCACCTCCATACCATGTAAGTTTTCCTTCTTTGTTGTATTTGTTAAGAATCTCACGTGTTTTATCCGAGGAACCGTCATCCCGTACCAATAAACTTACATTTACACCCTCTTGTGCAAGTACACTGTCTATCTGCTGTGGAAGGTATTTCTCACCGTTGTATGTAGACATCAGCACTGTGACCGTATATTTTTCTTTCATATCCATCCAGAATTAGTGTCTGCGGACTTCTCCAAATACGGATTGGTAGGGTAACCAAACCTGATAGGCTCTCGGGTAATCCCTTACAGAAACGAAATAACCATATCCGTAAATAAATAAAAATACAATCAGAACAAGCCTCACAAATATGCGTTGAATTATTTTATAGAGAGGAATAGACCCAAAAAAAAGTGTTACCATAATGGCTAAAAAAGGTGTAAAGTAATTTGTGAAACGGTAAAATATCACAGGATAGAATATCACCCCCAATCCCAGAATACAGTGCAAGCA
>JAJBVT010000044.1 GCA_020859685.1 Rikenellaceae bacterium
TCCACCCCCCTTTTTTTCGGAACCCCTGCCCGCCCTTCAACGGTAAATGTGAACCCTTGCCCCCCGCCGTGCATACCTCACCCCGAAAAAAAAGCAACAGGCGGCCCTGACCCGGCCGCCTGTTCGCTCCTCATTAACCTGACTTCTATAACGGGTACTCCTCGAAAGCGTACAGTACCGTAGACAGGTACCGTTCGCCGGTGTCGGGGAGCAGCACCACTATATTTTTTCCCGCGTTCTCCGGACGGTCGGCCAGCTGGGTGGCGGCGTACGCCGCGGCACCCGAAGAAATACCTACCAGCAGACCCTCGTATTTGGCCAGCAGGCGGCTGGTGCGGATGGCGTCGTCGTTGGAGACGGTGATAATCTCGTCCACCACCTGCGGGTCGTAATTCTTCGGCACGAACCCAGCACCGATACCCTGTATCTTATGCGGCGCAGGCGACCCGCCGCTCAGCACAGGCGAGTCGGCCGGCTCCACGGCTACTATCTTCACCGACGGTTTGTACTCCTTGAGCCTTCGGCCCACGCCGCTTACGGTTCCGCCCGTTCCCACTCCGGCTACGAATATATCCACCTCACCGTCCGTGTCGCGCCATATCTCCTGGCCGGTGGTGCGGTAATGTACCTCGGGGTTGGCCGGGTTGTCGAACTGCTGGAGGATAATCGCTCCGGGCGTCTGCTCCGCGAGTTCGCGGGCCTTGGCGATGGCACCCTTCATCCCGTCCGGACCCGGAGTGAGCACCAGCTCCGCCCCGAGGGCTTTGAGCAGATTACGGCGCTCGACGCTCATCGTCTCGGGCATGGTAAGTATCAGCCTGTAACCCTTCGTGGCCGCCACGAAGGCCAGGCCGATACCGGTATTACCGCTGGTGGGCTCGATAATCGTGGCCCCTTCGGTGAGCCGTCCCGATTTTTCGGCATCCTCCACCATCGCCAGAGAGATGCGGTCCTTGACGCTTCCGGCCGGGTTGAAATATTCGAGTTTGGCAATAATCGGGTTCCGTGTCCCGGTATTCTTTACATAGCCGTTCAGTTCGAGCAGGGGAGTATTCCCTACGAGGTCCGTGAGTTTACGCGCTGTCTTTGCCATCGTATCTGATTTTGATTTGTTTTCCCTGATGCAAATTTAGGGCTACACTGCCCTGCGGCAAATAACATTATCGTGGTATTTTTATCGCCGGTAAATAAAAACTACCTTTGCAGGGCGGCCGGAGGGGCGATTTTATGAGAGACTTTATTCTTGCGGACAATCAGGAGATAACCCGTGCGGGGCTGGAAACCGTGCTGGAGAGGTGCGGTGTAGCCGCGTCTGTGTGCGTCTGCGCGCACGCGCGGTCGCTCACCGCCCGGCTTGCCGAAGTTCCTTCCGCTGCGGTGATACTCGACTATACGCTGTTTGACTTCTATGGGGCGGAACAGATGCTGAACCTTGCCGCCCGGTACGACCGAAGTTCGTGGCTGCTGTTTTCCGAAGAGCTCGGCCGTTCTTTTATCCGTAACGTGGGTGGCCGCGACAGGTTCGGTATAGTTATGAAGGGGGAGTCCCTCAGGGAGATAGAGGCGGCAATCCGCGCCACGGCCCAGTACCGTACCTTTCTGTGCGAATATGCCGGAAAGATCCTCGCCGAGGAGTCCCATGCTGCGTCCGACGCGGAACGCCTGACCGCTTCGGAATCCTCCATACTGCGCGAAATTGCCCTCGGCAGGACCACCAAGGAGATCGCCGTCGGCCGGTGCCTGAGCTTCCACACAGTCAACAGCCACCGTAAAAATATATTCCGTAAACTCGGGGTGAACAACGTTCAGGAGGCTATACGTTACGCCCTGCGGGCGGGGATTATAGATATGGCCGATTATAATATTTAATCGACCCGTAATTACGTACCGGCCCTGCGGAATCGGGCCCCGTGTAACTATCCGATCTTTACTCTCTGGCTTAAGCCGGTGCGGCGGCGGACCGATAATGACGCACGCGTCGGGACGATGGAACCCCCGCTTCCCTCATTATGCTTTGTAGCTTCCTGCCGCAGGAATCGCGCCCTTCTGGGCTTTGGTGCGGAGTTTACCGGGCGAGATACCGAATTTCTTTTTGCAGTAGTCGCAAAAGTGCTGGACGGAGCAGAAGTTATACTCCACGGCAAGGTCCCGCAGGGGCTTTTCGGTGGAGCGCAGGTCCGCATATATCCGCTCGGCCTTCTTGTCCATAATCCACTTATACGGGGCGGTGCCGAAAACCTTTTTGAACTTCTTGGTGAAACCCGACAGGGATAGGTTAGACATATCCGCGAGGTCGTTCAGCGTTTTGGCCGAGGCCCAGTTGTCGTAGATAAAGTTGGCGAACCGGGCGTCCTTCGTAAGCAGCGGGAGGAAAAATTGCAGCAGGGCTTCCCGCTGGTAATAGGCCCGGAATATATGGAACATCTCCACTACCTTCATTCTGAGGAAGTTCTCACAGTAAAGGCCGTCCTTCATATAGTTCAGAGTGCCGGTGATGAAGTGCCACAGCTTGTCGTTCATTTGCAGGGGACGGTTGTGGACATGCTTCTCGTCCGCCCCTTCGAACATGGCCTCGAACGTAAAATGGTCCGACATCCTCACGTTCTCGTCCAGTGCGCATATTACAGCCTGCATTTCGTCGAGTACCTGAATATCGTAGTGGCTGCCGATGGGCAGCAGTATCGCCATACCTTTGGCAACGTAGACGTTACGCAGGTTACGGGTATCGAGGTAACCGGCTCCTTCGATTATAAATACAATTTCGCTGACGTTGATACGGCCGTCGTAAGAGCGGCCCGCTTCGAGGAGGCGCGTACGGATAACTGCGTTGTCGGTCTGGAAAATGCCTTCCTGATTACGGCTGTTCCCGGTTAGGTTCTGGGGGGAGACCTGCTTTTTTTCCATTTTATAGGGGGATAAAATGTTTATATAATAATATTGCGGTAGTGCCTGATAATAGTATCCGGTCCCGGGAGACCGGCCGGTCGGGTCAACGGCCTACCCACGCCCATGCCGGAGTGGCACATCTGAGCCGGATAGTGTTTTTCGACCGTGGATAATAAGAGGTATGCCGGCAGCGCGGGTGTTTTGGTAAGGGTTATATAATCCGGATTTTCCGGGCCGTGGCGCCGTACTATCCAAGGAGAGCGACGGCAATCACCGCCGCATTCTGTAAAGCAACCCGCATATCTCTTTTTTTCGTAAATCCACCGCCAGTGTTTATTACGTAAGTGGCGGATTATACGTCGGTTTCAAAATTCGGGATAATTTCCGTAATAAAAAAATTTTTTATGGTATCATTTAGTGTAATTAGTGTTTTACGTATATCCTTTTTGCATACTGAAGAAGACTATATGGTGTCGAATGGCATGATGATGGTTTTATTTGCCCGGAAATTTGACTAACTTATAACAGACCGCTTAAGGTCGGTGGTAAAAAAAGTTTTTATGGATCTGTTCAATCTCAAAGGAAAGTCGGTTATCGTGACCGGGGCTTCGAGCGGCCTCGGTGCGGACGCGGCCCGTGCATACGCCGCCTGCGGGGCGGAGGTGATACTGATGGCGCGGCGCATGGAAAAGTTGGAAACCGTTGCGCGGGAAATCACCCTCGCCGGAGGCAGGGCGCTCGCCGTGGCATGCGATGTCTCGGACGAGGAGAGCGTAAAGGAGGCCGTGGAGCGGGTTATCGCGGAGTTCGGTAAAGTGGATGTACTTTTGAACGACGCCGGGGTGGCTATCCCCGGAAGTGTGGAAGAGCTGACTACCGATAGGTGGGACCGGGCGATGGCCATTAACGTGCGCGGTATCTACCTGATGTGCAGGTTCGTGGTGCCGTATATGCGCGAAAGGAGGTACGGGAAGATTGTGAACATAGCCTCGGTGAACGCCGTGCTGGGCGATAAGAACCCGTCGCTGGCCCGACACTCCTACAACGCCTCGAAGGCCGCCGTGAGGGGCCTCACCATCGGTATGGCGGCATCGTATGCCGCTGACAATATCACGGTAAACTCCATCGGGCCGGGGCTGTTCGAGAGCGAAATGACCGAGGATACCCTCTTTACGCACGACGAATTTATGCGCATGTACAACTACATTACCCCCGCATCGCGGCCGGGACGGCGGGGCGAACTGAACGGTACCATAATATATCTATCGTCCGACGCGTCGAGCTATGTCACCGGCCAGCATATCCTGGTGGACGGCGGGCTGAGTATCGTATAGGTCCTGCCGGAGGTTTGTCCTGTCGGAGGGATGTTATATCGACGGCGGTCCTGCCGGAGGTTTGTCCTGCCGGAGATTTTCCTGTCCGGCAGTCTGTCGGAGATTTCCTGTCTGGCGGTAGGCCTGTCGGAGGTTTTCCTGTCAGGCGGCAGAGTTGCCGGAGGGTTTCCATGTCTGGTATAATATCGATCCAGGTAAGGTAGTAGATTGGTGATAATCCCGTCGGCGTAGGGCTTGGGGACAAGCAGCCGGGTCGTGGAACAGTCCGGTCGGCAAAAGCCCTGTCGGTATGCGGCCCTGTAAGTCGAATGCCGTCGGCCGGACCTTCGGCCCCGGTCTGAGGCAGCCCCCATTGTCCGACCGTCCTTCGGCCCCGGCTGGGTACTGAGTGGAACCGCTCGTATGCTGCCACACCGTATATTTTTCCGGCCCTCAAACCCCGTCCGCACCATATCGCCCTTATTCTCCGGGCCCGGAGCACGCACCACCGGACCGTTCCGCCACGCCGAGAGTTCCGGCCCGCAACGCCATCCCGGCGACCACAACCC
>JAJBVT010000071.1 GCA_020859685.1 Rikenellaceae bacterium
ATACTTTTTAACTTCGTTTTCCTCCTCCTTGCAGGGCATAGCCTGCAAGCAGTCTCTGCTCCTACTGCGTTCGTCGGATGTATCAAGACAAAAAGTATCGTTATTTATAACTGCGTTTTTTCTCCTACGGCAGGGCATCGGCGTTCGGAGTGAACCCTTTATAGATCCTTCACTTCGTTCAGGATGACATGGTTATAAAATCACCCGGTAGCCACGGATAACAGTTTTTAGATCCTTCACTTCGTTCAGGATGACATGTGTATTAAATCGCTCGGCGGTTGAACTCGTTCAGGATGGCATGTGTATTGAACCCTCGGTCTGCCTCGGGATAACAGTTTTTAGATCCTTCACTATCGTTCAGGATGACATGATTACCTAATTCTTCGGCGGTTGAATTCGTTCAGGAAGACATGGTAATAAATCCCTTGTCGTCTACGGCTTTCCGGGACGACATGATATTGAATAAAAGACCGAAGCTCGGGACGAGGGAATGAGTTACTCCTCAATCTCCTTGAAGTAGCGGTAGGTGTTGACGGTAAGTTCGCCCGCGGCGGGTTCGTCGATAACGAGTATACCGTGCCGGTGGGTCTGCAGGGCGCTGATGGTCCATTTATGGTTATAGGCCCCCTCCACGCCCATCTTAACCGCCGTCGCCTTGGCGCTGCCCGTGGCCAGGATAAGCACCTCCTTGGCCGACATAATGGTGCCCACACCCACGGTAAGGGCCTGCCGGGGAACCTGCGAGGTGTCCCCGCCGAAGAACCGCGAGTTGGACTCGATAGTTTCCCGGGTAAGGGTCTTGACCCTCGTACGGGAATCGAGCGACGAGAACGGCTCGTTGAAAGCTATATGCCCGTCCGTACCGATTCCGCCCATAAACAGGTCTATGCCGCCGTACCACTGAATTTTCTTCTCGTACCGGGTACACTCCTCCCCGAGGTCGGGGGCCATCCCGTCGAGGATATTGACGTTACCGGGTTCGATATCTATGTGGCCGAAAAAATTGTCCCACATAAAACGGTGGTACGACTGCGGATGCTCCCGGTCGAGCCCCACGTATTCGTCCATATTGAATGTGACCACGTTGGCGAACGATACCCGGCCCTCGCGGTGCATCTCCACCAGCCGCGCGTAGGTTTTGAGCGGAGTGGAGCCCGTGGGAAGACCAAGCACGAACGGGGCCTCCCCACTGTGGCCGTCGATTCTGCATGCAATATGTTCCGCGGCAAATGCCGCTACCGACTGTTCGTCGTTCTTTATCGCTACCCTCATACCTCAGGTCGGTTAAGTTTGGTTATTTTTTAAATGGAATGTCGGAAAGTGACCTAAGCCTGCCCGGTTATATAATCCTCACGTACACTTCGATGGCCTGATACTCCGCCATGCCGAGCTTGTCGTAGAGGCAGGCGGTATTCTGTGTGCGTGCCTTGGCCCGCTGCCAGAACTCGCGCGTGTCGCTTCCGGGGAAGGGCACGATATCCTTCTGCGACTGGTGACGGTAAATGGCGTGGCGCTTTTTGAGCATCTCCTCCGGACTGAGCGGCACGGCCATATCCACCATACCCAGGTCCCACTCCTGCCATGCCCCGCGGTAGAGCCACATCTGGGTGTGACGGAACCACTCCTCGCCCTCCACGAGCTTTACGGCCCCGAGGATGGCCTCGATGCAGATACGGTGCGTGCCGTGCGGGTCCGACAGGTCGCCGGCGGCGTATATCTGATGGGGCTTTATCTCGCGCATGAGGTTGGCTACAATCTCGATATCGGCCGGGGTGAGCTCCCCCTTCTTTATTCCTCCGGTCTCATAGAACGGCATATCGAGGAAGAAAACGTTCCGCTCGTCGTCCAGCCCGAACAGACGGCAGGCCGCCTTGGCTTCGGCGCGGCGGATGGCCCCCTTCAGGTCGAGCAGCTCGCGCGGCTCCGGCTCGCCCTTCTTTTTGGAGGCGATAAGGGCTTTTACATACTGCACCCGGTCCCCGAAACCGCACTCCTTGGCCGTATCGGTGACCTGGAGCACGACGTCGTCATGCACGGCGACGTTGCCCGAAGTCTGGTAGGCGACGTTCACGTCGTGGCCCTGGTCCACAAGGCGCAGGAAGGTTCCGCCCATCGAAATCACGTCGTCGTCCGGATGGGGCGAAAACAGAAGTACCCTCTTGGGATACGGCTCCGACGGCACGGGACGGGTGGTGTCGTCCGCGCCGGGTTTACCCCCCGGCCAGCCGGTGATGGTATGCTGAAGGTCGTTGAAGACGTCTATATTAATCTTGTCGTAGGCTCCGCGGGCTTCGAGCAACTGCCCGAGAGAGTTTTCGATATAGTCCTGATACGTAAGTTTAAGGATGGGCTTCTCCACCTGCTGGCAGAGCCATACCACGGCCTTGCGGGTAAACTTGGGGGTCCACTCGCAGGTGCCCACCAGCCACGGAGTCTCCTCGCGGGTCAGCTTTTCGGCCGCGTTGCAGTCGATAACCATTTCGATACCCGTATGGTCTTGAAGGTAGGACGCGGGCACCTTCTCCGATATCTCCCCCTCGGCTACCTGCCGGACGATGGAGGCCTTCTCCTCGCCCCATGCCAGCAGGAAAATCTTCTGCGCCTTAAGTATCGTTCCGATACCCATCGTGATAGCCATATCGGGGATATTGGCGTAGCTGTGGAACAGGGGAGCGAGCGACTTCTTGGTGGCGTGGCCGAGCTGTACCAGCCGGGTGCGGGACTTGTGGTAGGAACCCGGTTCGTTGAACCCGATCTGCCCCTGCTCGCCCATCCCCATAATCATCAGGTCGATGCGGTGGAGGTTCTTTTCGAACCTGGCGCAGTACTGCGACACCTCCTCCTCGGGTATGGTGCCGTCGAAGATATGGATATTGTGGGGCGCGATGTCGATATGGTTCAGGAAATCCTCATGGATACGCCAGTTGCGGCTCTGGTGCTCGTCGGCCCGCATGGGGTACAGCTCGTCGAGGCTGTACACGACCACATTGGCGAAACTCACCTCGCCGCACCGGTGGCGGCGAACCAGCTCACGGTAAAGCCCTATGGGGGTGCGCCCGGTGCTGAGACCCAGCACGAACGGGTTTTCGACCACCCCGTCGAGAGTGTTGATACCGTACTCATGGTCGTTTATCATGGCGACTATCCGGTCGGCAAGGTATGAGGCCCCGTCCGATTCGCTGTCGAAAATGCGGGTCGGGATGCGCTCGTAACGCCTGATAATATCGTCCGGAGTCGCTTCGGGAATAAGCCCCCCGCTGCGCGGAAGTTTATATCTTATGTCCATAATATATTGTTTTAATGTTTCTTCCCATCCGGCCGGACCTGTGACGCATCCCCGGGCGGCGGTAAAGGTAAACCAATTTACCGCGCCTCACCACCCAGCCCTGCACTTGTGTCGAACAGAGACAAAAATATGCCGTATCGGGCAAAGGCCGGGTTGTCACTCCCCGAGTCGGCAAAGAGCGGGTTCATTCTCCATATCTCGGCAAGGCCCCGGTCCCTCTACTCCGCAACGGGCAAGGCCCGGCACCTACGGACGGGTAAGCCCCCGGTTGCCTACTCTTATCGGGCAAAGTTCCGGAGGTCCTTCACGCATCCCGGCTGCTTTCCCCGGAAAGGGCTCCGCCGGTACCGTCACGGCTCCCCTGCGGACGGGTAAGCCCCCGTCCCCTACCCTTATCGGGCAAGTATCAGGCCGCACGCCGGCCACGGACCTCGCTGGACCCGGCTTAAAGTAAATATACGAATTTTAATCGGAAAAATGAACTCCCCCGCCGGGAAGTTCCGGGGTTGTCGGCGGCCGGGGTGGGATAAGCGGAAGGATGCGAGACTCCGGCAGAAAGAGGAAAACTTCAGTTAAAATAACGATACTTTTTTGTCTTGATACGGCCGGACGCCCGAAGCAGGAGCAGAGACTGCGTGCAGGCTATGCCCTGCCAGTGGGGGAAAACGTGAGTCAAATGCTGCATGCGTCATTCTGAACGGATGTAAAGAATCTTCGACTTAATCCAGCGGTAGGTAGATCCTTCGTCACTACGTTCCTCAGGATGACATTTTTAAATAAACCGATAATGTCCTTTATATGTATGCATTTTCCTCCGAGTGCTTAAAAGTAAAATCGCCGTGAATAAAGGCGAAGGGAAGTAACATCGGTATCTATCGCTGGGGTTGAGACACAATGAGAGGTAGATTCTTCGCTGTCGCTCAGAATGACATATATTATTTATATGCGGGCCGCATGCCTGCCATACGGCAGGCATTCAGATACCGAGATGACATGCCGAAGTGTACCCCCGCGGCGTCAACTCCTGCGGAGTGCTTAAATTATCTGTCATCCTGAAAGTACTTCCCTTCCGCCGGTATTGCATTACGCGCCCCGGATATTAACTTTGCGTATAACCTTAAACTACGATTATGATGAAACGACTTCTCACCTTTACACTGATGGCCGCAACGGCTGCCGTGGCCGTCCGGGCGCAGTCCCCGAGCCGCATCGTAACCGATACCATTCCGAGCGAAATCCTCGGCGTGGCCAAAGCCTTCTCCGTATACCTCCCCGCCGGGTACGACGATTCGGACAGGGACTATCCCGTCCTCTATCTGCTGCACGGCGCCACGGACGACCACCAGTCGTGGCTGGTGAAGGGTAATATGCGCAAAATCGCCGACGTGACATACCTCTCGGGAATGGCCGTGCCGGCCGTAATCGTGATGCCCGACGCGGCAGGTGAGGAGCCGGGCAACCGCGGTTATAGGATGGGCTATTTCGATAAACCCGGCTGGGAGTACGAGCGCCACTTCTTCGAGGAGTTTATCCCCGCGGTGGAGAGCAGATACCGCATCCGCAGCGGTAAGAATTACAGGGCCGTGGCAGGCCTGTCGATGGGCGGCGGCGGTTCTATGGTCTATGCCCTGCACCGTCCCGATCTGTTCGGCTCGTGCTGCCCCCTGAGCGGACTGCTGGCAGCACCGCGTATCCCCGACCGGCTTATCGACGACGAGGCGTTCCACGAGAGCATTGTGCGGGACGACCCGCAGGCCATTATCCGCGAGGCCGGGCCTGCCGAACTCGACAGCTACCGCACCGTCCGCTGGTACATAGACTGCGGCGACGACGATTTCCTCTACGAGTGCAACGTACAGACCTACCTGCTGATGCGCGAGAAAGAGATACCTCTCCAGTACCGCATGCGCGACGGAGGACACTCGTGGGAATACTGGCAGAGCGCCCTGCCAACCGTGCTGACGTTTATCTCGGTTCCGTTCGCCGAGTAACGTGCCACTACATACGATTTAAGCGACTTTTCCCGGCGGCCCTCCCACGGCGACACCGGAGGGGGGGCGCTAAGTCTCGCAAAGCAGTTTCTTCCTACGGGTATATAACTAAAGATGAAAGTCCCTGCACACTTCCGGTGGTGCGGGGATTTTTATATCCGGAGCCGTGAGACCCCTCTCCCGGAGGTTAATCCCCGGCCCCGAAGCCATGTCAAATACCGGAATATATCCCAGTTCCGCGGCGAACGGGTATTAGGGTCGGGAATTATTACATATTCGGGTAAATATTTACTACATTTGCAGTGCATAACTAAACCCCATTTAATTATGTGAACGCCGGGCCGCCTAAGCCCGCCAATTAAAATTAATCCCTTATAATTCAAGTTATGAGAAAACTCATTTATGCCCTTGTATTACCCCTTACGGTGGTACTCTCGACCGCTTGCAGCGACGACGACGAAAAGACTTTCGGAGACCTTACGGTCGACAACAAGAAAGAGCTTACGCAGAGCCTGAGCGCCGACGAAAACTCCGCAACGGTCACCTTCACCGCCCGGGACAGTTGGGCCGCTTCGGTAACCGACGCTACCGCCACCCGGGCAGGCCTCTCCTGGCTGTCGCTCGACCGATATGAAGGCGGCGCCGGGTCCTACACCCTGAAAATCACCCTCACCGACAATACATCCGGGGCCGACCGTAAAGCCGTAATTACCATCACCACGGCAGGCGGCGACACCTTCGACGTGCAGATAACCCAGGTTAAGACCAATAAGGACGGTACGACTCCGCCCACGGTAGGTACGCCCGACGAAGGTGCGGCGCTGGTGGATAAGGTTATCCGTGAACATTGGGACGGCGGCTATCAGGAGGAGACCGTGACGATAGATTTCGTCTACGACACCTCTGACAGGATTACCGAAATCACATATACCGAGGGCGATTATACGGTTAAACGCTACCTCCTGAGCTACGGGACCGATAAAATCACGGTGGTGGAGCACTACGACTTCGATGCAACCGAAAGCTACCGGTCGAGAAGCGTATCCGCCAAGCCGGGCAGCGACGGCGTCGGGAACCGTCGTAATTCCAGGGGAGCCGCAGCCACCCGGGCGGAAGACTACTATCAAAAAGACTACACTTTCAACCTCAATTCCAACGGTTATATTACCTCCGCCTCATCGATCGACTACGATGAGTGGAGATATGACTGGAAGGTGACCTACGATTCACAAAACTACATCGAAAAGGTTGAATTTACGGAAACGGATAACTATGACAATTATATTGTCGACTGCCGGTGGACCGACGGGAACCTTACGAGGGTGGATATCGATTATTTGGAATTCGATTCATATTTCAGCACGGCCGTATATGACGACTCATCGGATAACGAAAAGGCCAATATAGACCTCAATTTCCTCGCTGTTCAGGCTGACGAATACCTGCGGATAGACAGATCGGGAATAATGGTTATGCTCGGATACTACGGCCAGCGGAGCCGGGGACTAATGACCGGTTCGCAGGCTACCGAGGAGAGCGGATATGTCTACGGAACACAAACTTATACGTATACCCGCAATTCGGACGGTTTGATAGACGGAATCAGGGTGGTCAACCGGTTCGATGAAGATTACTTCGATTTGGACGAGTACACTATCGTTTACAAATAACCATCATTAAAGAATAGATATAAAAAGAGTATGGCCCCTGGGAGGGCCATACTCTTTTTATATTCAATGATGCTGGGGTCGATTTCTGCGACCTAAGCCTTCGACAGCGAGAACGAGAAGGTGCTCCCCTTACCCGGCTCGCTGCGGAGCGTAATGCTCTCGTTGTGGGCTTCGATAATGTGTTTCACGATGGAGAGGCCCAGACCCGTGCCGCCCTGCTCGCGCGAACGGCTCTTGTCGGTGCGGAAAAAGCGCTCGAATACCCGCGGGATATCCTCCTTCGATATCCCCACTCCGTTGTCGGCCACCTCGACCATCACCTTGTCGAACAGGTCGATAAACGAAATCTTGGTAAAGCCCCCCTCGCTGCCGTACTTTATCGAGTTGGTAAGCAGGTTGATGAACACCTGCGAGATGTAGTGCTTGTCGGCCCTGACCCAGACCGGCGGCATGGGCACCGCCGACTGGTTACCCAGAATCAGCCGTATCCCGCGGCGAGCCGCATCCATCTCCACCGACTCCACCGAGTCCCGCGCGAGGGACGTGAGGTCGATGCGTTCGAGCTTCAGCTCCAGCACCCCCGATTCCAGTTTCGAAATCTCTTCGAGGTCGTTCACGATATTTACCAGCCGGTCGATACTCCGCTCGGCCCTCTCGAGGTAGATGCGGTTGATTGCCGCATCCTCGAGCGCCCCGTCGAGCAGAGTGCTTATATACCCCTGTATATTGAAAATGGGCGTCTTCATCTCGTGCGAGACGTTGCCCACATACTCCTTGCGATACTTTTCGTTCTTCTTGAGCTGGTCGATTTCACGGCGGTTCTTCTCCGCCCAGACACTTATCTCGCCCTCTATCTCGTGGACCAGATGGTCGGTATGGGTGATGCGGTTCTCCAGTTCGCTGGTCTTTATATCCTTGGCGAGCACCACCTGATAAATGGGCTTCAGCTTATAAATCACAAACTTGCGCATCACAAGCTGGGTAATCCCGAAACAGATCGAGGCGGTGAACAGACCCGTTACCTCGCACATTCCCGCGCCCGCACCAGCCGCGGCCGCACCCAGCCCCGAGGCGATACCCGTCACGACCCCGGCAGTAACCGAGGCCATCGTAATAGTCTTAATCTTGAAAGCGGACATACAGCGGCAGGATTACCGGCCCGTGTAGTTCTTCATCAGCCGGGCGATATATTTGCCGATGATATCGAACTCGAGATTCACCACCGACCCGGGCCTTATATGCCGGAAGTTGGTGTTCTCGTAAGTATACGGTATGATGGCCACCTGAAACGAACCCTCCTGCGAGTTGACCACCGTAAGGCTCACACCGTTGACCGCCACCGAGCCCTTCTCCACCGTGACGTTGTCCCCCGTCGGCTCGTAACCGAAGGTGTAGTACCAGCTCCCGTCGGCCTCCTCGAGGGCGGTGCAGACCGCGGTCTGGTCCACATGGCCCTGCACGATGTGGCCGTCCAGCAGGGCGTCGGGGCGCATACTCCTCTCGAGGTTCACCTCGTCCCCCTCTGCCAGCAGGCCGAGGTTGGATTTGAGCAGGGTCTCCCTGACGGCCGTTACCGTGTAAACGTCCTCGTCGATGGCTACTACGGTAAGGCACACCCCGTTGTGGGATACGCTCTGGTCTATCTTCAATTCGTGGGTAAACGGGCAGCGAAGCGAAAAATGCCTGTTGCCGCCCTCTTCGCGTATGGCCGTCACCGTGGCGACGGCCTCTACGATTCCTGAGAACATTTGCGAAAACGTTTTATTTGTTTATCAATACTCCTTTGACCTGAAACAGTTCGTCGATCTCGGCAAGCGGGACCGAAATTTCGTCAAAGTTATCGATATTTTTCGGAACGAACCTAACGTTTTCGCTCGAAGGGTCACGGCGCACATATCTCACCCCGCAGAACTTTTTAGACATCACCAGGTACATCCCTCCCGGCGTCAGGGTCTCGGGCGGAATGTGCCTGAAAAACATGGTGGAACCGCACGGAATCTCGGGCGACATCGCGTCCGAGAACGTCAGCGCAGCGAAGTGGCAGCCCTTCATCATGGGCAGCGACACGTAATACGAGGGTTCCGGGAGGTTTTTTATAAAACCCTCCGTATCCCGCGAGGCGGACGGCTGCCCCGCGACAGCCGGCGCTGAGACGATTTCCGCCGCGTCCGTCTTGTAAAACGGGATATCGTACTTCTCTTTAAGGGACTTACCGGGCAGCATTTCGCCCTCGCCCGTAAGCAGCCAGGCCTTGCTCACGGCCGGGTATTTGGCGGTGATATTCTCCGCCAGCTCCCGGCTGATACCGTTGTTTCCCCGTTTTATCTGGTAAAGGTTCTCGCCCCGGTTCAGGCCGATTTCCCTCGCGAAGGCGCTGACCGACGCCGCGCCAGCCCATTTGATTACCTTCTCTATCCGTTGCCAATTATCCAGCATACGTACAATACTGATTTACTGCAAAAATATTCTATTTTACCGAAGTTTCGTAAATTTCAGGACAAAAAAGAATATTTTTACAACTTTTATTCACATACCGACAGTCCGATTAAGTTGTTTTTTAAGCCTTTAGAGGCATTTCGGGCATTCTGTCGGCGGGATATCGCCCGGAGATTCGCTCCCCGTTTGGATACTTTGCAAAAAAGTTGCAAATTTGTACCGCCGGAAGGGAAATATTTCCGCCCGCACATGTACTGCTCCTGTAGTTCAATGGATAGAATGCAAGATTCCGGTTCTTGTGATATGGGTTCGATTCCCGTCGGGAGTACCTGAAAGCCGCCGAAAACAAATTTCGGCGGCTTCTTTTTTCGGCGGGCCGCATACAGGTAATGTCTGGGTACGGCCCAAGAACGGCCGAAGGGGGAATGACCGTGACGGTCCGCAAAGGTCCGATACGGGTAACTCACTTGCGGGAACGAAGGGCCGTAGAATTACCGGAGTAGGGCCGGTAGACGATGGAGGATTTTCAAAAGAAGATTGTGCAGGTGCGAAGCACAATGAAATCCTGAGACAACAAGGCTGCCGTTCACGGGGTAACGATACCCCCAACGACTCTGCACAATCCCATAAGGGAATGTGCCTTGTGTCTTAGTTATTACATATCATGTGCTTCGCACCTCAAAGGTAGGAAAATATCCACTACCGGCAATGGGAGCTCTACGCAACATCACAAACCAATAGTGATATTTTACAATATAAAATATACAATTTTTGTATCATATATTTAATTTTTTTCTTATTTTAGCACAAAACCCCTTAAATTATACTATTATGAAACGGTGTCCAAAATGTGGTTGTAAAGAGTATGTAACGCGGGAGAAAAGAGGTATATTCAGGAATAAATATTCCTGTTCCCAATGCGATAATAAACGAGGAGGTGATTATACTTTCCATAAAGCAAGCGGCCTCACAAATACTCTTAAAGCTTTAGGGACTCTTGCAGTGATTGTCGTAGGCGGGGGAGTGGGTGCCGAGTAAATTCAGAATAAATAAAACCCTACCCGCTTATTTTAATCGGGTAGGGTTTATTGTATTACATATAGTAATATCCGCATCCTTTACCGGTTCATGTGTTTGCCCGGGTCGTCAGCGTATAGAACGTTTGTATGGCAAAATTCCGGGAGGCTGAAGACGCAAAAACCCATAAATGCCGCCGAGACAGCGGTTGTGTACGCACACACCAATGTTAAGAAATTGTTAAGAAATGAAATTCCGCACATTCGGGCCTTACGAATTGTAACGATTATTTTCCACTGATTTTCTGAGACTTGACAAAACTTGTTAATGATAACAGCTGTCGTAACATTTTAAATTAATATTAAATATATTTAATATATTCCTAAAGAATTTGCAAAACGGTAGGTTTTGCCTTATCTTTGTATCGAAGTTTTAAGGTTCATTTTAGGTTAGTAGTTTTAGGTTAGTAGAGGAAACGATGGTGAAGGGCATTAGCCCCGAACCACTGTTTCCTTGTTTTGTTTATATAGCCGCCTTCTTTGCGGACCGACCCGGCATTTTTCAAATGATGCCGAACTTTACTCCGCGGGGTTCCTTCTTCCTCCGCACTTTCCCATTCATCGATTCCATTCCGACTCCCGGCCCTTACGCCCTGAGCGGCCCGCTGTTAATAAATAGTTACCCGCCGCTCTTGAAACTCCGGGCGGTTTGCAATACATTTGCACTGTCTCAAATCCCGTTACCGACATGTTTCTCGAAAACGCCAGCCGCCGCGGATGGGTCGAAGTTATCTGCGGTTCGATGTTCTCCGGCAAGACCGAAGAGCTTATTCGCCGCCTCAAGAGGGCCAACTTCGCCAATCAGCGCGTGGAGATATTCAAGCCCCGATTGGACGTCCGCTACTCGGAAGAGGAGGTGGTCTCGCACGACGCAAACGCCATCAGGTCCACCCCGGTAGATACCGCCCGGAATATCCTGCTGATGACCGGCGACGTGGACGTGGTGGGAATCGACGAGGCGCAGTTTTTCGACGAGGGGATTGTGGACGTCTGCGATACGCTGGCCCGCAGCGGCGTACGGGTTATTGTGGCCGGTCTGGATACGGACTATACCGGCAAACCGTTCGGACCCATGCCAGCCCTGATGGCCAAGGCCGAGTATGTGACCAAAGTGCACGCCGTGTGTATGCGCTGCGGCAACCTCGCCAACCATTCCCACCGCATCACCGACGGCGACCAACTGGTTATGCTCGGCGAAAAAGAGTCCTACCAGCCCCTCTGCCGCCACTGCTTCGACGAGGCGACCCGATAGACTCGGCTCGGCTGCCGGAGCTGTCCCCGGGCAATAATCCGTCATTACCGGGGCCCGAATCAGCCGGTGATTACACCTATCTCTTTTCTTCCCTTCTTACTCGTTATCCTATTACCACACTCCCCTACCCGGCACCCGGCCGCTGGTTTGACTTGCCGACCGGAGTGGATTCCTTTACCACAGGATAATATATTCGGTAGATCCTTCACTTCGTTCAGGATGACATTTATAAAACCGAGGTGGATATATATGCACGTAGGTGAAAAATACGTCTGCTTTGCAGACGTGCCGCCCGCCGGGGCGGGGTGGCGGGCCGCATATAAATATAGTGTCATTCTGAACGTATGAGAGGAATCTACCTTCTTTTGAGACTCAAGCGACAGATCCTTCGCTGTCGCTCAGGATGACATTTATATCTACTGATGTGGATTCTTTTAAGATATGACTTCGGTCTACCATGTGAAATCCTTCGCTATCGTTCAGGATGACATATATATAAACGATGTGGATTCTTTCTTTAAGCCCTCCTAAGAAACCTGTTCCGGCGTGTATGATGTGCCCGGTTCGTCGGGACAATAATAAGCTATGAACTTCGGTGTACCATGTCAGACCCTACACTTCTTTCGGGATGACATTATATGCATTCCAAAGGTGGCCGGCGCATTTCCGGGCGCCGTTAATCTTTACGCACCCTGTTTATAATCCGGTATCGGTCACCATTCAGGCTCACTCCGGGGACGGGGCGTCCCCGGCCCGGATAACGGAAATTTACCAATCATACCGTAAAATCGGATGCCCGGATGTTCCGAAAAGTCACGTAGTTTGCTATATTATAGTTTTTATTTTAACCATTAATATACAGTATTACTATGACGACTTTCAAATTTCATTTCCGACCGCCCGCAAGGGATGGTTCGGAGTACGGTACGGTGTTCGTGAGGATTATCCACGGGCGCAGGTACCGCGACCTTCGCCGGGACTATTCCTTGCGCCCGGACGAGTGGGACGCTGAAACCTGCTGGCTCCACACCCGTGTAACCGGATTGTCTTCCGAAAGACTGAAACACACCGAAGCCTCCATGCGGACCGACCTGCTGCGTCTGGAGAGCATCGTGAACCGGCTGGGCCGCAGGGGCGACTATTCGGTTAACGATATCGTCGGGTGCTTCCGTGAAACCGGCGCCAATGATACCCTCCTCTCCTTCTCCGCCTTCGCCGGACAGGAACTCATCGCCGGGGGACGTACCCGCACGGCAAGGGCCTACCGCTCTGCGGCAAAGAGTCTCGCGGCGTTCCTCGGCGGCAGGGACCCGCTGCTGTGCGAGCTCGACTCCGCCCTGCTCCGGACCTACGAGCGCCACCTGCTCGACAAAGGGTTGCAGATGAATACCATCTCGTTCTATATGCGCAACCTGCGGGCCCTCTATTACAAGGCTGTCGCCACCGGAATTATCCCGCGGGCCGAGTCGAACCCTTTCGAGGAGGTATTCACGGGGGTCTATGAAACCCGGCGCCGGTCGCTCGACCAGCAGGATATCAAGGCTCTCGCCGCGTGCGTCCACTCCCTGCCGCCGGAAGAGGGCAGGCTCCGCAACGCCCTCCACTATTTTCTGTTCGCCTATCACGCCCGCGGAATGTCGTTCATCGACCTTGCCTACCTTAAAAAGTCCGATATAAAAAACGACACGGTTCTCTACAAGCGCAGGAAGACGGGGTTCTATATCGAAGTGAAGATTACCCGGCCGATGAAAAAAATCATAGACCACTATCTTCACACCAACCGGGCCTCGCCCTACCTGTTCCCCATACTTGACCCCGACGGGCCGGATATACGCCTGCAGTATGAAACCGCGCTTAACCGGCAGAACAGGAACCTGAAAGAGCTGGCGGCCACGGCGGGTGTGACTAAAACCATCTCCACGCACGTCGCCCGGCACACTTGGGCCACTCTTGCCAAAAGGATGGGTTACGGGATAAACCTGATAAGCGAAGGACTGGGACACCGGGACCCGCGGATTACAACCATTTACCTCGCTTCGTTCGGCCGGTCGGCCATGGATGCGCTGAGTGTGAGGCTGTCGAACGCCGTCGGAACGGCATAAAAAACGTCACTTCAGGAGTGACGGATAAAGAAACGAACTAACCTCGATGGATGTTGCAAATGTAGAAATAATTTTCATTTATCGTTACATACCCGGTAATTTTTTATTTCCCGTGAATTGTCAATAACAGACACTTACACTATAATTATAAACCTACTGCCCCGATGTCTTATGAAATCCGAAACAACTACCCCTGAAAAATCATTTACGGATTTTGTTTACCCTTTGTTTACCGATTCGGACTACTGTCCTGACAGTTAATCCGTTGTCTTACGGCTGATTACGAGTCGTATCGAGTTGCCTTCACGTCACTCCTGAAGTGACGGACGCCGAAACGCCTACCGAAAGCGTGGCAAATGCAGGCAAACGATAAAATATTATTCAGCGAGCGGTTCCAGGAGCTATACGGATATCTGGGATTGTTCAGCTATTTATATATTCTCTGCGGTGGCAGGGGGTTGCATCCGGATGCGGTCGTAGCCGAACCTGCCGCCCACAGACCGGACCGTTCCGCCGTCGAACTGCTCCAGCGCCACGGGCTGCTGACGGAGCGGGAGGGATTGCTGTACCTTAACCGGAGCATGTTTTACTCCCTCACCGTCTGGGACCTTCTGCTTATCGCCGAGCCGTGGCTCGACCCGGAGGCCTCGCCCCCGGACCCCGGCGGGCATGAACGATTGGGAGGGTTTATCCGGTCAGAAAACCTTAGCCTGTCCTATACGCACCGCCTCTACTGACCGCCCGGAATACTACCCCGGTACCTATACAATATGAAAAGGAAATTATCTATAATTATATTATCCATACTTACAATGTCTCCGGTCCAAGCCCAAAGGGTTGCCGTCAAAACCAATGCGCTTTATTGGGCCACGACCACTCCGAACCTGGGGGTGGAGCTGACGCTGAGCCCTGCCGTGACGCTGGATCTTGCAGGAAGTTTCAATCCGTGGAAATTCGGGAGCGGAGAATCCGAGAAAAAGATAATCCACTTTTCCCTCCGGCCCGAGGTACGCTTCTGGCCCTATGAGAGGTGGGACGGCCATTTCCTGGGGATACACGGGCTTTGGACCTCCTACAATGCCGGAGGTGTCCGGATACCGTTGTCGCCGCTCGACAATCTCAAAAACAGCCGTTACGAGGGATATGCAGCCGGAGCCGGATTCTCTTACGGGTACCACTGGATACTCTCCCCGCACTGGAACCTCGAACTCACGGCCGGAATCGGTTACCTCTACTTCAACTACGACCGCTACCGGTGCGGCAAATGCGGGGAACCGCTGGGCAGTGCGCACAAACACTGGTTCGGACCCACGAATCTGGGCGTCTCGTTTATCTACCTGTTCAAAGAGAGGAAAAGCGGATTATGAGATATTTAATCCTCATACTCACCCTGATTTCGCTGGGGACCCCGGCAGCGGCCGGGCGGGTTACGGACGGCCGACACGGACCGCGGGGTTACGCCGGTTCGCTCAGGGCGGAAGTCGTGACTCTCGAACGGCAGGGCGGGGAACTGCACGTCGGGCTCGAAATATACGTACGGGAGGAGGCGGTAAACCGCAGGCTGGGCTACACGATTATTCCCGAGCTGGTAGGCCCGGACACCTCGGTAAGTCTGACACCGGTAGCGGTCCGCGGAGGCATCAGGAATAAGATTCACCGCAGGCAGGCCCTGTTGGCGGGCCACGGACAGGGTCCGTCGGAAGCGGTATTGTCCCCGGTTGCGGGCACCGATACCCTCCTGTGCGTCCAGATGCGAATACCCTACGAGCCGTGGATGGACGGGGCCGTACTGGATATCTGTCAGGTGATAAGTTCACCGGCCGGAAAGGAACAGCTCTACACTATCGCCGCGGCTGGCAGGGTGCAGGGCGAAAGTATACCGGGCGCGGAGGGTGGAATGCTCGGCGAAAGTGTTACGGGCGCGGCCGGTGGAGGGTATGCACACTCCGCCCTACGTCCCGGCCAGGAGCCGAGGCTGGCTTATGTGACCCCGTCGGCCGACTCGGTACAGCGGCGGCAAATGGTATCCCGCATACGGTTCAGGGTCGGAAGGTGGGATATAGAACCGGGCCTGAACGATAATGCCCGTGAACTGGCCGAACTGAAACGGTCGGTAACCGATATCCTATCTCAGAACGGCAACCGGATTACAAGGCTCCGGGTGGAGGGCTTCGCATCTCCGGAAGGCCCCCGGCACCTCAACGAGCGGCTCGCATACCGAAGGGCGAACTCCTTAAAAGAGTACCTGCAACGTGAATGCGGCCTGCCCGGGGAGCTGTTTGAAGTGGCCCATACCCCGGAGGATTGGGAAGGGCTGGCCGTGGCCGTCGGCGGGGCCGACGGGAGAAACAACGGTGAGATTCTCCGGATTATCGGGACGGTGGGCGATGCGGACGAGCGGGAAAGGCAGCTTAAACGGCTCGACGGCGGAAATATATGGAGGAGGTGGCTCCGCGAAGTCTTCCCGGGGCTGAGACGGGTAGAGTACGCTATCGACTACACCGCAGACCGGACCGCCGGAACCGATGGCGACCCCGAGACCATGCCGCTGGCGGACCTCTGGCGCCTTGCGGAGAGTTGCGGCCGGGGTACACCGCAGTACGACCGGATAGTGCTGGAGGTGATGCCCCGCAGATTCCCCGACTCCCCCGAGGCGTGCCTTATCACGGCCGCCCGGCAAATCGAAACGGGCGAATACACCGCCGCCCTGCGGAACCTCGACAAGGCGGCCGCACTCCCCGAAGCCGCGAACAACCTCGGGGCGATTCACCTGCTGATGGGAGAGACCGACCGGGCTTTACGGCTGTTCGAACAGGCGGCCCGCGAAGGGGTCGGGCAGGCGCATTACAACATGGAACTGATACGGTTACGGAACTAAAAATAGAATTGGAACAGCCTCTATGAACCTTCGGGTCAGGATAACAGTAAAACTCTTTTTTATCACTTTATTTATTTAAAACCATTTAAAATGAAGAAAAAATTAATGAAACTATGGATGCTCGCTGCATCGTTCGCCCTGGTACTGGGCGCCGGCGGTTGCAGTAACGACAGTTCGGATGGCCCCGGGACAGGGGTTACCGAAGGCGCGGACACCTATGTGAAGGTGAGCGTTACCGCTCCGGCGACCTACGCCGACAACCCTGCCAACGGTACGACCGAGGAGTCGTCTTTCAGCACGATGGACGTATTTATCTACAACTCGGACGGCAACCTGAGCACCAGCAGCAGGCTGACGCAATTTACCCTCAGCAACGGGGTATGGGAGTCGGACAACACCGTAGCCGCCAAGACCGGCGATTCCAGGATTTTTATCGCCGTGAACCTCGACGACGCTACCCGTTCGGCCCTGCTGGCGGGAACGATAAGCGCGCTTGATGTGGATTATGCGACCACCATCGCAACCCTCGCTTCGGACAACTCGTTTATTATGACCACGACCGACTATATCACCCGGACGCTCGAGGAATACGACCCGCTGACCGATCCGATACCCGCCGCCAACCAGATTTCGGCTACGGTTACCCGTCTTGCCGCGAAGGTTACGGTGGAGAAGGCAGCCGGTCTGGCTGTAACCGGTATCGACGGCGGCCAGTTCGACCCTAACGAATTCGAGTTCGGTGTGGGCCAGCTCAACGAGAGCGTGCTTTACCGTCAGGCAACCGCCGGTGTGGGTGCGAACCACAGCAAGACCTTCACCGCGGGCCAGACTGCCGACGGCCTTACCGGTATCCCGGATGCATATATCTCCCTTAACGAAGCAGGCGTAGGAACGGCGAACGACTACAAAGAACTCGACGCCCTCTATGTTCCCGAGAATACCAACGACGTGAGCGGCGGTACACCGCGCGCGGGTAACCTTACCTACATCGCCGTTAAGGCCGAGTTCTTCCCGGACCAGGAGGCAACGTATACCGGCTCTACCCTGGCGACTGCAAACAATGCCATTGGAAATAAGGGAACGACATTCTATATGGTAAAGGTTATCGACAACAACAACTCGGGCGAGACCCTGAACCTCTATTTCTACGACGAAAATGAGGCCAACGACTTTATCAACGACGGCGGATACTCGGGCGGCTCGGTCGACTATACCGTTGCCGTAACGAATCCCGTAGAGTATGTAGACGCCGTATGTTACTATACGGTATACATGAACATGGGCAACGAGTACGACGTGTACCGCAACGACTTCTACCGCTCGACGGTTACGAAGATTGCCGGTCTCGGCGACCCGGCTCCGGGTCCCATCGATCCCGACCTGCCGCCCGCAGACAAGCGTACGGATATAGAAATAAGCATCGACGTGGAACCGTGGAACCTCGTAAACTCTTACGACGAACTGACTCCGCAGTCATAAACTTCTGAATTTTAATCTCCGCCGAGGGGCGTATCCGCGGGGCGACAAGCCCTCGCGGATACCTCCCCCCGGAGATTGATCCACCGCAAAACACCTCTTATGAACGGAAGGCTTACCACAGGAATACTACTCGCGCTGACACTGCTGGCGACCGGATGCGACCTGCTCTCGGACGACCTGAGCGACTGCCCGACCGACGAGGGGGTGACCTGCCGGATATACTTCTCGTTTGCCGGAGGGAACGCGTCGGACATAGATCCGCAGGACGTTAAGCACCTGTCGCTCTACGTGTTCGACCGTAACGGATACTACGTTACCTATATTCCGGACGAGGACCCGCGGCTGGATACCGACGACTACTGTATTACCCTTACACTCGACGACGACGACGAATATATGTTCGTGGCCTGGGGGAACGTATCGCCCGATTACGGCTATACGCTCGACGACCCTGCCGACGGCGCGGTCGAAATGTGGAACGTCCGTCTGGACGATACCGAAGCGGAACACCTGCTGTACGGCTGCATGCAACCTTCGGCCGAAACCCGTGCCCTGACGCAGGACTACGTTATCGAACTGTATCAGAACTCGTACAACATCGAACTTACGACGGAAGGGTTTCCCGACCCTGAAGACGACTACACACTGGAACTTACGAACAGCTTCGGCGGATATTCGTTCCTGAACGAGATTATCCTCTCCGAGGCCAATACCTACCTCACGCCCTGCGAAAGGGACGAGGCGGGTCAACCCCGCGCCGTCGCCCGAACTCATGGGCTGGAAGCTGGAACCAATACCACGGTGGCCCTTACGAAAGGGGCGGCCGCCGAGCGGCTCTTCGAGGACGACCTCGTATCGCTAATCTCCGAGGCCAACCGCCAGGGCGCGGCCATCGATTTCCGCCTGGTGCACAACTTCACCATCCACCTGAAGTACGACCCGGCCACCCTCGAGGTGGAGGTTTCAATAAACGGATGGAACATTACTCACGAATACCATGAATTGGGCTGAAAAGCCCGTTTGACATGAGGATACTCAAACGACATATACTGCCGCTCCTGGCCGTCCTTATCTGGACCGGCGCCGTGTCGGGATGCTCCAAATCGAAAGACGAGTGCCCCCGCAGCGGTGAGAAGGAGGAGGTGGATGTGTTGTTGCGGGTGAAATTCAGTTTCGCCTATACCCGTGCCACGGACCAGGGCACGGCATACGAGCGACGGGTCAAAGACCTGCGCATATACGTGTTCGAGGACGACGGTTCGCTCGAACTTATGCTCACCTTCGACGAGTCCCAGCTTACGGGCGACCTCTTTGAGACGAGCGCCGTAATATTGGCCGGGGACAAGACTTTCGTCCTGGTGGCCAACGAACCGGACCACCTCTCAGCCGGGCTGGACGCCGTGGAGAAGCTCTCCGACATGGCCGGTATGCAGCTCACCGCTATGCCGGACCAATACCCCGACGGACTTCCCTTCGTAACGACGGAGAAGGTCGAAGTGGTAAAGATAGAAGACCAGGTTTTCGAGCTGGACCTCGCCCTGAGAAGGGCCGTGGCCAAGACCGAACTTTGCCTGATAAAATCCGAAGACAATTATACCACCGTACGGGTGGCCCAGATAGATATAATCGACACACCTACCAGAAGCAACCTGCTCCCCGACGCACCGCTGTCGGACAACAGCCTGCTGACCACCGTGACGGACGTAACCGGCTCGGCTCCGCTGACGGTCGACGAATCGACCGATATAGCCCACTACCTATACGAACGCATCACCGGAGAGGGCGACGCCGAGGCCAACCGGGCCACCCGGCTCACCCTCGTACTGGATATCGACGGGGTAAACTACTCCTATCCCCTCTCACTTGCGACTCTCGACGGGCAGGGCCGCACGGTGAACGATATCGTCCGCAATACCCTATACCGCATGAACATAGAAGTCTATCCCTATTCCATTTACGTGACCCACACGGTATGGGAATGGGATTGGGACGAGGAGAACGAGTACGAAGTGGAACTTGGCGGCGGTAAAGAAAACGGATCGCTCTACACCGTGAAAGAGTGGATAGAAGGCGAAACGTGGGATGTGGAACTTCCGACCGGAAATTAATGAGAAAAAACAGATAAAATACAGGTTATATGAACAGGAACATTATAACGGCGTTACTATGCGGCCTCGCGGCGCTATCGGTAACCGGATGTACCGGTGAGGTCGGAGGCCTGGAAACATCGGAATCAACGAACGAATTGACGTTGAATTTTACCATACCGGGCAGTATGTCGGTATCGACCTACGGTGTAGCGGGGACGGAGAGCGAAAACTACATTTCGCATATCTACCTGCTGTTCTTCGACCCGTCCGGCACCTACGCCACATACGCCCGGGCGGGTGTGGGCACCTCATCGACCTCCGGCAGCACGCGCATCACAATGCCCGACGGCTACAAAATCGAGGACGAGTGGGATATCCTGTTCGTGGCCAACCTCGACTCGTTTGTCGAAATGCCCGAGGGGTTGACCGATATCGGCGACTGGTTCGACCTGAAACTGGGCGGGCTGTCGCTCACGGATGCGTGGGTGAGCGACGATTTCCTTGCCACAGCCACCACCGCCGTGAGGTCGCCGCTGCCCATGAGCGGGAAGTCGACCAAAGAGGCCAACGAAAATACGGTAAGCGTAGAGTTCGCAAGGCGTGTGGCCCGTATCGACGTGGTGAACAACAGTTCGTCCAATTTCCGGCTCGTGAGCGCGCAGGTATGGAACGCGCGCATCAACGCCCGACTGGGCAACGGATTTATCGCCGGGGACGTATCGACCAACAACTTTACCGACTATACCGACAATGTGGCCACCCCGGCTTCGGGGAGCGGTGAGATAAGCGGACAGCTCTACGCCTTCCCGAACGAGTCCCTCACCATAGCTACGGGCGACTACCATACCACCTGCCTGATAATCGGCGGCCAGTACAACAACGGCCCCACCACCTACTACCGGGTGAATGTCTGCGCCAGCAGTCAGCTTCAGCAGCAGCTCAACGCCAATAGCATCTATACCATAAAGATAACCAATGTGGTGGGCGACGGGGAAGCCAGCCCCGGCGACGCCCACAATAAGGAGAACCTCCAGATATCGTACATAATCAACGAGTGGGACGACAGTTACAGCGTGCTCTACGTTTTCGACGAGTGGGGCAACGCGCTCGGGGTATCGCAGAGGTTTATAAACTTTTCATACCGCGGGCCGCAGAATGCCACGGTGAACGTATACCGCCTTTACAGCGACGACAACCCCCTCACGGGCGACTGGACCGTAGACAACCCAACGGGAACCTACTACTCGTCGTTCACCTCCGCAAAGAACCCCACCGGCAGCAGTGTTACCATCGGGGTGGTGGACGAGAACACACTCTCGGTGGATAGGGACGCGAAGGTCTACCTGCACTGGGGCACCATCGACCTGCCGCTGGAGCTGACACAGCTTAGCTTTACCTCACAGCTGGACAACGCGCTGGTAAGCCCTACGACCCTGTCGTTCGCGCTGCTCGGCGCCTCGCCCAAACAGCTGACCGTGAGCCTTCAGGGGGATTTCGCCGGAGTTACCCGGTCGGATATCGAGACGGCGTTTATCTATCACGACAGCAACGATACCGGCTGGCTCCATATCGCCGAAGGGTCCACGGCGGACGACGAGGCGCTGGGGCTGTTCTATTTCAACGTATGGCCGGACGATTATAACGACTACACGGACGGGGTGCGGCAGGCGGAAATACGCTTTGTAATCAGGGTGGGCACACGCCTTACCACCGCCCACGTTGACGTGTACCAGAGCCCCGACTCGTTCGGTGACGGCGAGCTGCGAATAGTGGAGATATTATGTATGGAGTATGACGACGACGAGGGAGAGTATCTGAACCGCGGGGCGACCTCTTCGCTGGCGGCAAAGATGCCCGGGCTGCCCGTAGGGCAGAATACGGCCAACCATCTCCATTTCCGGATGGTGGGCAGCAAGTACATCAAGTACATAATGTATATCAACTCGTCGCTCGACTGGGAGATCGTAGCCAGCGGGGTTACGGAAAAAGCCTTGAGTTTTACTCCGTCGAGCGGCACGGGCGATTACGCCCATGCGGTAGAGGTGGAGATAACCGCAGTCAGTGACGTCGACTGGGGCTGGGACGGGGTGTTCTACGTACAGTATGCCGACGGGCAGACAACCCCTGTCGTGGTGCACCAGACGGGTATTATGGCCAGCAGCGCGAGCGGAGAGATGTTTTATTACGGGCTCATGCGGCTCAACGGCAAACTGTGGCTCGATAGGAACGTCGGGGCCACCGCCCCGATGGACGCCGACGACCCGACGGCGGGGTATTACAATCCCGTTACCGACTACCTCGACACCAATGCAGCGGGATTTTTTTACTACCATACCGCCGCCCATACGGCTTGCCCGGCCGGTTTCCGCCTGCCCAAATATTCGGCGACCGGGGAGACGGGCGAGTGGGACTGGGTGTACAACAACCTCGTTTATTCGAATAACATCGATGACGGAAACCACCCGGAGAGCGTCTGGTTTGTTGCATACGGAGCGGTGGATAATCCCCGCTACTGGTATCTACCCATAGCCGGTAACGGGTATCGTGTAGGTTATAATAATCAGGGAAATTTTTGGGTCGATAATGTCGACTACCCCTATGACGGGAGTCTTCTATACTATCTTCGAGTAGTAACTTCTGCTACTACCGGTACTAAAGCAATATCCTACCAGAATCTCTCCAATACTCCCATTTACCAGTATTCCGTGCGGTGTGTTTATGAGAGCGAAAAAGAATATCCCGATGAGCCGTAAACAGCGGGATGGGGAGGTGTAGTTGCGGGAGCGGCAGGGTGCTGGACGGCCGGGATGCCCGGCAGGGTGCGGGACGGCCGGGGCGCTGGGCAGGTACGGGAGCGGCCCGGAAGGGTGCGGGGCGGCAGGTGCGCAGGGCAGGTACTGGAGCGGCCCGGTAGGGTGCGGGACGGCCGGGATGCCCGCCTGCTTCGCGACGGAGGGGGCGGATGGTTTGCCTACCTGCTTCGAGGCGGATAACGACACCGTTCGACCTTCCGGGTTACCTCGCGGGAGGGCAGCGGGACGGTGGACGACCTCCGGCGGGTTGTTGCCTGCCTGCTTCGTGGCGGAAGGCAGGGAGGATGGTTTGCCCGCCTACCGCGCTGGAGGGCGGCGGGGCGGTTGATATCCCACCACGGGAGGATGGCGGGGCGGATGGTTTGCCCGCCTGCTTCGCGGCGAAAGGCTGGGCGGTTAATGGCGGGGCGGATGGTTACCCGCCTGCTGTGCGGAGGATACGACAGCGTTCTCCATTCCGGGTTACCTCGCGGGAGGGCAGGGACGGTTGACGACCTCCGGCGGGTTGTTTGCCTGCTTCGCGGCGGAAGGCAGGGAGGATGGTTTGCCCGCCTACCGCTGGAGGGCGGCGGGGCGGTTGATACCCCCCCGGCGATACGACAGCACGACGGATGGAATGCCCGCCTGCATCGCGGCGGAGGGGGCGGATGGTTTGCCTGCCTGCTTCGCGGCAGAAGGCAGGGAGGATGGTGTGCCCGCCTACCGCACTGAAGGGCGGCGGGGCGGTTGATACCCCCCGGCAATACGACAGCGCGACGGATGGAATGCCCGCCTGCTTCGCGGCGGAGGGGGCGGATGGTTTGCCTACCTGCTTCGAGGCGGATAACGACACCGTTCGACCTTCCGGGTTACCTCGCGGGAGGGCAGCGGGACGGTGGACGACCTCCGGCGGGTTGTTTGCCTGCTTCGCGGCGGAAGGCGGGGAGACTGCGGCAGGCGAATCGTATCGGTACAGAATAGTAAAAAGTGAAAATTCCTTCGCCTTGGATTATATGCTTTCAGCAGCCTGCCAACCCGCCTCCGGCGGCCCGCACGTCTGCATGGCAGACGAATTTGTAGTATGTGTACAAACATGTATAAAATCGGCAAAAGGTTAATTATAGCACTGCTTGTGGTCTGTCTTTACGGATGCGGCGAAGAGGAGACCGCCGGACCGGACGGCGACCCGTTCGTCCTGCTGGTCTATATCGCGGCGGACAACGACCTCTCGGGCGAAGCCGCACAGAAGCTCGAAGCCCTGCGGCACGGGTTCGACGGGCAGGCCAATGCACGGGTGTTCGTCTATACGGACAGCGCCGGAGAGGCCCCGCGGCTCGTGGAACTCTCCGCCACGGACGAAGGCACGCTGGCCGTGACCGTGGCCGAGTACCCGGAGCAGAACTCCGCCTCGGCGCCGGTTCTTGCCGGGGTCATAGAGCAGGTGCGGGGAACAGGCCCCGCGTCGGGTTACGGACTGCTCCTGTTCTCGCACGCCTCGGGATGGCTGCCCGCGGGGGCGCTCTCCGACCCCGGAGGGGTAACCTATACGGGAGGGGCGGCAAATCGGGCGGCCGTTCCCGGGTCCCGCACGGTGGGCCGCGACGGTACGGACGAGATGGAGCTTGCCGACTTCGCCGCCGCTTTCCCCGACGGGCTGTTCGACTATATCGTGTTCGAGGCGTGCTACATGGCCGGTATCGAGGTGATGCACCTGCTGCGGGACAAGGCGGATTATATAGTGGCGTCGGCCGCGGAGATAGTCTCGCCCGGGTTTACCAACATCTACCCGGAGGCGCTGCCGATGCTGCTGGCAGGCTCCGGCGGGGTGGTGCCGTTCGCACGGGCGGCGTTCGACCACTACGACGCCAAATCGGGGTGGGAGCGCTCGGCGACCTTCTCGGTGATACAAACCGCGGGTATACCCGCGTTGGTGGAGTTTCTCCGCTCGGAGGTCGGCTTCGACGGCGGAACCGACGGAGGTGACAGGGTATCGAGGGCTGATGGGACTGACGGGGTTGACGGGATTGACGGGATTGACGGAGTTGACGGGGCTGACGTGACGAATGATGCGGACGGGGCAGCTCTTATGGACGCAGCAGCGGGGTCGGGCAGTGTAGTCGGAATGGAGGGTGCCGACCTCACGGGAGTGCAGTATTTCGACCGTAATTCGCGCCACCTGTTTTTCGACCTGGCCGACGCCTGCGGCCGTGTGCTGGACGCGGAGCAGGCCGCCCGGCTGGAGACGCTGATTGGAGATTGCGTAGTCTGGCAAGCCGCCACACCCACGTTCCTCTCGGGATATTCGGGGTTTGCTGTTGCCACCCACTGCGGCCTGACCACCTATTGGCCGCAGTCCGACTTCCCCGGCCTTAACCTACGTTGGTACGAAATTATGAGATAAACAGATATTTCCATCCCCGGATATTCGCGGCACTAGGGGTAGTTGCCGCCGACGAGGGGCCTATTTAATATTTTATTTTTTATAGATTGATCTTCATCAATTAAAATTTGGTTGAAACACTTGGTACGGGCCGCCGCGAGGCGCCCCGTATTTTTTTTGACCGGACTCACAACGGTGTCGTCCGGTAAATGTGTGGAATGAGGACTGCCCGGCAGACGGGGGGCGGTGGGCGGTGGACGGGAACGGGTGGTTTACGCACCGAGAGATCATGCTGGCCATCAG
>JAJBVT010000040.1:0-2841 GCA_020859685.1 Rikenellaceae bacterium
TGGCTAGGCTAAAGATAACGACACGACAAAAACAGTAGCCTTACCGACAACCGATGCCGAAGCCCACGCCGTAACCGATGCGGAAACCAATTTCCATGCCCACGCCGTCACCATTGCGGAAACCGCGGACCTTTCGCCGATACTCCCCACCCGGACCCGACCCAAAGAGGACCCCGGTATCCACGAGGCTACGGTCACGCCCAACCGGAAGGCCTATATCGAGGACTGGCGGAACATCCGCATCAGGTAACCCACCATAACCGACGTTAGCGGCCCGGCCGGAAAAGTTTCCGGACAAGACCGGGAACCGCTCCACGCAACTGGGAAACCGGGCTTCCCGCGCAGAAACCCATACCGCCCGAAATAATTACCGTTAACGCATAAATCCATACCCACCGGAACCCGACGAAAAGGTCCGGCAGGCCCTTCCCATGCCTGTAACGAACCGTAGGGGCACCTGAAAATACCGGACGACGGAACCCTCCGGGGGTAAAGCGCCGAACCGGCATAACAGCCGCAACCGAAAGTCAAACAACCATAACCGACAGCCGAAAAGAGGCCCGCCGAGGGCGCCGCCGGCCGCCGAAAACCGATAGCATCAACTGTAATCAATTAACAAACAACACGAACAATCGAAACAAACAAACCACACGAACAATCATCACAATCCACACGAACAACCAAAAAATCAACACGAACAATCAACACAAACCATTAACCACTAAAAACAAAAATCGCAATGAGTAAAATCGAACAGCCCAAAACCTACACGGGCACAGAACTCGAAACCATCTTTTTCCGGCCCATGTTCTCCGGTCCGGACGCCCGCTCGCTGGGCATCAAAGTGATGTACAACATGCCGGTGCCCACCACGCTCCAGTTCTGGAAACGCGCGGACGACATCCTGCACAAGTACACCGCAGGGGGCTGGAACGGCGGGGCGTCGGCCCAGAAATTCCAGAAAACCATCGACATGCAGCGGGTCAAGGCCGAAATCAGTTACAGCGCCGACGAGTATTTCAACCTGGTCTACGAGAAGGTCCTCAACTGCAACGGCTCCAATATGGACGACCTGTCGGGCACGGAACTCGAGGACGCCGAGACCTCCCTGTTCAAGGAGACCATCGCCGAGAGCATCCGCGCCACCATGTGGCTGGGCGACACTACCCGGTCGGGCTCGTACAGCACCTTCGACGGCTTCCTGAAACGGATATTCGCCGATATTTCGGCCGGGGAGACCGACATCGCCCACACCACCATGCCCACCCTCACCGACCCCGATGAGGCCGAGATGGTATTCAAAGAGGTGTGGGACAACTCTTCGACCGTACTGCGGGAGTTCAAACAGCAGGGCAACCTGGTCTATCTCGTCACCTCCGACATCTACATGCTCTACGAGGACGCGCTGGACAGCGTACAGCTCGACAGCGCCTATCAGGCCAAGCAGCACGGACGCGAAAGGCTCTCGTACCGGGGCATCCCGGTGGTGGACCTTCAGCTCACGGGCTATCTTGCGGGCCTGAAGGATATGCCGCAGTCGTTCGCTATGCTGACCGACCGCCGCAATCTGGCCCTGGCGGTCAACACCAACGACTTTCCGGGTACCGAGGTCAAGATGTGGTACAACCCCGACCTGATGGAGAACCGCCAGAGGGCCGTCTTTATGGCCGGGTACGACTACCTCCTTCCCGAACTCATCTCCATAGCGTACCGAAGCTGATGGCACTCAGGGGATACCAAAGGCAGGCGGGACGGCGCGACGGCGGAATCACCGCGATAGCACTCGCGGACGCCGCCGCCGTTAGCCTGGTCGCCTTCGACAGGGCGACCGGCAACGCCGAGAGGATAGAAACGGCAGAGGGTGAGCAGTTCGCCCTCTACCGCTTCCGGGAGGACGCGGCCCGCTTCACCGAGACGGCCACGGCCGAGGCCGGGTTCCTGAAGGTGGAGAGGGAGCTGACCTTCCCGCTGGAGCGGCTGGACGCTAACCAGCGGCAGGCGGTGACGGAACTGCTTCGCCGGTCGCACGCCGGGCTGGTGGCCGTGGTCTACAACGGGTGCGGCACGGCCCATCTGGTGGGAATGAGCAGCACGCTGGGCAACGCCTTCCCCCTGCGGGTGCGCCGGTCGCGGCTCGACTCCGGGCAGGAGCCGGCCGATATGGCCGCCGAGATGATAACCCTCTACAATGAGGACGCATCCAAAGCGCCTCTTTTTACGGGAGAACTGACAATCGACGGCAAAACCATTCGGGCGGATGGAACGGAAAGCTAAAAAACTCCGCGCAAAGGTCGCAGTTCAAGGATGTGGCCGGGGAACTGGCGGCACATCCCGCCGGGCATACGGCCGGAAGCCTTATCCGGGTGCGTTGGGATGCAATCACAGCTGCGGCCGGGGCTGCGGCCGGAAGCGCCCGTGCCGCCGTTAGGAATGCGGCCACGATTAAGGCCGGAAAGGCCCGCGCCGCCGTCTGGAATTCGACCGGAAAACGCAAGATTCACGGCCGGGGAACTGGCGGCACATCCCGCCGGGCATACGGCCGGAAGCGAACAGTCCCGGCCGCGGTTGTGGTCGCGGGAAAATTACATAACAGGTACGCCACGAAGGCACCCCCCCTTTAACCGGGGTGCCCGACGGCGGCTATAAAACAGTAAAAGATTATGAAAAAGAAAACTAAAAACTCATCACAAAGTCGCGGATGCGGTCGCGGGAACGAGTATAATAAGGTCTCGCCGAACACACCCCCACTCACCGGGGTGCCCTCCGGCGTCGCTAAAACAATAAATGATTATGGAACGGAAAATTAAAAAAACCCGCACGAGGGTCTCCGTCAGGGATTCG
>JAJBVT010000040.1:2941-4699 GCA_020859685.1 Rikenellaceae bacterium
CGCACGAGGGTCTCCGTCAGGGATTCGGCCGGGGATTTCCTGCGGACGGTCCGGCCGGGCCGCGAAGACGGCCGCTACTGGCGCTGGGGAGACGACAACCTCTTCCCCAACGCACTCGCCCTCTTGTCGCGGCAGAGCACCACCCACCGCCGTATTATCAACGACAAAGCCGACTATATCTCCGGCAAGGGCTTCTCCTACGATACGGGCGACCGGACGCTGGGCCGGCTGGTCGAAGCGGTGAACGGCGCAGGCGAGTCCCTGCGGCAGGTGCTGAACAAGCTGGCGTTCGACAAGTGTCTGTTCGGCAACGCGTTCGCCGAGATCGTTACGGACCCCGGCCGGTCGCGCCTCGCCGTCTACCATCAGGACGCGAGCAAATGCCGTCTCGCCCGGGAGAGCGATTCGGTTATCCTGCACCACGACTGGTCGGCCTTCGGCAGCAACGACGCCGTCACCCTGCCGCTATACCCCCGGTTTACGGAGGGGCCGGACGGTACCCTGCGCGCGATGGTCCACTACAAGGACTACGAACCGATGTTCGAACACTACGGCGTGCCCGCCTACATCGCCGGGCTGAACGTCTCGGCCATCGCCTATAAGACCGACAAGTGGAATATCAGCCGGCTCGACAACTCGTTCCAGCTCTCGGGGGTGATGATTCTCGACGGCACGGTGGACAGCGAGGCCGAGGCCGAGGAGATAATGCGCACGGCCGAACAAAAATTCGCCGGGCGGCCCGGGCAGGTGATGTTCATGCTCAAGGACAGCGACCAGAGCGACAATTCGCGGTTCGTGCCCGTATCCTCGGCCAACGAGGGCGACTGGAAACTGCTCCACGAGCAGGTGACCACGGATATCGTCGTGGCCCACTCGTGGTTCCGGTCCCTGAGCGGGCTGGATTACAGTTCGGGGTTCAGCTCCGAGCGGATTCTCCACGAGTACGAGGTGGCCCTCAACACCGTGATACTCTCCGAACAGGAGGAGCTGATGGAGCCGCTGAAGAAGATTTTCGGCGACGTGCTCTCCCTCGACTGCTCGTCGCTCCAGGTGGTGAACCGGCCCCCTACCCGCTCCAAACCCCTCTACATGAAGGTTTGGGAGGCACGCAAGGCGGATGGGCTGGACTACGACCCGGACGACGCCACACAGCAGATGTTCGTGGCACAAATCACAAAGTACGCACTTAAAAACATCGACTGACGCTATGGAACAGCAACTTCTGACGACACCCGACGAGGTGATAACCCTCGCCTTCCCGGGGCAGACGGGCCTTACGGCCGCCGCCTTCCCTGCGAGCGCCATCCTGACTAGCCAGGAAAAATTTCTGAAGCCTGTGCTGAACGGTCTGTACCCGGAGTTGGTGAACGGCCGGTACGCCGACCTGTGCGAGGATTATATCAAGCCCGCGCTCGCCCACTTCGCCCGGTACACCGCCATCCCTCAGCTCGCCTGTTCGGTCGGCGACCTGGGGATAACCACCGTCCGGAGCGACTATCTGTCCGCCTGCCCGGAAGACCGGCTGAAAATGCTGCGCCGGGCGGCCCGGGCGGAGGCGGCGGCCCTCCTGCGGCGGGCGGTGGAGCATATCGAGGAGAATGCCGACTCCTTCCCCGAATACGACCCGAAACTGAACGTGCTGAACCGGGTCAGTATCGCCTCGCGGTTTGTTCTTTAGCCCGGCGGGGGGCAGTGCCGAACCCGGCCCCGGCGGGGTTCGGGGCGGACAGCGGCAGGGTGGCCGGGGTTTGGTGACGG
>JAJBVT010000072.1 GCA_020859685.1 Rikenellaceae bacterium
CGTACCTACCGGCGGCTCTTTTATAATGGTCCCGTCCCTGTCGACGAAAACGGCCCTCTTTTTCATATCTGTCCCAGCAGTTGGATTAATCTCTCATTTTCGGCGGGCGTGCCGACCGTAATACGAAGGCACCCGGCGCACCCTGGCAGCGAGGAGCGGTCGCGCACTATTACCCCGCCCTCTATAAGCCTCCGGTAGACCTCGCCGGGGTCGTCCACCTGCACCAGTACGAAGTTGGCGTCCGTCGGGTAGACCTCCCTCACCACGGGCAGGGTGGGCAGCAGTTCGAGCAGCCTGCTGCGCTCTTTTACCAGCCGCCGCACCGCTTCCTCCGGCCCCTTGGTGAGATGATGGGCCACTATCTCCTGCGTCACACAGTTTATATTGTACGGATATTTCACGTTCGACAGGTAGCCGACAATCTCCGGCGAGGCGAACGCCAGCCCGAGCCGAAGCCCGGCCAGTCCCCACGCTTTGGAAAGGGTCTGGAGTATCACCAGCCGCGGAAACTCCGCCAGCCGCGGCAGGAAACTGCTTTCCGGCGCGAAGTCGATATAGGCCTCGTCGAGGACCGTAATCCCCTCGAAAGCCCGCACGAACCGCTCCACCTCGTCCGGGTCCAGCAGGTTACCGGTAGGGTTGTTGGGCGAGCAGAGGAAAGCGAGCTTGGTCCGGTCGTCCGCGGCTTCGAGAAGCCCGGAGGCGTTGAAACCGAAATGCTCCGACAGGGGAACTTCGCGGAACTCCACGTCGTTCACCGCCGCCGCCACCCGGTACATGCTGTACGTAGGGGTAATGGCCACGGCATTATCCCGGCCCGGCTCGCAGAACACGCGGTATACGAGGTCGATGGCCTCGTCACTGCCGTTGCCGATAAAGACGCTCTCGGGCGTCACGCCTTTAATCCGGGCGATTAACTTTTTCAGCTCCTTCTGGTGCGGGTCGGGGTACCGGTTGTAGCCGTTCTCGAACGGGTTCTCGTTGGCATCCAGTTGGATGCCTACCGGGCCGTCGTAATCGTCCCGGGCGGTGGAGTAGGGCGCGAGGGCTTGGATATTTTCCCTTACGAGGTCTTTTATTTCGGGCATCTTACGGTAGTTTAAGTGTTGCGGTCCTTACCTCCACGGCGCGGGCGTGGCCTTCGAGTCCCTCGGCCCGGGCGATGCGGGTTACGGTGGGTGCGAGCGAGACAAGCCCGTCGGGGGTAAGTTCCTGAACTGTAATCTTTTTCATAAAGCTGTCGGTACATACCCCGCCGAACGCGGCGGCCCAACCGGCGGTGGGGAGGGTGTGGTTGGTCCCCGAGGCATAGTCGCCCGCGCTCTCGGGGGAGTAGTTGCCGATAAATATACTTCCGGCCGAGGTGATGCGCCCCGCCACGTCCCAGGCATCCTCCATGCTGATTATCAGGTGCTCGGCGGCGTACCCGTTGGCAAAATCGACCATATCGGCGGGCGAGTCCATAACGATTACGTGGCTCCGTTCGAGCGACGCCGCGGCTTCCGCCGCGCGGGGTAGGGCGGAAAGCTGGGCGTCCACTTCGCGCCGCACCTGTTCGGCGAACGAACGCGAGGTGCAGAGCAGTACCGCCTGGCTGTCGGTGCCGTGCTCGGCCTGCGAGAGCATATCGGCCGCGGTGAATGCCGCTACGGCCGTATCGTCGGCCATTATCATCACCTCGGACGGCCCGGCGGGCATGTCGATAGCCACCTGCGATACCGAGAGCATCTGCTTGGCTTTGGTCACATAGCGGTTGCCCGGACCGAATATCTTGTCCACCTTCGGCACGGTGAGCGTGCCGTAGCCCATCGCCGCCACGGCCTGCGCCCCCCCGGCAAGAAAAATCCGCTCTATACCGCACAACTGTGCGGCGTAAATTATCTCGGGTACCACCACCCCTTTTCGCGAGGGCGGGGTGCAGAGCACCACCTCGCGGCATCCGGCCACCTGCGCCGGAATACCCAGCATCAGCACCGTCGATACCAGCGGGGCCGTCCCGCCCGGCACATAGATTCCGACCCTCTCTACCGGTACGCTCCGTTGCATACAGCGTACCCCCGGCATCGTCTCGATATCGACCCCGGCGGTCAGCTGTGCCTGGTGGAATCGGCGGATATTGTCCGCGGCAGTCTCCAGCGCGGCACGCAGCTCCACCCCGACCGATGCCGCCGCCTCTTCCTTCACCTGCGGCGGCACCTCGATGTACTCCAGCCGCACGCCGTCTATACTCTCGGCCAAGGCGGCAAGCGCCTCGTCGCCCTCCTCGCGCACCCGGCCGATAATCCGGCCCACCGCGGCGGCGATGGTGTCGTCGTCATCGCTGCGCCGCGAGAAATAACGGTCCCACTCGCTGCGGGGCGGGTTGAAAATTATATCCATTACGGTATCATCTTTTCCATGGTGAGCACCAGTATGTCTTCCGCGCCGATTGACTTCAGCTCCTCGATGCGTGCCCACAGGTCAGCCTCACGGATTACGGCGTGCAGCGAGCACCAGCCCTCATCGGCCAGCGGCAGGACGGTGGGGCTTTTGAGGCCCGGCAGCAGGTCCACCGCGTCCCGCACACGGTCCTGCGGCAGGTTCATCAACACGTATTTGAGGCCACGGCTGCGTTCGACCGCCTCGAAACGGAACAACAGCTGGCGGACAATTGCCTGCTTGCCGCTCCCGAGTCCCGGCGTGCCGATAAGCACGGCTTCGGATTTCATCACCTCCTCCACTTCCGTCAGCCCGTTGCGCACCAGCGTGCCGCCGGAACTCACGATATCGAAAATCGCGTCGGCCATCCCTACCGAGGGGGCTATCTCCACGGACCCGGCTATCTCGTGTATCTCCGCATTTATCCCCTTGTCGGCGAAATACTTCCCGAGGATTTTGGGATAGGAGGTGGCGATGCGTTTGCCCGCGAACCACTCCGTCGAGTCGTATCCCGCGCCTTTGGGTACGGCCAGCGACAGGCGGCACGCTCCGAACCCAAGGCTGTGCAATACCTCCACTTCGTAACCCTTCTCCCGAACTTCGTTAAGGCCCACGATGCCTATATCGGCCACGCCCATTGCCACGGCCTGCGGTATATCGTCGTCGCGCAGGTAGAGCACCTCCACGGGCAGCCCGCCGCACCGGGCGACCAGCTTGCGTTTACTCTCCTCGACCGTTATGCCTGCCTCGCGCAGCAGGGCGAGGCTCTCCTCGTTCAGCCTCCCTTTGGCCTGCACCGCAAGCCTCAAAATCTTTTCACCGGTTTCCATTATATCGGTATTAATTTTTGCGTTTCCGCGATGATTTCAGGTATCTGGTTACTATTTTTTAGGTAACTATTTACAATTTTTCATTACTTATTTGTTGCGGCCCGCCACCCCGCGCCACTGCCGCCGTCCTGCCGCCTACTATGGCCTTATGTCCCCGGAACTTCCGGCCACTGCCGCCTCCTTATCCCCGGAACTCCCGGCCACTCCCGCCTCTCTGCCCCCTGCCCTTCCGCCGCAGGTAGCTAAAGAACGACGATAAACGACAAAAGGACCTGCCTAAAGGGCAAGTCCTCAATTATTTTGTTGTTGCAGTTCCGACCGCACACGCCATAACGTACCGACTTACCCCCGCGGGGAAAGATGGTGGTGATGGATGTTATGTGCGGCAAAATTCACTTTCAATTATGGCTTCGAACGTCTTACGAATGCAAAATTAGTACAAATTTTAAAATCCGCTGCGGTTTGTTAAATATTATTTGTTTTTGCGCCCGTTCGTTCAGAACCCGACACCCCGCCCGGAATATGGCAGCAGATATACCCGTCCACCGTTCGGAAGGCCACCCGGATACCGGACCTTTTCCCGAGCCTCGCGGTTATCTCTCCGGCGGCAGGGTCGAACGATTCGATTTCGATATCCCTCAGCAGGTCCGTACCCGGAGTGCGGGCATATTTATACAGGGTCTCCTTGGCGCACCAAACCGCGGGCAGGAACAGCCCGGAGAAGCTCCCGCGGACCGTGCGTTCCCGCTCCGAGACGAACCGGGGGGCGGCACGTTCGAAGTTCCGGTCCGCCCGCTCGATATCCACGGCGCAGGCGCCCCGGGCCACGATAGCCGCCGCCGCACCCGGGCAATGGGAAAAACTGACGTGTAGTCCCGTCCCCTCTCCGCAACCCTGCGGCAAAAGGCTGTCCCGCTCACTGTTACCATCCAATAAAGCTCCGACCCCCTCCCGGCCCATATGCTGTCCGGGCGACGCCAGAAACGGCGCTCCGTGGGAATCGTATCCGACAACTGCTCCGGGAGCCATCACCCGCAGGGCGGCCCGCGCGGCCAGACGCCCGGCCCTCCTTGCGGCCGACGAGATACCGGCAGCCGCGGCGATGTCGGCCGGTGTCACGCACCGCTCCAACTCATGGTAACTTTCGGTTACCACCCAGACTACGAGCCTCCAACCCGGCCCGCCGGTATCGAGTATCACACCCATAATTTAAGGAAATAAAAGTATTGAAAGGTCCGCCACCTGCACCACCGCGCCCAGCGCCATCTATGCCCCGCGCTATTTGCGCCAAAATGCATCACCCGCACACAGGCGGCTTTGACAAACCACCCCGACACTGCGCTCTGTGGCTAATAT
>JAJBVT010000026.1:0-9987 GCA_020859685.1 Rikenellaceae bacterium
GGATAAGGGCCGGGGTTGCATCGTTCAAACCGGGGTGCCGGGTACCGGCTCTCCGTACGGGAGGGCTCGGTGGTATTTACGGGTTCTCCGGAGGTCCGGCCGTGAGGGGATAACCGGTGGTAGGGCGCGAACCGGGTGTGGGGAACATCTTATTGGTAAAATCAACCCGTTACGGTCCTTACCGGTTTGTGTACCGGTGCGGGATTGGCAGATTCCACGGGGTGTATTAATCCCGTGAAGAAGTAAATATCCCGACCGTTGGAAGCATCCACCGGATGCTGTCCGGATAACAAAAGAGAGGTCCGCCATCAGGCGGACCTCTCTTTTACTGTTTTGCCCCGTTACTATTCGTCGTCCTCTTCCTCGTCGTCGTCATCCCCGTATTTGTCGATATAGATGGTGTAAATAAGGGGTTGGTAGGGCAGGATTTCGGTCGTGGTGCTTGCCGGGTCCTGACCCGTCGAACCGAAGGCGAACATGGAGGTGGTGATAAATTCCACCCAACTGCCGTAGGTAACTTCCCCGGTCTCGAAAATCTCCGAGAGGGCCTGTACCGCAAGGTAGGTATCGGAATTGTCGGAACCGCTCGACGGGGTGTAGGATACGTATGTGGAGGCCGTGCGGTTATTCTTCTCGGCGATGGAGTCGATATTCGTTCCCAGCAGGAAACCGTCGTAAGCCAGCCTTGCGGCGTAGTAAACCGTAAGGCTCGAGTCCGGCCCGGCGATATCCGTCGAGGTCTCTTCCTCGATATTCATAAAAATATACTGCCGCACGCTGTCGGCGACCGTCTGGCCCCACTCCGTGGCCGCGTACTCGATAACGAACCTCTCCTCGTCCGTCTGCGGCTGCTCTACGACCCTGACCAGCTCCATCTCGACTATAACGGGTACGAGCGTGGGTTGAGTCGTATTGCCGCCGTATCCCGTATTGGAGTTACTGCTGGTATCGAATGTCAGCCCCGATACCACCGAGGACTGGTCGGAAGGCAGGTACAGACGGACTACGTCGCCCTGCTTCATCAATTGCAGGGCCTGCTGCATGCTGGGCATAATATAGTTGTTGAGGTTGTGTATAATCAGCTGCGGAACGTAGTGGCAGTAGTAGTTGAAAGTTCCGAGCCGCTCGGCATCCTCTTCCCAGCGGGTCATAAAAATGCTTCCCCTCTCCAGTTCGTGGTCCCAATCGGAAAGAAGCATCCCGCGGTAGTTTATCTCCACGTAATCACCCCACTCGGGCCGTATCTCGGCAACAGTGTTGTCCGTGTGGAGCCATTGTATATACCCTCCGTAGGGAAGCTCGGTGGCCACCTTATCGGCAGGGTCGGTGTTGATATATTTCGCCATCCAGGCCTCGAACGACTCGAGTTCCGTCTCGGTGTAACTTACGGATTCCCTCTCCCCGCAGGAGACGGCCGTAAAACCTGCCACAAATAAAAGCGCCGCCAGTTTCAGATATCTCATATAGTGTTTTATTGTTTACCTTACTGTTTTTCAACCTCCTCGAGCCAGATTACATACTCGACCGCCGAGTAGAGGTCCATATCGGAGATGTAATATGAGCCGAATGCCAGGTCGGTCGTAAGGAATACCCTTACCGAGTCGCCCTCCCTGCACCCTTCGAGGCCTTTTTCTATACCTTTTATGACTTTACCCTCGCCGAGCCGGACCTCCACGATGTCCTGGTCCCAATATATCGGGTCGAGCCCCGCGTCCTGCAACTCCTCGATTATCCAGTCCACGTTGGAGTAGAACGCCGGTTCGATTCTCCGCGAAGTAAACTCGTACCCGGCAAAGTAGAACCTCGCAATATCGCCCTTCTCCAGCCGCCGCGACCGGTTGTAATTCCCTTCCCGCTCGA
Source organism: Rikenellaceae bacterium (assembly GCA_020859685.1). Lineage (GTDB taxonomy): Bacteria > Bacteroidota > Bacteroidia > Bacteroidales > Rikenellaceae > WRDF01. The sequence goes on from JAJBVT010000026.1 coordinate 1,861, forward strand.
TGGCCACCCGGTAGACCCGGTCTATCTTGTCGTACCCGTCTTCGCCGTAGGCGTTGGTCAGGAAGTTCTCGATTGCCGTCCTCTGGTCAGCCACGGTATTATCATCCTTCGAGCCACAGCCTGCCAGAAACAGCGCACACAGCGGGATGTATAATATTTGCAGGCGAAACCGATTCATCTTCCCAGTCTTACTTATAACTTATAAAGTTATATATTTTTCAGCTAAAAGCAACTTGCCGACCCCTTCGGCAGGGGACTCCGGCCGGACGCTGTCCGGGACCCCGGGACAGCTCCGGTCCGTCTTGCGGCGGGGGTATAACCCCATATATAACAACCTCCCGCACCGTTTTATTGTGCGGGAGGTCGGGAAAATTCAATTATTGTCCTGAAATCATCGGTAAAACACCGCCCGCCGGGGCCGGGCCGGGTGGTCAGACGGGCTCGTCGTTGTTACGGTACTCGATAAAATATTTCTGCGATTTCAGAAGGTTGCGGGACTGGAGGACCATCGTCTTGGTCTCGGTCAGGATATTGAGGTACAGCAGGCTGGCCTTCGTGCTCGAGGCCTTCGCCTTTATCCTCTTCAACTGGTGCTTGGTGGCCTCGTCGAGGTCCTCGAACAGCTTGTCGCGCATGCGGAGCACCTGTTCCAGGTCGGCGAAATCGTTGCTGCGGAGCATCACGTTGATACGTTCGAATATCCGGGCGACCTCGTCGTTCACATAGATAAGGTCGTCTATCTGCTCCTTCGACAACCCTTCATGGTTGTTGTTGATATGCTCGAAACACGGACGGGTGATATGCACCAGCGCCTTTGTTACCTCGCTCATATAGTCCACCACCTGCACGTAGTAGTGGCCCGATTCGATATAGTTGCTCTGGAGTTTCTGCAGGGTGGGCATCACCTGATACTTCCGCTCACGGGCAAGGTAGAACAGTTCGTTGGACTCCTTGACCGCTTTGCGCAGTATCTTCCGGTCTTCCCTGAAAACCCCCAGCAGGGTTTCACGGTAGATAGCCGTGACGTTTTCCATCGTATTGCTCACCTCCGCGATACAGGATGCTATTATATCGTCCGACTCGTTGTTGCCGGCAAGGCTCTTGCGCACCACCTCGGTCTTGGCTTCCCTCTTTTTATGCAGGAGGGTGCTCTGTACGAGCATGTAAGCGCAAAGAAGCGTCACCAGGATAATCGCTATCGTACCGCCGTACATCAGGGCGATAGTAACCCCGAAGGCAATTACGAACGCAACCAGTGCGGTCACGAACCAACCCGATATTACGGTCAGCACACCCGTTATACGGTATACGGCGCTCTCCCGACCCCAGGCCCGGTCGGCCAGCGAACTGCCCATCGCCACCATAAAGGTCACGTAGGTGGTCGACAGCGGGAGTTTCAGGGAGGTTGCGGCCGAAATAAGGATGGATGCGACCGTAAGGTTTACAGTAGCCCTTATCATATCGAAGGGAGCTTTGTCCGCTTCGTCTTCCTGCGGCCGGAGCGGCAGGAACCGTTTCTCCACGAACCGGCGTAACGACTCGGGTATTATCTTTTCGGTACTTTTATTAATGCTTATAGCAGCCCTTACAAGCGAACGCGATATGATGGTAGAGCCGAATCGTTCCACGCCTTCGTCCTGTTTGGCGAGGTTAATTTCGGTTTCACTTACACTTTGTGCTTTCTTGTTGGTCCAAAGTGTTATAACCATAATCACCCCGGCAAGTACGAGGAAACTGAAATTAGCAGTCACGGGCTTCATCAGGTCACCCATCATCATGTCGGCGCCTCCGCCGGCCTGTGCTATCTTGTAGGAATCCCATCCGGCGATGGGCACCCCGATAAAGTTCACAAGGTCGTTCCCCGCGAAAGCCAGAGCAAGCGCAAACGTCCCGGCAAGTATGGTTACCTTCAGGATATTGACTTTGAAAAGGTGTTGCAGGATAGCCATTAATATACTGCACACCACCCATATAACCAGCAGCGAAAGGCCGAGGTTATCGCCTATGTAGGTCATAAGTTCCGGCGATACCAGCCCTGACGATTTGAGCCCTTTGAAAAGGGCGAAATAGGTGATGGCCGTAAAAGCTATACCGCACCACATATAACCTACACGCGAAAACACCTTGTGGTAACGGAACGTAAATATTATACGCGTGAGGTACATCACGATCGAACCGATAACGAAGGCTACGGCAACCGAAACGAGAATTGCCGAGATTATGACCATCGCGTTGCCCGAATTGATAAAGTTCTGGAGATCGTTACCGTGAAGCAACGGGTCGGCCCATATCTTTGCCGCCGCGACGGCTATCGCCGAACCGAGCAGCCCGAAGACCAGCGATACGGTGGTGGACGTCGGAAGGCCGAAGGTATTGAAAAGGTCCAGCAGGATAACGTTCGCGAACATCACCCCGAGGAAAAGCATCATAATCTCCGAGAAAGTGAATTCGCCGGGATAGAACACCCTCGAACGTGCTACTTCCATCATCCCGCTCGAGGTGAGCGCCCCGACCATGATGCCTACCGAGGCCACGGTCATTATCACCCAGTAAGGTGCGGCTTTGGAACCTAATGCGGAATTGAGGAAATTCACGGCGTCGTTCGCTACGCCTACCACGAGGCCGGTTATCGCGAGAGCCATTAATATACCGACCGATACGGTAAAGATAGTGTCCATAGGACTGCTTGGGTATTAATTAAGTTACTGCTTTAAATCGCAATAAAACATCAATTTATGAAAACTATGCGCAAAAGTATTACAAATCTGATTATCCTTCGCGGCCGCGTAATATTATTAACGTTTCCTTAACATAACCCGTGCCGCCATTGCAGGTGGGACGGCCTACAATTTTTTGAGGGCCTGCCGCACGGCTTCCTCCACCGCGATGCCGGGGTCCCCTTTCAGAATTGCCCGCAGGGCCTTGTCGGACGCCGCCCGGGCGAACCCGAGCATGGTGAGGGCGGCCATCGCCTCGTCGTAGCAGCCTTCGCCCGGGACCGCCGCTCCGGCCGCGGCACCGGTGCCCCCGGACTCACCGACCGCCGACATCTTGTCCCGCAGCTCCACGATTATTTTCTGGGCCGTTTTCAGCCCCAGCCCCTTCACGTTTTTCAGCAGGCCCGCGTTCTCGGTGGCTATTATATTCACCAGCTCACGGGGGGAATAGGTCGAGAGTATCATACGGGCGGTGTTGCCTCCGACGCCCGACACCCCGATAAGAAGCCGGAAGATGTCGCGCTCGGCACGGGTGGTGAACCCGAAAAATATACGTGCATCGTCCCTCACTATATAATGCAGAAGGAGTTTAGCCTCCCCGGCGCCCTGCAATTCCGTATAGCTCTGAAGGGAAATGTTTATGTAATAACCGATTCCGCCCGCTTCCAGCACGGCGTAGGCCGGATTCAGCTCCGCTACCGTACCTTTTATATATTCGTACATAACTTACCGTATGTTTTTCCGTTGAAGGACAAATGTAACCAAACGTAAAAAAATTTATATCTTTGCGGGCAGTAAACTTTTCAACATTATATAAAACCACATCTGCATAATATGAAGAAAATAATCGTAACGGTTGCCGCAGCGGCACTATTGGCCGTCTCTTGTAACAATAACGGGCAGGGCGGAGGCTCGGCGCGTACAGGTACGGATACGACCGTGGTGGCGGAAGTCAGCAGCCAGATAGCATACATACGCCTCGATGTGCTGATGGAAGGCTACGAAATGGTGGCCGAACTCAGCGCAGCCCTCGAAGAGAAGGCGGGCAAGGCCGAAACCGAACTCACTTCGAAAGGCAGGAGCCTCGAAAGGGCCTTTGCCGATTATCAGGAAAAGATCGAAAAGGGATTGGTTACCCGGGCTCAGGCCGCCGAATTGCAGGAACGTCTGCAAAGGCAGGAGCAGAGCTTTTACCAGCACCGGGAGCAGGTAACCCAGGAGCTTGCCGAGGAGAATGAGGTGATGATGAACAATATTTACCACAACCTTACTACTTTTATCGAGGAGTTCAACAGCGACCACCGTTACGGGGTGATACTTACCACCAGCGGGGTGACCCCGATTCTCAACGCCGACCCGAGGTTAGATATAACCCAGATAGTGGTCGACGGTCTTAACGAACGCTATGCGCGTGAAAAGAAAAACGGCACTGCTGAATAACTCGTAATACAAGATTTCGGGAAACCGCGGGAATAGTCCTGCGGTTTTTTGATTGATGGCAATAGCAGTTTTGTACTTATTTACGGTCGTTTTGGTTGTAATCGCCTGAATCAGTCCCGTTTAAGCAATCATACATTAGAATAATACAATAATATATTGTAATTTTGTATTACATCTTGAGTAAGTAGAGGGTTCTTTATTGAAAAAAATTATCGACCGCCACAATAATGGCACAGGTTTTGCAGTTAATCATGTGAAAGCTGAATTGATAAGGTCATACCGTAGGCACAGCTTGGGGTATGAGCAATAAAGTTTCTTCATTTATTTAAGTTTGGGTTAGTAGTTTTGGGGTTCTGTGCCCCATAAAAACAGGAGGCAGCCGGGAGGCTCCCTCCTGTTTTTTTTGTATATTGGTGATAATAGTTGCAAGAAGCACGAAATAATCGAATTGTATGGTCGTTCATTTTAAAATGGCTATGTCGTCCCGGACGGAAAAACAGATGGGCGGCCTGCCGATAACCAGCCGACAATGAAAACCCTTTGCAAGGTCATACCGTACCTTTTCGGTCTCGGCGTATTTGAGGCGTCTTGGGGTCAGGATCCTTCGGGCGGTCCGGTGGAGGACACCCTGTTGCGGTCCGGCGTGCGGGATTATCCCGTGGTGTCTGTTCCCGGTGATGCGATGGTCCTGCCCTATATTCCCGGACCTGATTACAATAACCCCCTCCACCGTAACGAGCAATACACGGAAAATCTCCGGCAGTGGCAGGCAAAATTCAGCGGGGACAACAACCTGCGGGAGATTCCGGTCAACCGGACGCTGGCGGACGGAAGTATCATGGATTTTGCGGCAGGGATGAATAATCCCGCGGGCCTGGAATTTTACCGGACCGAAATGCTTATGAACAGGACGGCGGCCGGGGATACTCAGTTAGAGAGGATGAACGTCCGGATGAGGAGTATCCGGTATGTGGACTTCATCGGGGCCGGACGGTTGGGGGTAACACAGTTCACGGCGCCCCAGAAGGTGGGATATATGCGGACCGAGTTCCGTATCGGCAAGGGAGGACGGAAATAGAAAATTACATTTTTACGTAAGAAGCGCTCCCATGGGGGTCGACCCCGTTGTTTTGCAGGCTTTTTATATATTGGAAGCCGTACCGGAATTTTTCGGTGAAGAATTTGTTGTATATTGCAGATTACATCGTATTTAAGCAGAACGGCATGAAAAGCAGAGCAGCGTTTTTTATTGTTTTCTCCGTATTGCTATTCACGGGCAATATCTGTGCGCAGGACGGTAAGTCGTTCAGCGACGGGTTGCCGGAGTTCGGACCGCTTCCGGAAGTGGAACTGCTGCCCGCCAATATTACCCTTTATAATTCCGGGATTTCACTCTTGCCCGCCGGGCACGGTATGATGGGTTTCGGCGGCTACCCTTCCGGCAGCCGTAAAACGGTTCCCGACCTGAACTCCTGGACGAAAAATTATATACGCGCTAACAACCTCCGCAATATTTCCCGGAACCCGACGCTCGTAAGCGGGGATTTGATGGGTTATGCTCTCAGGTCAAAGAGTATGGCCAACCAGGAGCTGTACCACACTTATGTATTGATGAACCGGGAGAGTGCCGGTAACACCCAGCTCGGCAGGATGTACGGCGGGCCGGGGTCGGTAGTATATATAGATTTTATCGGACTCGGGGTTCTTGCCGTGGAGTATCTCCTCTATATGGTGGAGAGGTAACCGGATTCTGTGATAACCGTCGGCTGTTGCCGGTGTCGGACCGGAATATTGTTCCAGTTAACTATTTCCAAATAACACTACTTGTTTTGGGTGGCCCGACCCGCCCCGGTGGGCCGTACGTCTGCAAGCAGACGGAGTTTCACACCAGTGTAAACAATTACCTTAATGAGAATGGGGGCGGGAAAATTCCGGAACTCTCGGCAGGCTGTTTAGGAACCGCGGCCGTCTACTCATGGTGATAAGGTTCGCCCCGCAGGATTGCAAAGGCGCGGTAAAGCTGTTCGGTAAAGATGGCCCGGACTATCTGGTGGGAAAAGGTCATCTTCGACAGCGACAGCGCTTCGTTCGCCCGGGCGTAAACCTCCCGGTCGAAACCGTACGGTCCGCCGATGACGAATACCAGCCTGCGTGTGGCGCCGTTAATCTTTTTCTGCATCCATGCCGCGAACTCCACGGAGCGCAACTGCCCGCCCTTCTCGTCGAGCAGGACCACATGGTCGCCCGGCGCGAGCTGTTTCATTATCAGGGCCGCCTCCGACCGTTTTACCATTTCCGGGGTGGTGTTCTTCGAGGCGCGCACATCCGGCACCATAACGATACCGAACTTCACGTAACGGTTCACCCGTTTCTGGTACTCCGTAACGAGGGCTTCCACCTCCGCCGAATCCGTTTTCCCGACTACAATCAGGTCGATTACCATACCGATAGTTTGTATTGCATCCGGTGGTTAAAACGGCTCCGAATCGAACCGGATATCGGTGTTCCATTCGCCGCGGGCATGTGTATAGATTACGGGGCGGAACGGTTCGCGCTCCTTCAGATCGATATAGGTTTTGTAGAGGTTGTAGCCGTTCCCCGAATCGCCGCCGAGCGACCAGCCTATCACGGAAGTGCGGTTGAGGTTACGGGCACGGAGCGACTCGGCGCGCTTGAGGAACCTGCCGAGCCATTCGGGGCTGTTGGCCATTTCTCCGCCGGGAATCCGGCCCAGGTCGGTCGGCGACGGGTTTATATTGGCGTTGTCGAGGACCCAGAAACCGAGCTCGTCGCACAGGTCGTAAAACCATACCGGCTGCGGATAATCCGGACAGACCGTGTTGTAACCCTGAGTTTTGAACCCGGCAAGGGCCTCCCGGGCGCCTTCCGGCGTGACGGCGTTATAGGTTACGGGGTTCAGTTTCACCGGCCTGCCGTTGCGCAGTATCGCCCCGTCGGCGTATTCGGTTTTACCGAAACCGATTTTGAACGGGATGTATTCGACCATCCGGTTGCCGCGGCGGACGGTAAGCATACCGTAATAGAGGGCCGGATTGTCGGGAGTCCACTCGTTGGTATTGGTTTGATAGATAAACTCGTTGAACCGTAACGTATCCCTTCCCCTTCCGTCCACGGTTGTCTGCCGCATATCGTAATATTGCAGTTTGCCCTGCGGGGAGTAGATATCGTACCCGACGGTCACCTCCTCGGCCGTGTTGTAACTGTTCGAGACGGCAATTCGGACATTGAAAATTCCGTAAGACTTCGTGGAGTCGGGAAAGAACCGGAGCCTGTAATCCTCGATGCAGATTTTGGGTTGGGAGAAAATGAATACTTCGGGCCGTTGGCCTGCCGCCGGAGTGGCGTTCTCTTCGATTTGCGGCACGATGCCCGGAGCGTGGAGGACAGCGAGGGTGTTCTGGCCGTCGGTGATATGGCCCGAAATCAGGAATTGCATCGGTATGCGGCTGTCCTCTCCGTAGGCGACCATCTCGTTACCTATATATATATAGTAGGAGTCCAGACCGGTTATCTGGAGGTAGACGTCCCTGTCGAGCCACATGTACGGTATCTCCACGGAAGTCCGGTAGAGGGTGCCGCCCTGTGCGGGCGCGGACTCGTCGAACGTAACGGGCATGTAGTATCTGTTTTTCGACGGGTCGCCCTCTTCGGCAAGCTGGCGAATATCGTAGCTGATAAACTCCGTCCGGAACACGGCCGGGCCGGCCCAACCGGCCGACGGGTCGAGGTGCTCGGTACCTTCGGGCATGCGTTGTCCCGTCGCGGAAAGGGCGGCGAGTATTGTGATTAGTGATAGGGATATTCGCTTCATTTTGTGTTATAGAATTTTATTTCCGGTGGTTCTTTTCACGCTCGGGATGTGAATTGTTTTTAGCCGTAGATCCTTCGTCGCTTCTCTCCTCAGGATGACATATTTCTTAATCCCTCGTCGCCTTACGGTTTCTCAGGA
>JAJBVT010000026.1:10087-24689 GCA_020859685.1 Rikenellaceae bacterium
CTCCTCAGGATGACATATTTCTTAATCCCTCGTCGCCTTACGGTTTCTCAGGACGGCATTTATATTTGTCATTCCGGACGTAAGTGAGAAAAGGAAGATCCTTCGTCGCTTAGCTCCTCAGGATGACATATTTCTTAATCCCTCGTCGCCTTACGGTTTCTCAGGATGACATTTATATTGGTCATTTCGAACGTAAGTGAGAAAAGGTAGATCCTTCGCCGTCATCGCTCCTCAGGATGACATATTTTCTTAATCCTTCGTCGCCTTACGGTTTCTCGGGATGGCATTTATTTAAGTTCACCTTCGGAGTGTCATGCCGCGGGCATCGGCCTTATTTACAGCTTCCTTACCGACCTGAAGTCCCGCTTGCGCTCTTCCGGGTCGGTGGAATCGATACCGTAACCGGTCTCCATCAGGGTGTCCCGGTCCCGCTGGGCATCCTCCGTGCGCATGGCGGTGAGCGATTCGGAGGCCGCGCGGCCCCGTTCGATAGCCGCCCCAATATCTTCCGGCGAGGGTTCCCGTCCGGTGATTTTTGCCAGCTCTGCCAGCGCCCATGCGTAAGCATGGTCGCGGTAAGAGTTGTGTATCGAGTCCAATTCCGTCTCCAGAGCGGCAACCGTGCCGAACCTGCCCTCTTCGAGCATGTCCAGAATCCGTTCCATTTCGGTACGCGGCAGGTACATACCGGCCGCGTCCACCCACTCCCCGCAGGGGAGAACTTCCCGCTCGCGGCCTTCGGCCAGAATGGTACCTACGGCCGCATCCAGTGCAAGTTCGTAAAGCTGGATGCCGCGCTTCAGGACCACGTTCTTAATCCTGACCCGGTTGTAAGAGTGCGTCTCCACCCCTTCGCGCGAAGCCAGCCTGCGGCAGATTTCCAACGCCCGGGATACCTTGACGGCAAGGTAGGGATTGTGCTCGCTCTGGTTTATACGGTCGGTACGGTTGACGAGGCGCCGGTCGCGCGCGGGCCACTTCTGCAGGTCACGGTGGGTGCCGTAACTGCGCAGGTTGGCCGCGGGGTGAAGCGAGGATTTGCCCGCATCCTCGATAAGGTATGAATACGGCAGGTCCGACGTGTCGTGGTGGCTGGTATGCTTGCCTATAACCACGGTGAAAGCCCCCTCGCGCGAGGGAAGCATAATGTACGAGTTGCTGCCGAATTTACAGCCCCGTTCGTGTATACCCTGATGCACGGCCCCCGCCTTGAACAGGTGGTTGCTCTGATTCGACCCGCTGCCGGCGTTGAAGAAGAGGAAATATCCGGCTATCAGAAGCGACGAGCGGTGGTGAGATACGGTGTAGGGTCCGCCGAAAATGGATGCCGCCTCGCCGCCCCCCAGTTCGCTGTTGGAAAAGAACAGCGAGTGGGTAGACATAAACCCGTTCTCCAGCCTGCATGCCGCCCCGATGAAGCAGTGGTCGACGGATACCGCGTCGGTCATGTGCGAACCTTCCATGCAGATAAAGTTCTTGGCTATCACGCCGGTGCCGATGAGGGCCGGTTCTTCGGCCGTGCTGTTCACCGTGCCGTTCGAAAGTTCCGCGGCACCCTTTATTACCGCACCGGGACCTATGCAGACGTCCACGATATTTCCGCATCCGCTAATCACCGCCCCGTCACCTACCGTGCACCTGTCCGAGCGGACGCCATCGCAGTAGTCCGCTATCAGCCGCGCGAGGGCTTCCACCGCCGCGGGCCGGTGGCGGTATAGCGCCATGATGTATGCCGCCTGTGCCGAAAGGCCGTTGGATATTGGCACCTCCCTTCCGCCCGCTTCGTTTATGGAGGAGACCTCGGTGCCGTTGCCGAACGTAGCCCCGCCCGTGCAGGCGAGAGTGCCGGTGTTTTCGATTATTACCCGGTCGCCTATATCGCAGTTGGCGAGATAGGTACCGGTATTCTCTATGAGGCAGTCGTCCCCGACGGTGGTGTCGATAAGGGTGGAGTTGTAAATACCCGTCCTGCGCACCACACCGTTGGGGTCGGTTACCGTCCCCCCGCACCTGCCTATGCGTACCTCGCCCGAAAACCGGCACATACGGATGCTTCCCGGGTCGGTCGTCTCCTTTACGTAGATTCGACCCCAGTCCGCGGCCGAGCAGCCGTTGGCGGTCAACTGCGCTGTTTCGGCGGATGAAAGTTTTCTGTAACTGTTTCGCATTAATCCTTCGAGGGATGGTCGTATAACAGGCAAAGATAATATTTTGCATCGATAAAAAACTATCCTGCCGGGTTATGTCCCAAACGCATGGAATATGCGGAATTTTCTCCCGACAGACCCCCTGTGAACAGAGGATAAAATTCCGGTGGACTTTTAAAACCACAAAATAAATCGGAAGTTGCAACGTTAAAGTGTATATTTGCATCTTGGAATTAAGCGGATAGAGAAATCAAAGACTACATAATGAAAAAACTTTTCCTTTTTTTAATCATATTTTCCGTCGCCGGGCTGACTTCGTGTCTCGACAGCAACGAGACTGCCGTGAGTGAACTAAGCGCGGGAGTAAGTATCTACAACACCGCCAAGGCGCAGGTAAATCTTGAGCTGGACCCCCTTACCATTGCCCTGAAACTCAACACGCTTATAGAAACGGCAGAAACCCTCGGGGTTGACTATACCGAAGCGGAGATAGTGGTGCAGGAGGAGGACGAGGACGAAGATGTGGAGGAAGAGACGGCCAAGGCCGTGGAACGCCTGTTCGGCTCCGGAAGCGTGACCCGCTCCGGCTCGGTATGGACCATAGTTTTCAACGATACGGATGCCCTCGATAAGGAGCAGTGTTACCGTTCGGGTACCGTGGTGATTGAGACCAACGGGTACACCCTGACCGAAATATACGACGCGGGAAGCATGTGGGAAATCACGATGCCCGGTAATTCGTACGACGTCTGGTTCCCCACGATGTATACCGATAAATTCAACAACGTATTCGACTTCTATTATATCGAGCCGGGCGATTACGGAGCCAACTCCTGGAACATATCGGGCTATTGCCGTTCCTATATCGGAACCGAGACCCATGCCTCTTCGGAGCTGTCGTACACGCTTATCAACGAGGGCGGAGGTTCGTTCTACTACAACGATATACTGGCCGCGGCGTTTTACCTCTCGGGTTACAGCGAAGGGAACGGAGTGTTCTCGGGCGGTATCCATACCCGTTACGAGGCTAAGAGCGTGAAGTACAAACCCTCGTGCTCGCTCTATCTTATCTACGGCGGAACCGAGACCGCGATAATGGACCGTTCGGCGCTGGCCCTCGCGGATTTCCCGAGCAATCAGGTTAAATACAACTGGTACGACGATACCGCATCCAATTCGTGCGGTAACGCGGTGGAAATTTCCTACAACGGCTACACGGGTAGTTATTGATATTCCGGCGACGGATAAAAGGATACGACCGGCCGAAGCTAAACGGCCGGTCGTTCGGTTATATACCGTTTGGGAAAAAATACCGATATTTGTGATCCGGACGGGGTGCCCGCGAGAGGACGGCTGTACCATAAAGGCGCCGGATAAATCGAATAAAACACACAATTATAACCACAGCTATGTCGAAAGAAGCTAACAGACCAAAAATCGCGGACCTGCTCCAATGCGGCGAACGCGATATAGAAGTAACCGTAAAGGGTTGGGTACGTACCAAGAGGGGTAACAAGAACGTCGCGTTCATCGCCCTGAACGACGGTACGACCATCAATAATATACAGGTAGTGGTCGATGTGGCGGGGTTCGACGAGGAGCTATTGAAGAGGGTAACCACCGGTTCGTGCCTGCGCGTGGAGGGTACGCTGGTGGAGAGTATGGGTTCCGGCCAGCCGGTCGAGGTGCAGGCCCGGGAGATAGAGGTGTACGGGTCGGCCGACCCGGAGACCTACCCGCTCCAGAAAAAGGGCCACACCCTCGAGTTCCTGCGCGAGATAGCGCATCTGCGTCCGCGCACCAACACCTTCGGCGCGGTGCTTCGTATCCGCCACGCTATGTCGTACGCCATCCATAAGTATTTTAACGACCACGGTTTCTTCTACCTCCATACCCCGCTTATCACGGGCAGCGACGCCGAGGGGGCCGGGGCGATGTTCGAGGTTACGACTCTGGATTTGAACAATCTGCCCCGAACGGACGAGGGCAAGGTCGATTATTCGCAGGACTTCTTCGGCAAGCAGTGCAACCTCACTGTGTCCGGGCAGCTCGAAGGTGAGACGGGCGCGATGGCCCTCTCGAAGATTTACACCTTCGGCCCCACGTTCCGGGCGGAGAACTCCAACACCCCGCGCCACCTTGCGGAGTTCTGGATGATTGAGCCGGAGATGGCCTTCTACGAACTTGAGGACAATATGGACCTGGCCGAGGACTTTCTCAAATACCTTATCCGGTACGCTTTGGACAATTGTGCGGACGACTTGGAGTTCCTTAACAAGATGTACGACCCGGAGCTTATCGAGCGCCTGCGCTTTGTGGCCGAGAACGGGTTCGTAAGGCTTGACTACACGGAGGGTATAGATATACTGTCGAAGAGTGGTATGAAATTTGAGTTCCCGGTGGGCTGGGGTCTGGACCTTCAGAGCGAACACGAACGTTACCTGGTGGAACAGCACTTTAAAAAACCCGTAATATTGATAAACTATCCGAAAGAGATAAAGGCGTTTTACATGAAAATGAACGCGGACGGCCGAACCGTCCGCGCCATGGACGTGCTGTTCCCGAAGATAGGCGAGATAATCGGCGGCTCGGAGCGTGAGACCGATATGGGCGTGCTCACCGGAAGGATGGCCGAGATAGGTATCCCGGCCGAGGAGATGTGGTGGTACCTCGACCTTCGCAGGTTCGGGTCCGCCCCGCACAGCGGTTTCGGGATGGGTCTCGAACGGCTCCTGCTTTTCATTACGGGAATGGCCAATATCAGGGACGTGATTCCATACCCCCGGACTCCCAAAAACGCCGAATTCTAAAGCCCGGGTGCGAAACCGAGTAACCGGGGGATATATTTGATAAACGGGAGTGGCGATTTTGTGCGGAAGGTTTAACTACGGGTGAAAATTCCCTGAAATCAAATAGAGCGAAATGTCAGCAATAAGTCAGAAACAGGTACAGAAACTCCTGCAGAAACTCTCTCTGCAGCAGATCCAGATGATTAAACTGCTGGAACTGCCGACCATTCAACTGGAGCAGAGGATTAAGCAGGAGATAGAGGAGAATCCGGTCCTCGAGGAGGAGGTGAATCAGGAAGCAAAGGAGGAAGAGGAGCAGAAGGAGGAGATTACGATGGACGATTTCCTGAACGACGACACGCCCGGTTACCGGTACCATGCAAATAACTTTTCGCGCGACGATAAACCTTACAACGTCTATATTACCCGGGGGCGGTCGCTCAGCGAATCGCTCGAGGAGCAGATAGGGTTCCGTAACCTTTCACCAGAGCAGGAGACCCTCGCCAAATACCTTATCGGCAGTATCGAGGAGGACGGATACCTGCGCCGTGAACTTCCGTCCATTGCCGACGATATCGCCTTCAGTCTCGGTATCGAGACCACGGAGGAGGAGCTGGAGTGCATACTCAAGGAGATACAGCAGTTGGAGCCGGCAGGTGTGGGTGCGCGCACATTGCAGGAATGCCTGCTTTTGCAGTTGTGTAACAGGCCCATGACCACCCCCGCCCGAAAGCTGGCCAAGAAGATACTCACCACCTATTTTACGGAGTTTTCGAAAAAACATTACGAGAAATTGATGGCCCGTCTCGGGATTACCGAAGACGAATTCAGGGATGCGATAGAGGAGATTATAAGCCTGTCGCCCAAGCCCGGCAACCTTCACAACGAAGGCGGAAGCGACGCATTGCCTTATATTATCCCCGATTTCATACTCGACAACAGCAGCGGCGAGCAGGAACTTCGTCTCAACTCGGGTACCGTGCCCGAAGTGCGCGTCAGCCGCCGGTATATGGAAATGATGCAGGAGATGGCCGGTCAGGGCGGCGTGGCGAAACGGGAGGAGGACAAGGAGACCATCCAGTTCGTAAAGAGCAAGATAGACTCGGCCAAGTGGTTTATTTCGGCTATAAAGCAGCGGCAGGATACCCTGATGCGCACCATGACCGAGATATACGACTACCAGCGCGAGTATTTCGAGGACGGCGACCTGAGCAAACTCCGTCCGATGATACTCAAGGATATAGCCGACCGCACGGGTCTCGACGTCTCCACCATATCGAGGGTGGTAAACAGCAAGTATATCCAGACGCATTTCGGTATAATACCCTTGAAGCAGCTCTTCTCGGAAGCGATGCACACCGACAGCGGAGCCGAAGTGTCGTCGTACGAGATAAAGAATATCCTCTCGGAATGTATACGCGACGAGGACAAGCGCAAACCGCTCACCGACGAGGTGCTTATGGATATCCTGAACGAGAAGGGGTACCAGATAGCCCGCCGGACGGTGGCAAAATACCGCGAGATGCTCGGTATTCCGGTGGCCCGGCTGAGAAAGGAGATATAGATTGTCGAAACAGATGCGGCGGCGGCCCGGGTAACCGGGCCGTTGCTTATTTTATGTGGCCGGGTGGGCCGCAACAAGGAAGAGGAGTGGGAGCTTAAGCCCGTCGGGGTCGGGGCGGAGGACCGCCGCTCATGTATAATTCCGGGCTAAACGAAGTTCTTTAAAAGCTGAAATCGGCCTCTTATACTACCGGGACACTATACTTAAAATTTGCTTTTCAGCAATGCGTCCGGCTTTGATTCGATATTCAGAAATCGCATTAATTCGTTATCTTTACCGGGTCGGAAAACCGGGAAAATGAGAAAAATTCTTACTGTAATAATCCGTACCATAGTCGGTTCCTTTGCGGGAAGTTGGCAGTCGACGGGTTTGACCTTCTCCGGTTTCGATAAGGGGACCGGCTCCGACGGAGGCAGGCCGGATATGGTGGAGGACGGATGGGGGACACGCCGGAAGAAATCCATCGAAGGCGGAGTAGAAATTGAACCCTACCTCGAAACGTTGGGGAAGGTTATCGACGGGCACGGTTGCAAGCAGGGGTAGATGTGTATACTATCTACGGGGAGTTGAAACGGTTGGCGTGCCTGAAGGGGAGTTATTTTTTAGCAGTATCAATGCGCGAAGAACAGGAACAAAACATACGGCCGGATAACGGCAGTTCGGGCGGGTGCGATGCGGGGTCGGAACCCCGCGGTTCTGACGGTCCGGGTGCCGATGTTGCGGCAGGCGGTGGCTTCGGTCGGCCGGACGGCGGGTTCGGCCCGTCGGACGGGGAGTTCGGTTGCCCGGAAAGCGGATCGGGCCCGTCGAGTGGGGAATTCGGTGGCCCGGAAGGCGGCTCGGGCACGTCGGCCGGAGAGTCGGGCCCCTGCGACGGAGGTATCTCCCCGTCAGGCGGTATAATGCCCACCGGGCATATCGCCTTCGGTGGGGGGTGGCCGGAGGTGGACGATACCGTAGGGGCCGACTGCAGCGAGGGTAAGGGCGTAATTGGCCTGGAAGATGGACGGTACCTGCGGGACGGGGAACGTAGCGGCGTTTGGCTCACTGCTTCCAAAGTAATCTCTACCGTCATGAGTCCGCTGATAATGCCGCTGGTGGCGGTAATGGCTCTGCTCTACGGTAATACCCTGCTCGGCTATATTCCCGGCCGGATGAAGATCTATTTTACACTGGTGATACTGCTCAACACCTGTGTCGTGCCGATGCTGTGCATAGGGTTACTGCACAGTATGGGGATAGTTAAGGGAATTATGCTCGGCGACAGGCGCGACCGGGTGCTGCCCCTGATGATAACGGCAATGTGTTACGTATTGTGCGGCTTTATGGTACGCGGGATGTTCGGCGGCTATCTGCTGGGCAAATTCCTCTTTGCCGGGGCGGCATGTATCACACTGGCGTTTATCGTGACATTTTACTGGAAGATAAGCATACACATGCTGGCTTCCGGCGGTACGCTCGCCATGTTGTTGCTTATAGACGTGAGCGGAATCGCCCATTTCTTCCCTGCTGTCGTGGCTATGATAGCGGGTTGCGGGGCGCTGGCCTCAGCCCGAATGTATCTGGGAGCGCACACACCTGCGCAGGTCGCTGCCGGATTTACGGGCGGATTTATGGTGGCTCTTGCCGTAATACTGATTTAAATAACTCGAATGTTGAATACCGGGAACGGGCCTGCGGAAAACCCCGGTTAACTGCTTTACCCAATGGATATATTTCTTTACGTGGTAGGTGTGATTCTTCTGATTATCGGAATGATTGGTAGTTTGGTTCCGGTAATTCCCGGGCCGCCGGTAAGCTATCTCGGGCTGCTTGCGGTCGGTATCAGCGGCATGGCGGATTTCAGCCGGGAATTTCTGATATCGTGGGCGGTAGTCGCCGTAGCCGTTACGGTAACGGATATCTACCTTGCCCCGCTTATGGCTAAAAGAAGCGGCGGGTCGCCGGCGGCGACCAGAGGAACGTGGATAGGTATGCTGGTCGGGTTTATATTTTTTCCGCCGCTGGGAATATTCATCGGTCCGTTTGCAGGAGCGTTGATTGGCGAGCTGGTCGGAGGAAGCGGAAAAGGCGACCGTGCGTTTAGGGCTGCCCTCGGGGCTTTCGCGGCATTTTTTATCGGAACGGTCCTGAAAATTACGGTGTGCGGGGTGATGATGTTCTACGGGATTTTCGCTCCCCGGTTCTTTTAGGCTCCCGGCTCGGGGTTTACGGTGCGGTGTGCTCCGGCAATTTATCTATAACTTCACATAAATCCGGTATTAAGCCGGTTTGAATTTCCGGTGGTTACACCGTTTTACTTTTGCATAGTTCGTAATAGTCCAAACCTATGATTTCGCCGTCTTTAACGGCGCATTCGTGCATGCTTCCCAAATAACGGAAACCGGCTTTTTCGAGAACCCGGGCCGATGCCCGGTTGAAAGAGAATACACCCGTATGGATGTGGATTATCTGAGTGGTTGAGAAAACAGAGCGGCCGAATGCTTCGACCGTACGGGTGGCGATGCCGCATCCCCAGTACCGAGGGGCAAGCCAGTATCCGATTTCACCGCTGACGCGGTGGATATCCTGCCCCGGGACGAGGCCGATACCGCCGACCACATCACCGTCGTGGACGATGGCGTAATTGTATACCGGGTCCTGTGCAGTGCTCATGGCGATAAACGCTTCCGCATCGGCGAGGGTATATGGGCTGGGAAAACCGTCACGCAGGTTACGGGCTATGGCCGGGTCGTCGGCAAGCAGGGCGAGCCGCGGAGCGTCCTCCGCCGTCCACGGGCGGAATAATTTACCGTATTCCATTAACAATAATTTTTGGTAACTATTTACACTTTTCAGAACTTGTTTTAAGCGGCCCGCACATCTGCCAGGAAGACTTATTTCACCTTAGTGTAAAATGTATTACCGGAATTTTCTTGGTGGACCGGTATCAATCTTCCTTAACAGCTTTGCGATGTTCTCCGGTGAGCGCTTCGTACCTCTCCCGGTACATCCGTTCTATATCGGGCAGGTTACGGAGGTATTCCCCGAGGTCCCACTCCATTCCGTAATCAGCCAGCTCTTCCGCAAGCGGGTCCAGTCCGACAGAGGCCCTCAGCTCGTCGACCCGCTCCGGATGCTCGAGGGGGACGATATACGATTTGCCCGGCTGGCGGGAGAGGATTTTTTGAGTGCCGTATATCTGCTTGAGACCCCGGTTCATAAGTGTCCGGTCCGTAAGGAATGCAAAATGCCACCATTCGGCGCGTCCGTCCGCTGCTGCCTCTGCAAGCATGGGCAGGTACTTTTGCTGGATATCGGCATCCCCGACATGCTGTACCGCGAGAAACAGGGTCTCGTTGGCTTCCTCCCCAATTTCATCCGGACCCAGCCATCCGTAGAGGTCGAGGATGGCGCACACCTCCGCTGCACTCTCCGCGTCCACCTCGTGCATATACTCGTGCATTTTGTCTTTCACAGGTCCATCGCCTGTGTTGAGATACAGCAACCTGATACCCTGGTCTTTTGCCTGAATCGCTTTGAGCCGTAATCTTACCTCGTTATTATAACCGGCTTTGACGGCCTCGTACCGACGCATCAGCTCATGCCACTCCGGCAGGACGTGGAGCCGGATAAAATTGCTGTCGGTGGCCAGTTCGTCCAGAAACAGGTCCGGGTCGAGCTGCTCGGAGAGGTGGGACAGTGCCCGTCCCGTATCCCCCTCCTTAACGGCGAGCAGGGCATCCCGGTAGGCCGGGATTACTTCTTTTAGATACTCCGTATACAATCCCGGATAGGTCGCTTCGAACGGTTCGGTCTCACCCCGGGTAAAATACCCGAGACACCGTTCTACCTGCGCATCGAAATCCTGCGGGTAAGCGAGTACGCCGGAGAGCAGAAATATAAGGGAACAAATTACGGTTCTCATCCTCAATGAATTATAATAGACCGGCCTCGCGCATCAGGGCGGCGTAGGTTTCGGCTTTCCTGGCTATCGGCAGCGGGTAGGCCCGGGAGGAGGAGGGCATCCGGTAATGGCGAAGGGTTCGGCCCGCGAATAAGAATTCGCTGTAACCGCCCACTGGCGGCTCAGGCGCTCCGGTAAGGGAGGCCAGCGTGGAGGTCGCTTTGTCGCCGGTGGTGACGATATAGCGGCACTCCGGCAACCGGGTGAGCAGCCCCCCGATATCGACAGGCTCCACGATTTCCAGAAACTTATCCGAGGCGTTGCCCTTGTGGCGGATAACGGCGCGGGCCGTATCCCCGAGGGCGATTCCCTTGTCCGTAAGGAACGCTGCGATGCGCTCCCTGTCGAACGCCGGTTTAGGACCCGGACAACCGGGTTCCGGCTGGTTTAAGAAATATCTGGCGTCCCCGAAAAAGACGAGGCCGAAAATGCGCCACATGTCGTTCTGGAGATTCGGGTAGTAAAACTCCATGCTCCACCGGGCCCGCGGGGGAGGAAAACTGCCCAGCATCAGCATCCGCGCCCCCTCGGGCAGGAACGGGTCGAGCGGATGAACCTCTTTCTGTATGTCTTCCATAAAGGTTTATAATCTGTATTCCCTGCCGCAGGAGTTGCACCGGCAGACCTTGCGCAGGTTGCCGCCCGCCGTGCCGAAAAGCATTAATGGTACCATAATACAGCGGGTAAACCAGCGGTGCTTCTTCGGAAGGGCCACCTCCACGTCGCTGCTTCCGCAGCCCGGGCAGTTATCGCCCGCTTCCGGCTCCGGCCCGATTAGCTCCACGGCCTGCTCGTAGCAACTGTCCGGCACGGCTATATAGGGCCTCATGGTGGGATTGGCGTAGGTAATGGGAAGCACGAACCCGGTATTCTCGTTGAATACCTCGGCGGGTATGCCCTGCTCGGCCAGATACTCACGGTCGGCATGGGCCTGGAAAATGTCGTCGTAATAACGGACGGTTTTCATCGTTTGCGGGTTTACCGTCAAAATTAATATAAATAGATCCGCCTTCAAAATATCGCCCTCGGGTCGGGGCCAGATTGTCTGGAGCTGAATTGCAGAATTTTAGGACGGTGTTCCGTGGAACGACCGGGCCCCCTGACGGATGCTCCGGTACTGTTACCGGACCGGAGTTCCGGCCCACACCGGAAGAGCTGTCCGACCGGGCGGGAAGCGGTGAAAATTAGCGCTTGGGAGGGCTTTTTTTGTGGGAAAAACGGGAAATAATAGTTATCTTTGTAAGTTATTGCACATACCCCTGTTATGTCGGATAAAAACGTTATCGAACTGCGCGGAGCATCTATTTACCATATCCGCGACGCAAGGAAAAAGCTCGGCAAAGGACGTAACCGCCTGCGCGGCTGTGAGCTTGTGCTAAGCGACGTGGATTTCAGTGTGAGAAGGGGAGAATTCGTCTATCTGATAGGCAAGGTGGGTTCGGGCAAAAGTACGCTACTCAAGACCCTTTATGCCGAAGTGCCGCTTGCCGAGGGGATGGGCTACGTCGCAGGGTACGACCTGCGCCGACTTCGCAGGAAGGACGTGCCCTATCTGCGCCGCAGGCTCGGGGTGGTTTTTCAGGATTACCAGCTGCTTACGGACAGGAACGTGTTTTCGAACCTTCATTATGTGATGAAGGCTACCGGCTGGCGTAACGAAACCGACATGCGTCGCCGGATAGACGAAGTGCTGAGGACCGTGGGTCTGGTGAACAAGGAGTACAAAATGCCGTTCCAGCTCTCGGGCGGGGAGCAGCAGAGGCTTGCCATCGCGCGGGCTTTGATAAATAACCCGGAGGTGCTGATAGCGGACGAACCTACGGGCAATCTCGACCCTGCCTCGGCCAACGGTATTATGGAGCTTTTCAGGGAAATCGCCCGGGGCGGCTGTTCGGTGGTGATGTCTACGCATAATATCGGCATCATAGAAGAATATCCGTCGCGCACCTTCCGTTTTATGCAGGGCAGGGTGGAAGAGCTCGATATGACGCCCTATTACTAGGCGGCTGCCGCTCCGGAAGCCGTCCAGGCTTAGCCGCGGGAATACAAAAGACAATAAAAGGACCGGCCCCCGGGGTCGGAAAGAGGAGATAAAAGAGAATTATGAGCAACGAATTGGAACAACCGAAACAACAGGAACAGGAAGAATATTCGGCCTCCAGCATACAGGTGCTGGAAGGCCTGGAGGCCGTGCGCAAGCGTCCGGCCATGTATATAGGCGACATAGGTGAGAAGGGGCTGCACCATCTTGTATACGAGGTGGTGGACAACTCTATCGACGAGGCGCTGGCCGGGTATTGCAAGAATATAGAGGTAACAATCAACGAGGACAACTCGATTACCGTGTCGGACGACGGCCGCGGTATTCCGGTGGACTACCATGAGAAGGAGGGTAAGTCGGCGCTCGAAGTGGTGTTGACCGTACTCCATGCCGGAGGGAAATTCAATAAGGATTCCTACAAGGTGTCCGGAGGTTTGCACGGTGTGGGGGTGTCATGTGTAAATGCGCTGTCGAACCTGCTGGTGGCCGAGGTGCGGTCTAAGGACGGCAAAATATACCGCCAACAATACAGCAAGGGTGCTCCGATATCGGAGTTGGAGGTTGTGGGCGAGACCGACGAAACGGGTACCACCATTACCTTCAAACCGGACAATACGATTTTTATCGTCTCGGAATACAACTACGATATACTCTCTACCCGCCTGCGGGAGCTTGCGTTCCTTAACAAGGGGGTGCACCTTAATATCACCGACAAAAGGAACAAGGACGAGAACGGCGACTATAAACGCGACGAATACTATTCGACCGAGGGGCTGAAGGAATTTATCCGTTTCCTCGACGCTAACCGCGAGCCGCTTATACAGGACTCTATCTACCTCGACACCGAACGCGACGGGATACCGGTGGAGGCCGCCCTGCAGTACAACACCAGCTTTACCGAGAACGTGCACTCTTATGTGAACAATATCAACACCATTGAGGGGGGTACGCACCTTACGGGTTTCCGCCGGGCGCTGACCCGTACGCTGAAAAAATATGCCGAGGAGTCGGGGATGCTGTCTAAACTCAAATTCGAAATCAATGGCGACGACTTCCGCGAGGGGCTTACGGCTATCGTTTCGGTGAAGGTCGCCGAGCCGCAGTTCGAGGGTCAGACAAAGACCAAACTGGGTAACAGCGAGGTGGCCGGAGCTGTGGATTACGCTATCGCACAGGCGTTGAGCAACTACCTCGAGGAGCATCCGAAGGATGCCCGCCAGATTGTGGAGAAGGTTATCCTTGCCGCCACGGCCCGCCACGCGGCCCGTAAGGCGAGGGAACTGGTCCAGAGGAAGACCGTCCTTTCGGGGTCCGGGCTTCCGGGCAAGCTGGCCGACTGTTCGTCGAGGGACAGGGTGCGCACCGAGATATTCTTTGTCGAAGGGGACTCGGCGGGCGGTACGGTCAAACAGGGCCGCGACCGTGAGTTTCAGGCCATTATGCCGCTTCGAGGTAAGATCCTCAATGTGGAGAAGGCGCAGGAACACAAGATGTGGGAGAACGAGGAGATAAAGAACATGTTCCTTGCCATCGGAGTATCCAAAGGCACCGACGAGGACAGCAAGGCCCTCAATATGGAGAAGCTCCGTTACCATAAAATTATAATAATGACCGATGCCGACGTGGACGGTAGCCATATAGCTACGCTTATGCTGACGTTCTTCTTCCGGGAGATGAAGGCGCTTATCGAGAACGGCCATGTTTACATAGCCACACCGCCGCTCTACCTCTATAAAAAAGGTAAGATAGAGCGGTACTGCTGGAGCGACGAGGAGCGTGACGCGGTTACGGAGGAGTTCGGCGCCAAGGGAGCGCATGTGCAGCGGTATAAAGGTCTCGGTGAGATGAACGCCGAGCAGCTGTGGGATACCACGATGAACCCGGAGACGAGGATACTGCGTCAGGTAACCATCGAGAGCGCGGCCGAAGCCGACCGTATATTTTCGATGCTGATGGGTGACGACGTTCCGCCCCGCCGGGAATTTATCGAGAAACACGCCACCTACGCCAATATCGACGCGTAACCGATTAATTTCTGAATAGTGAAGCGGGCACTCCTTAGGGGCGCCCGCTCTGTTTTGCGGGGGTATAATATATTGTGATGTTCTACAAAGG
>JAJBVT010000053.1 GCA_020859685.1 Rikenellaceae bacterium
CCGTCGATGGCAAGCCGGTACCGGTGATGGTTGATAATCTCCGTTACTTTCTCGATAAACAGTTGCGGGTTGTTCAGGAAATCTTTTATCCGGACACTCTCTTTTAAGATGGTGTTAACCGTCTTACGCGTCACAAGGCATTGTTCGCTTAAAATACCCACAACATTCGGTAGTGTAGAGTAAGGATTTTTAATATCCATTGTCCGGTAATCGCGCTCGGTATGTGAAACTCCGCTGCGGTCGATATTTATATCCGCCGACTGCGATATAATACGGGCTTTAGGTATGGCCTCCATACGGGATATATCCTTAACGCACCCTTTTATAAGTTCGTCCGTATCTACGGCAACGCGGTAAGAGGTTTTATATTTGATTTTGTCCCAAAGCTCAATAAACTCCGGTGAAAGCATAGCCTGCTTATTAAGCCGGACGGTTACATCCCGCGAGGCATCCCGGATGGGGACTTTGCGGTCGGCTCCGGTGATCAGGTTCTTTATTTTTTCTTTCGCCGCCTCGAATTTTGCGGGCAGGTCGAGCGTTCCGGCATTAAGGGCTTGTTTCATGGTGTCCTTGATTTTGCCTTTCTTATCGACCATTCCCGTATTCTCCAAGTATGAGATGAGTTCTTTGGCATCCTCGTAGCTGACCGTTTTTTCTTCCGTTATGGTTTCTGTGTATGTTATTGCAGCGACCGACGATATATCCACCGCATTTCCCTGTTCTATAACCTTTACAACTTCCGCCTTAACCGGTTCCAGTTCCGCCGGGAGTTCTACCGCATCGAGTTTGGAGGGTTCCACTACATTACCGTCGTCGGCAATTACACCGTTAGCTTTTAACGTCTCCACAACCGCCGCCGCTTGTTCCCGGGTAACGGTTTTTTCGACTTCACGCTTTTCTTCGTAAACCATGCCGGAGAAAAGAGAAATATCTATATAACCGAACTTAACCCCGGTTTCCTGCTCGATCTCTTTCTGCAAAGTGTCGGCAAATTCGGCAAAACTCTCGTTCGCCATAACGTGTAGTACGTTTATCTCTTTATCCTCGATCCGGTCGCCGTCCTGGTTCACACAAAGGCGCAATCCGCGCCCAACTTTCTGCCGGGCGGTAAATGTGGACTTCTGTTCGATGAGGGTACACACTTGAAATACATTCGGATTATCCCAACCCTCTTTAAGCGCGGAGTGGGAAAAGATAAACCGGAGCGGACATTCAAAGGATAACAACCATTCTTTGTCCTTCATTATGGTGTTATAGGTATCGTCGTCCGCCTGTGTATCGCCTTTGGTGTTTTTGTAATTTCCCTTTTTGTCCTGTGAGAAATATCCGTTATGAGCCTTAGTTACATCAGTCTGGAATTTATCTTTTAACGGGGCATATTTCGGATGAGCAAGCAATTCATTATAACATTCTTCAAACATTTGGGCATATATCCCTTTGCCGCCCACCTCGGTGCGGTATTTCTTTACCTCGTCGATGAAGAACAGCGAAAGAACCTTTATTCCTTTATCGAAATAGCGGCGTTCCTTATCCAGATGCGCCTCGATAGTGCGGCGGATTTGCGCCCGTTTAATTATATTCTCATCCACGCTGCCGATGGCACTTCCGAGCGGCAGGTATTCGGTATTGCTGAATTCGATACTCTCGTCCCCTTTCATACAGTCGATTCCGCTGACTGTATATCCGGCATACAACTCGCGTCCACCGGATAGCAAAAACAAATCCAAGCCGGGTTTAACCGTAACAGTTTTACGGGATACTTTACCTGCCTTATCCTGCACATCAATTTCGAGCTTCGCACTGAACCCCTTATCGTTCGAAACAGAGACAAGCCGGATGTAGGGTTTATTAAAATCGTTGACCGCTTGGTTGGACGATACGCAAATCTGCTTTACCAGCCCCATCTGGTAGGCATCTACCGGAGTAAGCCGATACAAAAGGTTTATTTTCTCGCGGTGGGTGGCGGAATACCGTAGAACGCACAAGGGATTTAATGAGGCGATGGCCTCTTTAGATTTCTCTGTGTTATCCACGCTTTGCGGCTCATCGATAATCACGACCGGATTGGTATCCGCGATATAGCGCATGGCCGTCTCGCCGTTGAGTTTGTCCTGCGCCTGATTGATTATGTTCTCCGCCTTTTTAAAAGCGTCGATATTGATAATCATTATTTCGATATTCGCGCTGGTTGCGAATTGGCGCACATCGGACAGCCGGGCAGAGTTATATATAAAATACCGGCAGGGTACGTTGTCGTAATGGTTGGCAAAGTGGTCGCCGGTTATTTGCAACGATTTATAAACCCCCTCACGGATAGCTACGGACGGAACAACGATAATAAACTTGGTAAATCCGTAGCGTTTATTCAACTCGAAAATGGTTTTGGTATACACATACGTTTTACCGGTTCCGGTTTCCATCTCTATGGTGAACTGTGGAGCTGGTCTATCTTCCGGCGTCATATCAATTGCAAAACCATCTTCAGTAACTATGATATTACCATCTTCGTCAGCCAACACAAATTCATCAATATCAAATTCGGTAAGAGGTAGATTATGCCGGCGCTGGACTTCGTGCATATTGGCGACAAGGGTTTCATCATCAATTAGTATTTTATTGCCGATCCCAAACTCGTTGTCGAACAGCCGTCCGGACGAATCCGGCTCGATCGAGAAACTGCTTTGCATTTTCTCCTGCCCGGCAAACAGGTCGGCTACCGCATTTACGGCATCGGTCTGGAAATCCTGATTTTTGAATTTTAGTTTCATTCGCTGACCTCCTCTCTGCTAACAGCATCCATTTCAAATCTCCATAATGAAGATTCCGCACAGCTAACCCAATGCTGTTTGTCGCGGGGTTGTCCTGATGCTGTAGTTGCGTAATCTACAACATCACGAAATAAACGTTTGGCTGATATTGAAAGTCCGTAACTTTTGAATCTTAGTTTCGCAATGTCCGCTTCTACCACTTTTTTACTGGAAGACCAAATAACACGATCAAACAAATCTTTGATCTCCTCAAATTGTTGTTTGGAAATTTTATCTTTCGGCTCCATATCCTACACCAATTTAAGTTCTATTTCACGTTCCTTGAGGATATAGTGAGCATTAGCCATTGCGGTGTCGTCGGCAAAACATTTTTCGCTTAGGATCATTTTTGACGGCAGGTAATCTTCGGCCATGCGCTCGATGGTTTCTGCGGTAAGGCCGTCTTGTAAGCAGATGAGCAGTAAATATTCCTCGCCAACGCTGTATGCGGTTTTTCCGTTGATCTTTACCCGTGATACCGGATACGTAGGCGGAACACCCATCTTCAGCATGATCTCATAAACCATATCCATATCGGTGCGGTCGGCTTTGATGGTGTCGTTCATATCGTTCAGCCGTTCGATGAACATATCAATCTGCTGGCCGTCGTCACTGTCGACGAGTGTCGGGTCCCAAGTTTTCAAATTGGATGTATCGAGTTTGAAAACTTTAAAACCCTTATCTAATTTATTATTCACAGTGGATAATGGAGAATTTTCTAATGTAGAATGGATAATTGACAATGGGGAATTATTGTCGAGTTCTTCGTCCGCAAATAGTTGACCATCATTTGTATTTTCCGTTTGCGATTTTTTTTCATTATAACTTATCAATTGTTCATTATCCATTAATGCAGTTCCCGCACGGCGGATACGTTCTTTACCGATTTCGCAAATGTTTTTGTATCCGGCTTTATATGCTTCCGATTTCTCGTCGGTTACTTCGGGTAACTGCACCATAATGAACTTCCGGTTGCCGCCGTCTTCTTTATTTAGTTGCATAACGGCATGGGCGGTTGTGCCGCTACCTGAAAAGAAGTCGAGGATGACGGAATCACTATTTGTATAAAGGTCAATACACCTTTTTATTAAGTCAACAGGTTTCGGGTAGTCAAAGAACGCTTTGTTATCAAATAATTTTTTAAGATTCTGTGCCGCACTTTGAGAATGCCCTACATCGGGATGCTTCCAAATAGTCATCGGAGTTATTCCTTCCTTAACATCAGAAAGGAATCTTTTTATTCGTGGTACATTATTGCCTTCTACACCAAACCAAATTCTATTATCAAGTAAAGCTTCCTCAAATTTCTCTTTGGAATATCTCCAGCAATATCCACTGGGAGGTAAAACTTTACGTCCAGATGGTGTAATTATCTCATAAATCTTATCTTCAATAGCGGGACCTACGGAAAGATCACCGGAAGTCCAGAGACCTCTGGGATCATTATCTGGGTTCGAATATCTATCATTAGCATCTTCGCTTCTTTTCAATCCATTGCAAGACAGGACATCTAATTTTTTGGCATAGCACAAGATAAAGTCATGAGATTCGGAGAAATGTTTTTTCAGGTTCACAGGAGCATATGCTCTCTCCCAAATAACCTGTGACACAAAATTCTCTTCCCCGAAAACCTCATCACAAACTTTCCGGAGATTATGAACCTCGTTATCGTCTATACTGATAAAAATAACCCCGTCGTCGGTCAGTAGGTTGGCCGCCAGCCGGAGCCGCGGATATATCATATTGAGCCAGTTTGTATGGTAGCGGCCCATTGTTTCCGGGTTACTTTGTGTGGTTTGGGCAGTAACTTCCTTATACTTGGCTATTGGATCGGCAAAATCGTCCTCATATACAAAGTCATTCCCGGTATTGTACGGCGGGTCAATGTAAATCATCTTGACCTTGCGGTAGTATGCCGTTTGGAGAAGTTTCAACACTTCAAGATTGTCCCCTTCGATGTAAAGGTTTTGGGTGGTATCCCAATCGACACTTTCCTCCGGGCATGGCCGTAGTGTTCCCATAGACCGCTGTTGCGCCAACCGCAGGCTCTCGTTCTTACCTTTCCACTCGAACTTGTATTTCTCGAAGTCGTTGTCGTCATACTGTCCGAGCAGCGCAAGGAGTTTGGTAAGATCGAGTTTCCCCTCTGACACACAATCCGGAAATACCGACTGCAATTTCTCCAAATTCGCTTTCTCTAAATCAAGGCTCCCGCCGTCCAGTTTCTCCATCATATTATTTAGCTATTTCTTATTTTTCAATGCTTTTTTCTCTTCCGAGTTCAGCCGTCGTTCGACTTTCTTAACGTCCTCGGCCGGTGGCATCAACTCAGGTTGTATTCCTCTTTCAATAAGCATTCTCCGGACAGCAAGATTATTCTCTACGTGTTCTTTTTCTATTGGATTGGCTCCATTTAGATCTTTGGCTTGAACATTAGTGCTTGTCATTTCCGCCGCTAAATCTTTGGCTTTAATTCCGATGGTCGGCATAAAGTCCGCGACAGGGCGAGTTTCCGGAGCACCGAACCTTCGTTTTAGTTGAGCGGTAGATAAGCGAAATAAAGCCTGATCGCCTTTAGACCGAATAATAGCAAAACCCTTATTATCCACGCCACGCTCGTACAGTACCCCGGACAATTTTCGTTCAGTTTCTATGAGTTTAGCGCGTGCTTTTACTCTTTCACCTTCCAGTATCCGTTGCGTGATCAATTCTGCCCGCCGGGTCTGGACGGCAAAATAGTTTTGAGCAAATGATATTTGTGTTTTACGGCTATCCCCGTTCTGGGCCACCAGATAGCAAGCATATCGGGTCAGAAGGATATCTTCGATTTCATGTATTGCTCCTTTGCCTGCCTCAATCACCTTCCTGATGTCAGGAAAGTGATCGGATAAATTTACGCCGGCATTATTTGCTGCTTCTTTTGCTTTATCGATAACTTTTGAAAAATTTTCCCATTTGGAATATCCTAAGAGTTGCTGCAATTCTCTAGCGCTCCAACATTCCACCTTTTCATATTCCGATGCCGCTGCCTCGAATTTCTCGAAAAGCTCAGTTATTTCACTTGCTTTCATATTTTTAAGTTTATTTTACTCGTCGCTTACCTCTATCAAATAGTGCCGCGTTACTTCCGCTGTAAATCGTTGGTTTTCGATAAATTGCTTAATCCTTTCTTCCAACTGCAAATCTAACCTCATTCGGTCTAAAAACAAAGTGTCCTCCCGGCGGCGGAGTTCCTGCCGGAGAATTTTTAACCGTTTACCCGCCTGTAGCTTTCCAATGCGGTCCGTTGCGTTATAAACTTCCTGCTGGGTCTGTTTTATCTGGGATTTTAAAACATTTACTTCGCGCTCCAATCCCGTTTTAGCGATAGCGGTCTTGCGGGTGAGGTTTTCAATCTCTTCTTTATGGGCGGCGTTACGGTCATCTGTATGCTTACGGATGAAGTCATCCGCCGGCACATGGATATCCAGTTCGCCGCGCTCTTCCATTCCTACCGCTGTATAATTGCGGGAATTATAATTCTTCCGGATATTAAGGTTCAACCGGTTTTCGGTGTACGACACCACCGGAAGTTCCATAATCTTGCGGCACTCGTTGTCCGGGATTATCCTGCCGGCTGCCGTTCGTCCGAGGAACGAAAAATACTCTGCCGGTTCCTGAGCCCTGTTTGCTTTGGCATATACTTTAATTGAATAGAGGGTAATCGAACACGGCTCGATCTCTGCCGAGACGGTCAGCGTCCCGCCCGTTTCACAATAAACCTCGTCGAGAACATTGCGACCGAATAAGCTTGTGAGAGTGATCCGACCGGAGTGTGGTCCGAAGTCCGGCCCCATACCGTATTGTCGAAGGCTCCGGTAAGGTCGGTTGCGGCTTCCACACCAGTAATAAAACAGCTCTGGTATTTCACCCTCGGTTTGGGCTGTAACGGTTTTGGTGTGGTCGTCGATTAGATATTGGCAATCCTTAGGCTCGCAGTTATAATCCTCGAAATACCACTTTACAACTTGCCATAACTCTTCGTTAATAAGCGCAATCTGTTCCTCGATATATTGAGGCGTGAGTGTAAGTTTATCGGCAACCGACTTTGTGAACGAGGCGAAAATAGTATTTTGCGTTTCCTCGGCCAGTCGGCTATTCGTTTCTTTGTGTTGTTGTAGATTGCGGTCGAATGACTGCCTTATTTCATCCCGATGGCGAACGTCCGCTAGAATTTCGTTTATATCTGCATCGAAGTTACCTGCGAACATCCGAGAAATTATCTTTCCCCAGAAGATTTATAACAAAAACATCGGATTGTTGTCCCTGCCTATGGCATCGGGTGATGCGTTGTTCCATATCGATGGCATTGTAACGAAGATCGTAGTTGATAACCACAGGGCAAAATTCAATATCCAATCCCTTAGCCGCCTCATCGGTCGATATAAGTATCTGGATATTCTTATCGTTGCGAAACCGCTCCATGATGGAGTAGTCCCTGCCGTTATCGCCGCTGTAAGTCAATATGCCGTTATAACCTCTTTCCGTCAACAGATTATGAAGTCTTTTTTGAGTGATCCGGTTGTCGGTAAAGATTACGACTTTCTTTTGTGCTTTTACCTGGCCTAACCGCGCAAGGTATTTCTTTAGGACGGAGAGCTGGGATTTCATCTTACCGCTAACTTCAATTGATGAGGCAAATTCCCTAATTTCTGTAAGCAGGGTTACCTCTTCCCGTATTTGCTTTTCCAGTCCGGGGATAACCAGATTCTCGACGCGCCGGATTGCGCCGTCCACAGTTCTGCAAAGAGCCTGCGGTGATGAAGAAACAGTATGGTAGTACATAAGTGTAAGTTCATACCGTTCCATCTTGGGGTAGGCAATCCGTTTGGGTAGAGAAAGGTATTCGTCGAGTTTTTTGTAAAGGTTCTTTTCTGCCGAAGTCAGTTCATAACCGCAAGTGAAAGGTATGCGGTTCGGAAAGTTTACATATTAAGTTACCTGACTTTTAAGTGTACGCAGACAGTATTTAGATACCCATCCCGATAGTTCGGAATAGTTTTCCGGCTTGCGGAAATACCGCTCGTAAAACTCTTTTTCGTCCGGTAGGATTGCTTCGTCGATGAAATGGAGCAGGCCATAAATATCCATTATGCTCATCGTGATCGGCGTGGGAGTCAGCAAAAGCCGGAACGCACCTTCGGTGGCTTGTTTTAAAATATTTGCGGTCTTATTATCTCCGGTATGGCTTTTATTGAGGCAGCTCGCTTCGTCGAAAATTGCCAAATCCCATTTTATCGTCTGAATGTAGTCTGCCCTCTCGACGGCAAAGTCATAGGTCGTAATTACAATTCCGTCTTGTTTGAATGGATTTCTGTTATCCTCGTCTGTAAACTTTAGAAATGACTCTTCGGTGTCGATAAGTGTGTATGGAACTGGAAATCCCGTTTCAATTTTTCCTATCCATTGTTTTACCAGATTAGTCGGTAATACCAATAACTGTCTGGTTTTGCCTTCATACCACCGTTGTGTGGCAATAAGTAGAGCCTCATAAGTCTTACCGAGAGAACCTTCATCGGCAAGTATAACTCCGTTGATATATGGCGAACGCATCGCAAATAGTGCGGCGGCGATCTGATAAGGATGAATCTTTATATTAGGTATAGGGTTAGTAAGTGTTTGATTCTTAGTGACGCATTACATATATACATCAGCCAAATTTAATAATTTTGGCCGGATTTGCAATTCCAGACTTGTATATCCATCTATTGATGATAAAAGTATTTTATTGGGAATACAATTATTATAGTTGCAATAATCCAATATCACAAAATTTCAAAGAAATCCTGCTAATTATAATAGCAGGCTCCTTATTAATTGGATAAATTACGATATACCCAACACGATATTGGCATCGATAGAAAGACGCTTACTTATCGTTCGGGCGGTTTTCAATGTCGGTTCGCTTTTGCCCGATAAATATTCATTAAGTCGAGACGGACTTATTTCGAGAATATCGGCCATGGCCTTTTGTGTAAGATTCATTTCATACATTCTCAATTTGAGAACATCGATTAACGACGGCGACTTTACCGGGTAAGCCGCCTCTTCATAGTCCGCAACAAGATTGGAAAGAAGAACCAACTCCACCGAGTTTTTATCATCCTCCGAAGTATTGTCATCTACGAGCAGCAATAGTTCCTCGATCCTTTCCATTGCAGCCTTGTACTGTATTTCATTCTCTATGCGTGCCATAATTCCACTGTTTTATTTGTTAAATTCGCTACAATTTCGAGCAATCGTCGATCTTGTCGTATTCGGCATGGGTACAAATGTGCCGTATGTATATCATTTTTATTTTGAACAATACGATTGTCACCAGCCTGTAATCGTTACCTTTAATATTAAAAATATACCTTCTATCTCCAACGGCATCAACACTATTAAAATCCTTTTTCATATCGGCAAAACAATCCCATTGGGCGTTCCCTACCTTCTGATACCACTCTTCCAACGCTGTTTCTGCATCCGCGTGTTTACGGTAGAACATCACCACCGATTTACGTGCGACTACTCTCATTCTGTCATTATTATAACGCAAATATAATGCACAAAATCACAGAAAACAAAAAAATATTTTGAATTTCGGAATTTATATAATAAATGTCGGGAAAATGGTTATCTTTGCAGTAGTTTGAAATGCGGCGTTTCTCTGCCCGCAGACCGGAAGTACAAATTCGGGGACACATTCAATCTAAGGGTTTTGACATAGTGGCTATCAGAGAGTTAGAAATATGCACTGTTCCCTCTCTCTCCGCCAATATGACTGAAAACCAGCAAATTACATGACTAACACCCAATTTTACACCCAAAAATTGGGTGTTTTTTATCCGAAAAACTTCCCGATGAATTCTTCCCTATATCCTACTCCGATTGCGATTTCATATTTTCCAATGAATATATCGTGGGTATCGAAAGATTCGATCCGGTCCGTGTTGACAATGTAAGATTTATTAACCCGCATATAATTGGCGGGAAGAAGACTCTCCATATGTTTTAAAGTCATTTTGGTAATTATCCTTTTATCGTCGAGCTGGATTATAATATAATCTTTCAGTCCCTCCACAAACAGGATATCCGCATGGGAAATCTTATAAAAACGTTTGTCCGATTTGACCAGAAGGAAGTCTTCCCGTCCCTCGCTGAAATTTTGTTTCTCGTCGCCCGTCAGCAGTTCATGGTACGCGATCGCCTTGTTGGCCGCCCTCTCGAATTTATCATATGAAACAGGTTTGACCAGGTAATCGACCGCGTCCACCTCGTAACTTTCCAATGCGTATTCGCCGTATGCGGTGCAAAAGACAACCAATGTAGTTCGGGGAATAGTCCGGGCGAATTCGATTCCGGTCACGCCGGGCATCCGGATATCCAGAAATATCAACTCTACCGGATTCTCGGCAATATACGAACCGGCCGACCGGGCATTATTGAATTTTCCTTTCAACACCAGTTTCCCGTGACGGGATATAAGCCGTTCCATCGCTTCCCGCGCCAGAGGCTCATCGTCCACAATAATGCAGTTCATAAATCGAGGTTTAATATTACCGTATAAGTGTTCTCGGTATCCATAACTTTTAAATCATGGCGATTGGGAAAGAGCAGTTCGAGGCGGCGGCGGATATTTTTTAGCCCGAGTCCCCCGACTTTGACCTCTTCCGACGGGATATCGGGCTTGGAATTTTCGCATATGAAACACAATTTTCCGTCCCGCGCGCTGAATCGGATATCCACATAACTTATGGTGTCGCTGTCCGCATTATGCTTAACCGCATTCTCCACGAACGGAATAAAAATCAGGGGTGGGATATCTATTTTTTCAACCGTGCCGTCGATCTGGATATCGAATTTGAACTTATCCCGCCTGATATTTTCCAGATCGAGGAAGTCCCTTATAAATTTAATATCGTCCTCCAGTCTCACCGAATCTTTCGAACTGTCTTCGATCTGGTATTTCAACATATCCTCCAGTCTTAGCAGAACATTTCCGGCGTCCAGGCTCTGCTTGTTGACAAGCATATAAGCGTTATTGAGCATATTGAAAAGGAAATGAGGATTTATCTGTTTTTTCAGGAATTTCAATTCCGATTCCAAGGTCGCACTCTCCAACTCGGCCAAACGGCGGTTGGATATCAGCCATCGCCGCATAACGACAATAGCGGAAGTTCCCATAAAAAACAGGGAAAGGGATACCATCGACGATATAACATTTACAGGGCTTGCGGCCATTTCATTCTTGTCCGGCCCCCATATATTAGACGATAAAGTCATTATAATTATGATAAGGAGCATACAGCCGATCATTCCCCCGATATAAGGTAACCACCTTCCACGTAGTATATATTTTGGTGTCAGATAAAAAATATTAACATAGAGTGAGAAGGCCATTGCGATGTAATAGGCGGCCCATACGGATATCCGGTCGGGGGTGAAAACCAAAGCAACATTTCCCAGATCGTAAAAAATATCGATAGTAATAAACAGGACCCCAAGGTTGAGTAACAGATGCCGAAACCAGCGCAGCCGACTTCCAAGTAGTAGATTTTCAACTATTTTATTCCCGTTCATGGTTTACGTATTTTTGCGGTAATGTAAGGACGTAACGGCATTTTCCGTTCGAGTGAAATTGTTCCAACCCGTATAGTTCTCCATAAATTAATCCGAGTCTTGAACGAAGGGAAGAAAAGTCGGTAAACACATTAGGGTTGTCCTCATGGAATTTACAATCGAACACCAGGCCATCGGGTTTATAGGTGAACATTATTTCCAATTCAGAGTCTTCATTTATTTTGTCCGCTGCAGCCGATATCAATGGATATAGAATGAGGGGAGGAATAAGCATTTGATATTTTTCACCGGTATAACGGATATCATAAGTAAATCTCTTTCCGGTCAAAATGGAGAGATTAAGGTATTCATCCAAGAACTTTATTTCTTTATTTACCGCAACTCCGCTGTTTTCTCCTTCATACAGTTGATAACGCAGCATACCGCTCAGGTTCATTATCATGTCCTCGGCAAGTCTCGGCTTATTCTGGCAAACGGCGGAGGCCGAACGCAAGGTATTGAATAAAAGTCCAGGATTAAGTTGGTCCTTCAGGACCGAAAGCTCGGTGGCGAGTTTCCTGTTCTGTAAACGGGCTATCTCCCTGTCTTCTGTAACCCAATTTTTCAATAATATGGATACGGCTATTCCCGTAAAGCATATAAAATACATCACGAAATCCATAAGGGATACCACCAGGAGCGTGAAAGAAATCCCCTCACCGCTTACATTGGGTATATTCCACCACCGTGATACCGCATAATTCTGCCCCCAGAGAAGCACGATAGCCGCGGTTACGGTAAGGAAAGAGATCAAAAAATACTTCCCGTATTTTTTCCGGAGCATATATCGCGGTACAAGAACCGTTGCATGAACTATTCCACCGCCGATAAAAACCAGGGAAGTGAAGAGCACTATCAGGTAAAATCCATTTCCGAGCAGGGGACGGTACCGTATAAAAATATATTCGTTCTGATTCAGCGCGACTGCGGCTATTGCGAGAATCAACAGGGCATACCTTGATTTCCTGAACCGCGGGGCGGTCAAAAATTCGGTGATAAAATTCCCATCGCTGTGGCGGGCGCCTTCAATCATATTACCCATAGAATCCGCTAAATTAAAACATAATCGTTCATGCCCGGCTAAAACTGTATTTTGTAACTTATATTGGGAATTGAGGTGGCGCTAAACATTTTGTCTATATTACCTGTTTTCAGGTTATATGAATCTCCGTAATATTCCTTATAGCGAGTCGCATTCAGCATTTTGAGAGCAAACTCATGGGCGACCTTGCGGCGGTTGAGAGTATAACTGATATTGAAATTTGCAAGGAATACAGGGTCAAGTTGTTTAGAAAAAGCACGGTCGGTGTCATATACGACACTCAGATCCGGTTGGGCAAGGGTTGCATCTATATCTACCGGAGTATAACGTTCGCCGCCCTGAAATGTTAATTTTACATTTACACTTAGGATATTCTCTTTTTTCCGTCCTAACATCCATTCCTTGCCCCCGAGTATATTAAAAATATAGTTCCTGTTGTATCGGGTATCCCTCCATACGTCGTCGCCGCCACGGTACTCCGATTGAAAGAGGGATAAGGTAGCCATATAATAAAACCCGCGGTGAAGGTATCTTTCCAGGGTCAGATCAATGCCGTAATTGCGGCCGTTCCCTTTATTGACAAAAGGATTTTCCACAAAGAAATCATTACGGTTTATTGTCGATTCGGAATTGCCTTCAACTACCAGTACATTAAAAAGATACTGGTAAAAGGGTTCCACGCGGAAATGTATGCGGTCTGAAATATCGTATCCGAACGAAAGCAGCAGGTGGTGGGCTTTAGTAAAGCCGAGGTTCCGATTGACATCGTTGCTGCCCGTCTGCGGTGTTCGCACATAATAAACATCCATTTTCTCCATCCGGCTGTGCAGTCCGTAAGAGAATGCCAAAGAACTTTTACGTCCCGACCTCCATTTGACACTTGCCCGGGGTTCTATACTTTTGGTATCGTTCAGGGTTAAAATCTGTCCGTAAACTCCGGCATTGAAGGTTAAACGGTCTTTGAGGGATATTGAGGACAGGGAGTAGGCAGAGATTAGGTTCGTCGATCCGTCCCCTTTCGATATGTTTTCCAGCGGGTCGCCAATGAAGGGTGCCATATCCATAAACATATCGTAATACATCCTTGTGAAGGTAAAGCCCGTTTTATTGGTATGACGGGCACCGAATTTTTTCGTGTAGGCAGAGGTCAGGATAAGATTGGTGCTTTGCCTGTCCAGATCGAGATAAGGGGACTTTACAAGGTCGTCGTCATAGCTGTTTTCGTACCCTTTATGCCTGGAATAGGTCACCGCGAATGTGGTTTTGAGAACCGATTGATTGCGGAAAAGGTAACGGTTGGAAATACCGGCGGCCCCCATCGACTGTTTCATATTGGAAGCCATCCGGTCGTGCAGGTGTTCCCACTTTTCCCTGTCTTCGGATGTCTCATCGTATTTGTCAATTAAACCTGTTACCCATACTGAAAAAGTCCCGGTAACCCTCGTAGGAAAATTCATTTTAAGGTTCAGGTCCTGATAATCGAAAGCGCCGCCCAGCTCCTGACTTTTATCCAGTTTGGAAATAAGCCCCAGCGTGGAATAGCGGTAATTAAAAATATAAGAGGCGTTACTCTCCTTCCCGAAAGGGCCTTCGGATGCCACGTCTAAACCCAAGACACCTACCTGTACCGTATTTTCATAACTCCGGTTATTGCCGTTACGGAGCTTCATATCAAAAACACCCGATACCGCATTCCCGTATTCGGCAGGGAAAGCACCGGTAAAGAAATCCGAATTACCCAGAACATGGCTGCTGAGTGAAGAGAGGATGCCCCCGCCGAGTATGGATATATCGGCGTAATGATTCGGATTCGGTATTTCGACGTCTTCCAGCTTCCATTGCAGAAGATGCGGGGCATTACCATGAACGGAGATTCCGTTGTTGGTAACGCTGGGTGAAACTCCGGCGAACGAACTGACGAGCCGTGCCGGGTCGTCCATTCCGCCGGCATAGCGGCTTGCTTCTTCCACCGAGAACATACGGCCTCCGGCCAGTGCCATCTGGTTCAGCGGCTCCTGCTTATTCACCCGGGGACGGACTACCACATCTTCCATGCTTTGTATCATCTCATTCATGGAAATCTCGAGAACTACTTCTTTCGCAGATGTAACCAGCACTTCTCTTATTACGGCCGGTTCATAACCTACATAGCTCACAATCAGGGTTTGTCTGCCGACCGGAACATCGCTTAAAACGAAATTACCTTCCGGGTCGGTAACCGTTCCCTTTCCGGCTATTTCCTCGATGGTTATTGTGACGTACGGTAGTGGATGTCCTGACGCAGCATCCGTTACATGTCCCCTGATTGTCTGCACGGCTCCGCCCGGTTGGTCATTAAATTCATTTAATCGGATACGATCGGAGCCATTGGCCGCAGAATATAAGCATATAGCAGAAAGAATAATTACAGTAAAGTTTTTCATTATTTTGATTTACGGGTTTAATTTCTTTTCCAATATTACTACCCGTAAACCCGCTATGCGGATTTTATCGACTAAACATATCGGTGCATCGACGAAACCTGTATCCCTTAAGTATGGTTGTCATACCGCAAGCACTTATCATTCACTTGCCACAAAAATAGCATTAGACTTTACTTCATTTCATTCTTATAAGTTGCTGTTGCTTTTCGGTGAGTTTCTTTTCCCGTTCCGGCATATTCTGATTACCGGAGGATCTTATCAAATAACCGGGAAAACCACCGATTATTTTCATTATCGAATCAATAAATCGGGGTCGTCAAATATGTTTTGAACCTGTCCCGTCCAGACTCATTCGGACGGTTTATAGAACTTTTCAATCTATTTACGGAGTTGGCAGAACCTGATCCATCCGATGCAGAAAATAAGGATACCGACCGAAATGCAAATCCAGGCCAGAACTTTCCATCGTTCCTTGTGCGCAACCTGAAGAACGCCTGTTCCGACCGTTATCAGATAGAGAGAGGTCCGTATGTAAGAAAACAGGGTCCGCTCGTTGGCGAGTTTTGTCCGTTCGATGGCGAGGTAATCTCTGGTTATCAAGTGCTCGTTGAGGTCGGGCAGTTCGCTGAACGGAGAAGGGTTCTTTTGCATAGCATATTATCTTATATGGTCGGAAAGAGGCCGGATTACAGAAATCCAATCCCTATCCACCGGCTTCGGTTTAACCCTGATACAACCCTTATGCCGTTAATATATGATTTAACCCGGTTAACACGGTAAGCCGGAGTAAATATCAGGGAAAAAGGCTCGCCTTCATCTCACAAAACCCGATAAGCGATAGGTACAAAAAAATACGGGGACCCTCCCGGGCACCCGTATCTCAACCAATTTTTAAATGAAAATCAAATTTTTTACATAAAATATTAATAATCAACACTCTTTGCAACTACCCCTAGTACGCAGAGTGTTTTACCTTAGGGTCGTCAATAAGCCGTTACCACGTCGGGAGCGTACCCTCCGCTGTCGATCTGCTGCTGCTCGCCGCTGTCGGGGAACCGTACGCACCGCGTTTTTATATAATAGGGCAGATTTGTATCCGGCCGTCTCATCGCGTTAGGTTTATACTTATACACCAACTCCCACCTGTTTTCAAATATCTGCACCGTCGACATGTAATCCGTAAAGTAGGAGGGCATAAAGGTCCAGTATTCCGTGCCGTTGGCCAGCCCGAGTGCCGTATCGCGCTCCTGCGATTTTATCTCCACGAACAGTTTGGCCTCACCGGTATACTCGTTGCGGCCGTCGCCCCAGAGGTACCATTTTCCCTGCCCACGCACGGGGTCGGACGGATCGCTCCCCTCGTAATACGCCGCACATCCTCCGTTGCTGACGTCGTAGGTGGGATAGCCGGAAGTGTAATCGTAGAGGTTACCCTGGTCATCGGCATAAATCGCCGTATCGTACCCATGGATCCCCATGGCGGTACTCCAGGACATATAATAGGTTTCGAACGGAACAGTGACCATCCCTGTCGTTAAATACTGTGTTTCGAACAGGCAGTCTTCACGGGCCAGAATCCTTCCGGTTTCGGGCATCTCGAAGGCAATGGACGGCTGCACATAGGTGGCTATGTTCCCCGAAGCGTTATTCGACTGCTCATAGGCCCATGCTTCCCAACCGTTGTTTACCAGCCTTCGGTACGATATGGGTACATTACGCGAAAGTATGGTTCGGTTGTACCTGCACAGCAATTCAGTGGCTGTATTGGCGGACACCCAATCGGCGTTCCTGTCGACCTGCACGTCCTGCGGTCCGAGCCTGACCTCGACCGTTCCGTCGTCGAAATCTCCGGCCACCGTTACCACCACCCTCGCTCCGTCATGTGATATATCGTTCCTTTCGGTCGTACCGGGATGGTAGATTTTATGAGTAATGCCGTCTATCCGGTAAAAGCCTATCTGTGTGGCCGTCCTCAGGGTGGCCCATGCGGTCCCGTCGGTCGACCATTGCAAGGCGACACTGCGCGAAGGCTGGTCGTCCCACTGACCGTAGGCCTTTACCGGAACGGAGAGGGTTTGTGTCACCCCGTCGTTGGCGGCAGGTATCGACAACGGGTCGGTGAGCACCTCGAGCGTACCGACGCTGATGGCCCGGATATAAATTTGCGGCCAGGCACTCCCTGCCACGGTGACGGAATAGTCAGCCGTTCCCGGCTTTGGCGGTATCGCGCCTCCTTCGGCAAGGTCGGTGCTGATTTCGTATCCGTAACCGGACTGTATATCTTCCCGGAAGACGATCCATTTCGAGGTTGCCGGGTCCTCATATTCGAAAACAAGGCTTCGGTCCTCGTCGCTGTCCCGTGCCGGTATGGTAAGGGTAGCGGTACTCGGCAGGCCTCCGGGCGAGTTGGAGGGCACCGAAGCGGCGTCGATGGCCGTGCTCTCGTACCGGTCCCTTACCCTTACGGGTATATTTGCGGTGAACATACCGGTGACTGTTACCGTCCGGGTCTGCCCAGTGGAGGGAATATCCCCGGTGGGGGTGACGGTGGGGAGTTCGATTCCGCCCTGCGATTCCTGCTCTATGGCTACCACCACCTCCACTCCGGCCGAGATATGGAGGTATGCCCGGCGGACGGTGAGTCCGCTATTGACCTCTACGGTGTAATTCAGCTCCTGCCCGGTGGAAGGGAGGGTGGTATTCACCGTTACCCAATCGCACGGGATGTCCGGGTCGGTTTCCGAATCGGAAACTTTAATGCTCCAGCCCGCAGTGTAGTTTGTTTTGATTTTCAGCGAAGTGGTCCACGGCGAGGCGCTGTAAGGAAGGCGTGTTATTTTTTCGGACAACGCAACGTAGTAGTGTCCGTCCGATATATAGTAGTGCATCTCCGCGTCATGGTCGACCACCAGCACCACACCGGTATTCTCGGGACCGGCCCCGGCCGCAATATCCGCCGTGGCGTATCCCGCACGGGAAATGCTGTTCACCGTGAAACCGTAAGTGTGGTTGCGCAGCAGCGGCAGGTACTCGTAATCGCCGGAGGAGTTCGTCGCCGCGATATCCACACGGTAATAGGTAACCGTGCTGCTGCCGTCGTACAGCCCACCGATTACGAGGTAGGTGTTGTCCGGCCCCGCGGTGGCGTCCCCGGCCGGGGTTTCGAAGGTGTATATTTCGTTGACACACGATTTGTCGGCGACCTCCGCATCGTCATACTTATAGACAATTGGCTGGCTTACCCGGCCCCAACCGGAGGTTATATGCGGCGCGGTGGCCTTACCCACGGCGGGGTCTGTGGCCGACGCCCCGGAGGGTTTCCATGTGGCGTCCCAACCTGCCGCTGCGGGAATCGCCGCCCCGCGGTCGGCCGCGTTATAAAGGTGCACCTCCCTGAGCAGGAAGTTGTCGGCGGCGACATTCACGTTAATGCGCGCGAGCATCCTGTGCATCGTTACGTCCTCGATAACGGTCTGCTTCTCCACCGCACGGCCCGTTTCCTCGCCCCACATCGGTATTGGGGCGGGAGTTGCAGCATCCCATTTTTGTGAGGATACCACTACGAGACCGCTCGCCAAATCGTTCTTGGTGAAGGTATTGGAGCCCATACCCGTAACGAAAGCCTCCACCGTGGTGCGCAGATTGGCTATTATGACTATATCGCACGAGGCGGTCTCTTCGAGCCGGGCGGTGAAACGGTAATCGTTGCCGGATTCGGGGTCGGCGGTTATGGTTTTGGCTTCGGCACGGTACAGGAAATTCCCACCGGAGGGGCCGAACACCAGCACATCGACCTCCGTCACCAATCCTTCCTGTGCCGCGGTCATAGCCCGGGTACCGGGGATGGCCGTTTCGGGCGTACCGGTCTGCGGAACCTTTATTTCGAAAGTTACGAATCCATCCTCTTCCGGCAGGGTTTCATCCCCGTAATTATCGCCCTTGATGCAACCCGAAAGATTCATCAGAATACCGGCAAACAGAACGCAAAGCACTGCCGGCCATCCCTGCCAGCCTGCCGCTCTACTCCTGTATGTACACAATCCGGTCATTCTATTATTTATTTTTCCCTTACGCAGCGGGCGCGCTTACTGTTGGTGCTTCTGACATTATCATTCCATCCTTTATATTCGAGGTCGAGAACCCATGAGCGATAACTGTTACTAGAAAATACTTCGCTGTTACTCCAGTAATCCCATGGGTAAGCGTATGCGATTTTGCCAAGCTCGATAAAACGCTGGCCCATTTCATAAGTCTCCTCTACTGTCGGAATGTAAAAATTTTTGGTCGTACCGTCTTCGGTATATGCGGCACATCCCCCGTTAGCGGCACTGTACGTTTCGGTATAGTAAAGAGTAGGAGATCTCTTGGCTTGCAGGGGGTATGGACCGTGAGAAGTGCTATATGTATAACCGTCCGCCGAGGCACCTGCCTGCTGGTAGGTTTCGGTGTTGTATTTGGAGTCTATCCCCATTGCGGTCGCCCAGAGCATGATCTCTACCCCGTCGTCTCCGACCCTGCCGTTAGGCCCGGCATCCTCGATTGCGACCACACGGCCGGTGGAGAGAGTCACATATCCGAGTTGCTTAATCGTGGCCATATTCACGTCGGTCCAAGTCGACTCCGCCACACCGTCGATATAACGGCGGTACTGGCATTTTATATCCCTGTGACCCGCGTCAGAACCGTATGTCCCCGAATAGTTGTAGTTGCTTAGTATAGTCAGGTTCACGGCCATGGCCGAAATATCAGTAATATCCGGGCTTGTGGACGATACCACCGTGGCCCCGTCCGAGGTTACCGCCCTCACCTGTACCCATCCGGCGGAATAACTTCCGGTTACTGTCACGGTCAGGTCGCCGCCGTAAGGCAGAAATGCCCGGATGGTGAGGTTCTCCCCGTTCTCGATGGCCGGATCCGACGATGAGGACCCCGTAATTTCGTAGTCCCCCCACTGGTTGCCGTAATTCAGGACCGTAGCGGACGTCCAGTCCGTACCGCTTCTCGACCATTGCAGCTCCACCACGCGGGCGGCCTGGTCTTTCCACTGCTCGAAGGTCCCTATGGTTATCGACTGCTGCACGGAGCCCGCGCCAGCCGGAATAGTTATCGGACCCGCGACCACGGTACCGGTTCCCCGTATCACTCCGCGGACGTAAAGCTCCGGCCAGCCGGTACCGGTGACGTTTATGTTATAGGTCTGGTCTCGGGCGGCAATCGTACTGTTGTCCGTCAGGGTGGAGGCGACGTCGAAATCGAACCCCTCCTGAGTGGCCTGCATGATGGCGACCCAACTCCCGCTGGTTTTGTCGTAATACCTGAACTCGATAACCCTCGGTATATCCTGCGACCAGCCGGGAATGGTTACGGTCACGGAAGACGGGTTGCCCGTAGTGTAATTGGCGGGGATAAATGAATTGGCCGCGGCCTGTGTGATTTCCGTGTCGTTTGTCAGGTCCCATACCTGTACGGGAATATCGTCGAACAGACCCGTGGCACGGATTACGCGGTCCTCTCCGTCGCCGGAGATATTTCCCGTCGGAGTGACCGATATACTTTCCAGATAGAGCTGCGCCTGGTCTATGCGTACGGCCACCGCAAAACTCCCGGCCCTGATATGGATATATCCGACCCGGTGAATCCACTGGTCGGTCACGGCGACCGAGTAGTTTAGCGCGGTTCCCGTGGGAGAACCGTCCGCCGTAAGCCAGGTGCATGGAACGTCCAGCTCCGTTTCGGAACCGGAGACCGTAGCGGTACAACCGCCCGGGAAATTAGTGTCCACCGTAACGGTTCCCGTCCCTCCGAGTATATCGTAAGACGCGGAGGTGGGGTCTACCCATATCCAGTACTGGCCGTCGATATCGAATACCTCGTCCGCACCTTCGTTCCACGGAATCACATCGGCATAGATATCCGCATCCGTGGCCTCTTCCTCCCCGGTACCGGGTCCCGAGACCTTGTAGATATTGAATATAAAGTTGTGGTTGCGAAGTATGTCCCACTGCTTGCCGTCGCGGTCGATGAACGGAAGCCTGTACCATGTAACCTCGCCGGAGTTGTCATAGATGCCCGCAATAAGCAGCCAGGTCCGGTCCTCCTCGTCTATGCCGGAAGCGGTATTGCTCCGCTCGCCGATATAAATACCGTCGGTTATCGTCACCCCGTCGGATGAGGCGTAATAGGCGTTATCGTAAACCACACCCGTGGGAACGGTAGGGCTCGTCGCTTTGACGCTGCCGGCCGAGGACGTCTCAATATTATCGGGGTCGGGAATAGCGTATCCGCTGTCGACCGTGTTGTATATCGCCACGTCCACAAGTTCGAAATCCTTCTGGTCGGGGTCGCTCCTGTCGAGGTTTATCAGTACCGTTACCGCGGCAAGCGACCGAAGCATATATATTGTGCCGAGGTCGGTCACTTCCTCCACGATGGCGACCGGCCCGTACTCTCCCCACATGGGCAGGGGCCTGTCGGCGCCGTATTGTCCGGAAACTTCATTGGAGGGGTTATGGGTTGGGTCGTAGCTCGTCCGGTGGACGAACTCGATAGTAAGAAGGTCGCGTAACTGTGCGACCGTGGTACTCCCCGAGGTGAGGATGGTCGCGTCGAGTTCGTCTTTGAGGTTGGCGAGGACGACCAGAACCTGCTCC
This sequence comes from Rikenellaceae bacterium, assembly GCA_020859685.1. Taxonomy (GTDB): domain Bacteria; phylum Bacteroidota; class Bacteroidia; order Bacteroidales; family Rikenellaceae; genus WRDF01. The sequence continues at coordinate 21,566 of JAJBVT010000053.1, forward strand.
TGGCTTCCGCTTTTGCTCAGGGTTATATCGAACCATTCGTTCGAGGAGTCGATAACGCTCGCCGAGGAGCGGTATTGGAACGTTCCGGCGTCGGCGCTGAAAGAGAGAACGTCTATGGTCTGTATGAACGTGTCGGCGAAACCGCGTGTAGATACGGAAGGATTGCCCGGTACGCGGATGTGCATCCGCACCACCTGACTGTCCGGATCGACAGGCGCCACATCGTAGCTACCATCCTTAATACACGCGGCCATGATAACGACCGTTAAGGATAGGCAGAGAAAGCCTGTGATATTCGACATCCTGTTCATTTCTGCACTTGGTCTCTTTTATAATTCTCCCGGCATACTGCTGCCGTCCCAATCCTTAATACTGTTGCCGACAAAAATCCACCCGCCGTAGCGGTCTGCTTCGTAGTAGAGTTCGTAGATATAGTGTTTGTCGAGGTCCTCGTCGGTCTCGATATCCTCGTAAGCCTGCAAAATCCGCTCGGTTATTTTATCCTCCGTGCGAACTACGTCGCCTTCGAGGATACGCAGGGTAAGGTCGTCGCCGATAAACAGACGCTGGAGTTTGAACTCCGCCTGAGCGACGTAGGTGTTTTCTTCGGTGAAGCCCGAATAGGTCGGGATATATGATGCGGTGGCGTTTCCCGCCGCCGGATTGTTTTCGAAATCATAAACGATGTTGCTTCCTTCCACGGAAACAGTGTAATCGGTACCTTCGATGGTACGGGTAGGCTCGTCCAGGCCCAGCAATCTGATACGGACGATATGAGTGTCACGGATAAGGGAGATGTCGTAAGTCTTAAACGTACTGTCTACTGTCACAGCATCCATACCGTGGAACAGGTCGGCGACGCCGGTGTGATTTTCACTCGCCTGTATCGTGAATCCCGTGCGGGTAGTGGCCGACGAGGAGCCGATAACTTCGTACCCCGTGCCGAAAAGGTTGCCCCATACAACCATTTTATACTCGCCCTCTTCAATATCGAGGTAGAGTGTATTGCCGTCTACCAGCGACGACTGCGGCGTGTCGATATGGTAGACATAGTTGTCGTACATATCGAAAATGTATAGGTGGACGTCTTCCACAAATTCGCTGAACAGGTCGGTAACCTCTTCAGTATGGTCATGGTGGGTGAATACGAACCGCAAGGCGACCGGCGGAAGCGTCTCCGGGCAGTCCGAATTATCCTCCTTTAGGCACGATGACAGTCCGGCCGTAAGGGCCAGCAGAGCCGTGAGCGCTCCTGCGATTTTATTCATGGATTTTTGGCTTTTTCCGTTTACCGGTTTCCCGGGGGCCCCGCCCTTAAGCAGGGGCCCTCGGTTCCGGATAAGTATTTCAGAGTTATTAAAGTTCGCCGGGCATATAAACGCCTTCCCAGTTGAGTACCTGGATAGTTACGTGGATGTATGCATCCGGGTCGAGCGGTTCGGGATTCTCCGGCCTTCCGCCGTCTTCCTCGTTCCAGCCGAGGCTGGTCACTTTGGTAATCTCGATATCCCAGTACTGGTTGCGGTGCTGTGAGTATTTGTCCGCGGTAGTGGTCGGGGGAGTGTTACCCAGGGAGCTGTCGAGGTAGATCCAGTAGTACATCAAACCGCCATCGTATTTGAAAGCCGCTTCGTTGGCGCCGAGTTGGATTACCGGGTCCCCACTGTAAAGTTTATTGTCGGCAGCCCAGTTCACCAGGTCGCCGTTCGAATCTACGGTACCTATCCTCCAGAAATCGTCACCGGGATTCCATGTACCGGAAGTCACCAGAGCTCCGTTCGCGTCATACCATACGGTGGGAGAGAACACACCTTTAATCGATGCGTAGGTAGCGTTACCGTAACGGGCGGTCATATTACTGTTCTCCATCATATAGGTAGGCTCTTCATGGTTGTAGCTGCCGTCGAGGCCGGTTTTCGACCAGTCGGCCTGAGCCCAGTAGTTGTTGGCATGCACATCGGCCCAAATGCTGTTGTTCCTGTCGAAATACGGGGTCCTCCAAACACCGGACGCATCATAGGTGGTGAAGAGGTACATCTGGTCGGGCTGGTTTTTGATACGGTACTCCACGTCCGACATGGTTCCGAGAACCGTCGCTCCGGTGGCGTTCCCGTCGGTTACTTCGATGTCTTCATCGTAGTAAACACCTACTTTGGCAACCGACCGACCGAGCTTGATGGTGATGTTGTTGTGGTGGTTCGGAGTTTCAGCCTCGTTCTTGGTCGCGCTTACCACCGTATGCGAAAGCAGCTCGGAAGCCATCCAGAAAGAGTTGTCGACGGTGAGGGTGTCGTTGAAAGCGACCTCGTCTGCGATGTTCACGATATAGCTTTCGAAATTGGCGGCCGTCATACCTTTGGTCCACACCGGAGTCATATTCGCGGTAGCGGCGAATATTTTAGGACCGGTGGTGATAAGGGCAGTCTGGCTCAGCACGGAGGGTGTGAAATTCAGCACGTCTTCGATGGTCTGGGTAGCGACGTCGTAGATGTAGAGGTCGATGGTTGAAACTGTTCCCTCTTCCGTCGTAGGCGCGGTATCACCGTGGAACGCGCGGGAGTTTGCGTTGGCGATGCTGATGGTGAACGTAGTGTAGGTCTGTTCTCCCGTTGCCTCGGGTGTGGTTTCATCGGGATCGAGATCGATGTCTTTGTCACCGCTCTTCGAACAAGCAGCAAGTGTCAGGACAGCCAGAGCTGCCACAAGGGTTGATCTGAAGTTCATGTTTTAATTGTTTTAAGTGAAACTTGAGTTGATTGATCTTCTTTTTTGGTTTGGTTAATTACTATTTGGATCTATACTATCTTTTATATCGCTCCATAAGTATTTCGTTTTCCCGTTTGCATTCCAGCTCTTCGAGATTGTGGGCGGCTTCTTCGGAACCCGCCTCCCGGGCCTGACCCAGATAAAGCGACGCGGTATCCAGGTCCCCCGACAGAAGGTACCATACGCCCGTGTTGTTAGCCGCGTCGGGAACGTCCTCCAGCCTGTCGAGGTATCGTCGGGCCGCCGCCATCTCTCCCCGCCGGATAAGCACCGCAGAGTAGTTGAGCATGGACACGGGGTCGTCGGGATAGAGGCGGATTATGGTCTCGAATATCTGCTCCCACTGCGGCGAACCGTATTCGTAGGATTGCGCCAGCAGGTAGAGTTCCCTCTGCGACAGCATTTCCGGGTTCCTGTCGGCCAGTTCGCGCGACTCTTCGAGGGTGTAATCCTTTACCGTAAAATCTATCTGGTACTCAACCCTTCTCAATTGCGGAAACATACCGTCCCTCAGCGTAAGCCATGCCGCGCCGAATCCTTTGAGCCGCTGCTCCTTGCGGTCGGGCTCTCCCGTACTGTCGATAACTGCCAGAATATCGTCCCGGCGAGCGATATCGCTCTGCTCGACCAACAATCTCAGCCCGTCCCAGTCTTCGGCGACCGAACTGGACCTGATAATATTGGCCGGTATGCCGAAGTTCCGGGTTATATAATCCAACAGGGCCTCGGAACGTTCCCGTGCAAGGCGCTCGTTGGTCGCGTAACTCCCGTCCGGTGAGGCGTAGCCCTCCACGAAGAGCCCTACAATTTCCACATCGCTGTCGGACTGCACCGCTTTGATTGCCGCCTCTATCTTGGAAAGTTCCTCGGGATTACGGCGGTATGTGGGCACGATTACCGAACGCCCCACGGCGAAATCGAGAAACGCCTGCCCCTGCATCCTCCGGCTTTTCTGCTCCCGCTCCGGCACCACGAACGACAATTTGGGCTGAACCTCGTATGGTTCCCGCGGCTGTAATTTCACACGCCCTGCATTTGCGAGGGTATACAACTGCTCTTTCCCGGCCGGTGAGCCCACGACCTGATGGATATCGAGAACCGCGTCGTCCATCCACATCCGATAGGGCATCCGCAGGTTGTAGCGCACCAGCGTATCGGTGGAGGTGGTTACCGCAATCCTCACGTCGGGAAGATTATCGAGCAGACGGGTGTCCTGAAACTTATAGCGCCGTTTATAAAGCTGCTCCCTCCCCCAGCCGTTTACCATAAGACCGGCTCCGGTAGCCGTACTGTCCCCGGCGATAAGCTCGGGGATTACGAGCCAGCTCAGCCGCCGGTTCATAACGTCGCCGTCCAGCTTCATCTCGATCTCCATAAACAGTTCGTCGTCCTGTTCGGCAATTTCTACCACCGTAACCTTCATCTGCCCGGCGTACTCCGAGCGGTCGACCCTGCGGCGGGATTGATGCCTTTGCAGAGGAACCGCAAACACGGCCGGGACCGAGAACCTCTGGACAGTCGGACTGCCGGCATCCATTACCTTGAGGTCGCCCAGTTCCATGTGGAGAGAATCGCCCGACATCCTTATCGTAAAGGATTCTATAACGAATTTACCGTCGTTCAGTTCGATGCGTCCCGTAACCGGCCCGATCTGCGCAAATACGGTGAAGGCGATAAGTGATAGTATTATGGTATATATATATTTCATTATTGTGGGGTATTGATATATGTGGTTTCGTTTCCCGTATTATCTTTTGGATTTTATAAGGTATATAAAGGACACCCCGACCTTTGTGGGCCCGAACCAGTGTTTGTGGTTCCGCTCGAGAAAGTCGCCGCATTTCCAGCACTCGTACCGGTCGTAATTATAATAGGCATAGCCGATTCCGGCCGTAGCCTCGAGGTTCCAGTGCGGGCTGAGGTACCACTGGTAGCCGTAAGAAAAACCGACTCCCGCGCCGTAACCCTCGTAACGGCTCTCTTTGAGACTGCCCAGCGGTGCAAGGGGTATATTTACACCTCCCGCGTTATAGCTGATGAACATACCGTGGACCCCCAGAAAATGGCCGTCCCATCTTTCGTAGGGCCAGAAACGTACTTCGGGGCGCACGACCCAATGCTGTATTTTTTTGTTATCCTCCGCAGCACCGAACCGCCACGGATTGTAGGAACCCGAAACCTCGAAGCTCGTTTTCCTGCCCAGAGCAATCTCCACTGCCATATTCGGCGTGGTCGTGGCCCAGCCTATGAGATTACTCTTTACGGCAACCTGCTAGCAGAAACCTGCGAACGGTACTATAATGGGTATAAGGATAGCGGGGATATATTTCTTCATATTATATAATTCCGGGAGTGAGCCTTGGATTCTCTCACAGTCTTTACGGGCCTTCGTTATGAAGGACCGCTATTAATTAATATTCTGTTATTATTCTTCAGGTCTTGTATATATACCGTATATGTAATAGTCTCTCGATTTCGCGGAATAGCTGTCAACCGGTGCTGTTTTCCACCAGATTCTTCCATACCTTTTCCGAGCGCATAAAGCCGGGAAAATCATGGCCGGGCCGCCCATCGCAATCCTTGAAACAGGGTGCGCACATCACCAGCAGGTCCCACATCGACAGTTCGTAGAACTTCTTTCGAAGGTGCAGCAGCCCTCCAGACTCCGATAGTATACCGTAATCGGTAAGCAACGCAAGCGACGTACGTACCATCGGTAACTCACCCTCGGCGAATCCCTTTAACAGGTTGCTCCGTTCTATACCTTTACCCTCTCCATCGGCATACATGAAGGATACCACTCCCAAGAGGGTATAAAGGAATTCGAATTGTGGGGTAAACAATACTTCGTCCTTCATTTTTCTGCCGTTTCGGAGGCTTTTTGTTTTACCTGCCGTCACTTCGGGAGTGACAATTCGGAAAACATCAATTACTAATCCTGAGCAAATGTAAAAAATAATTTCTATTATCGATACACCCCTTCGATAAAATTTATATTTTCCGTACGACCTGAATATATAGAACTTATAATTTATTTTAAGAGAATTACTACCCCCGATTAATATATACATCTATAAACAATCGATTCTCTTACGCTATTCCTATGCCCTTCCGGGCCCATTATTTTCTTCTGTTCATTACTTTCTGTTTGCCGAATGTTTGGTGAACTCTTCTAATAGATACAATCCGTCGCTCTGTTTTACAGGTCGGTACCTATGATTGTTGTCACTCCCGAAGTGACGCAATCCAGAATCTTTCTTCATTCCGTAATTATGCGGCCTCGATAAATCTCGAGAGCCGGTTGCTCAGTTCGTCTATTTCGGAGCGTTCGAACGAGGCGAGGTAAATGGAGGTAACTTTCGGGTCGCGGTGCCCGAGCCCTTCGCCAATCAACATGATACCGTACCCCATTCTTTTAGCTAAAGTCGCCCATGTGTGGCGGGCAACATGCGTGGAAAGGCTGCTTGTTATTCCCGCCAGCAGGGATATCTCCTTCAACAACCTGTTCTGCCGGTTCAAAGCGGCTTCGTACCCGGATGGATGAGAAACGCCCTCCGCCATTATCGGGAAGACATACGGAGACCGGTTTGTCTCTTTTTTGAAATAGCCGATAATCCTCTTCATGGGTTTGGTAATCCTGACCTGCAGAAAAAAACCGGTCTTACGCCTTTTATATCGGATGGTATCGCCTTTTATATCGGATTTTTTCAGGTGGGCCAGGTCTATGAACGACATACCGCGGGAGTGGTATGCAAACAGGAAATACATCAGTGCGTGCCGGAGATTCCTTTTTCCCGCGGGAATCTTTTTCCCGAGCGCGACCAGCGAGTTCATTTCCTTTTGGTCGAGCGCCCGTCTTCGGGTCTCGTACACACCGGTATAAACATCCTCGAAGGGGTTGGATTCACATTTGCGAATCAGGTTCGCCTTAACGGCGCGGTAATATATCGCCCGGATATTTCGCATATAAAAAGAGATTGTATTCATCTGGAGGCCATTGTCCAGAAGGTGCCTCTCGAATGCCCTAATCAGTTTGGGGGTTATATCCGACACTTTTAAGTCCTCCGACCCGGCGAACGCGGCCAGCTTCTTCGCGGCGCAGCGGTAGGCCCTTGCCGTCCTGTGGCGCTCCTGTTCCTCCAGCTCGCGGCTGAGAAGTGATGAGAACGATAATAAATTGTAGGGCGAGAGCGAACCGTTGAATTCATCGACGATATCTCCGAGACCGTACTCCCCCGCAGCGGAAAGTTTCCGCAGGATAGAGGAGAGGCGTTCGAGGTCGGCGTTCATCATTTCCTCCAATTGCAGAAGGTGCCGGGTCCGCCCGTTTTCCGCATCGCACGGAATAACCAACCTGCGGCGGACAGGGTCCCACTCTTCGGGGTAGACCGGGTAGCCCCTCCTTAAATCCCGGTATTTACGCCTGAGGATTAACCGGATAAACAGGGTACCCGGTTTGTCCGGCCCATCCGGACTACGGAAATGAAATCTGAAACTTGTCATAATGGTAATATTTATAATAAGTGGATGTATAGTCATGCAAATTTACATTATTACAAATAATACGACCTTTTGGACTATTTTTTAATCCGTTTTTATAGTAAAGAGCAGCCAACCGGAATTATTACCATGCGGGTTTTGCCAAAATTAAACCTCTTCCGGATATCGAGGCGGGCGCCAGCCCTAATACTTTGTGCGCCCTCTTAGCTTCCGTGTATGTTTTATCCGGTCGATAGTCGGGAAATGTTTTATCGGACTTAAAATATTTTGCATATTGTTTGCATACAAACTAAATAATGGCGGCAATGAAGATAATAACACCTGACGACCAGCTGGGATATCTGCTGGTGCAAACGTCGCTTCTCAAGCAGCGTATCAACAACGCCATGCTCCGGTCGATGGGATTGACCTACATGCAGTTCGTTATCCTCGCGGGTATTTACGAACTCGGCACCCAATACTCCACCGTTACCCAGCAGATGCTCGTGGCTAAGCGGAGGCTGGACAAGGCAATGGTGTCCAGTATTCTAGGGAAACTCACCGAGAGAGGGCTCGTCCACAGGGAACCCAATCCTGCCGACAACAGGTCATGGCTGCTCAATCTTACGCCAAACGGGGAGGAACTTGCCGTGAAGGCCCGTGAAAAGGCCCATGCACTGAACGATAAATTTTTCGAACCTGTGAACCAGAGCACCCTCCGGGAAATGCTGAAACGGTTACTTGCGGTAAAATTATAGACAATGGAAAGATCGGCTAAACCACGTTTGTGGACAAAAGATTTCATACTGGTTTTCATATCGAACCTTATGCTGTTCGGCTCGTTCTACATGCTCCTGCCCGTACTGCCGTTTTACCTGACAGAAGATTTGAAAACCACGCAGTCCGTTGCCGGAATAGTCATCGCCCTCTATACCATTTCCGCATTGGCTATCCGGCCGTTCTCGGGATTCATGGTCGATAGATTCGCCCGGAAGCCCCTCTACATTCTGTGTTACGCCATTTTCGCCGCGGTGTTCGCCGGGTACGCCGTTGCCCTCACGCTGACGGTCTTCGTCGTCCTGCGCATCGTCCACGGGCTTGCTTTCGGTATGAGCAGTGTGAGCGGCAATACCATCGCGGTGGACATAATGCCGCGTTCGCGGCAGGGCGAGGGTATAGGCTTTTTCGGAATGGCGACCAGCGTGGCAATGGCCCTCGGCCCGTTCGCGGGGCTGGGACTGTACGGTAAGTTCTCGTTTAAAGTCATCTTCCTCTGCGCCTTCGCCGCGGCGCTATTCGGACTGCTGACCATTATACTTATCAAACCGGTAAAAAAGCCCGAAGCCGCCTCCACGGAGATGAAGAAAAAGACCATTGACGACTTCATACTTACCAACGCTCTGCTATGCGCTATACCGTTCCTGTTTCTCGGCTTCGCCTACGGTGCGCTTTCGAACTATATCGGTGTATACAGCGAGCAGACTGCCGCGGTAACGAGCGTGGGCGGTACCTTCTTCCTGATATTCGCCGCCGGAATCCTTGCCGCCCGATTCGTTTCCGGAAAAGCACTGAACCGGGGCCATGTGGTCCCCGTAATTTATATCGGGAGTTCGATACTGCTGGTAACGTTTTTTCTGTTCGCCCTCCCGATGAACAAACTGCTTTTCCTTGCCATAGCCCTTTTCGCCGGAACGGGCTACGGTTTTATAATGCCCGCATTTCAGGAAATGTTCATCAACCTCGCCACCGACGACCACCGGGGAGTCGCCAACGCCACCTATTTTACCTTCTGGGACCTGGGTATCGGCATCGGGATTGCCATTGCCGGTTACCTTATTCAGAAGTTGGGTTTCCTGTGGTTGTTCCTCCTGTGTGCGGGGCTTATCGGGCTGGGTATAGTCGTCTTCAGATTATATTCGTCGAGCTATTACAAAAGACATAAATTAAAATAAAACGTTATGGAAAACAACAACCGGAAAGTGCAGATCGACGACCTTCGCAGTGCGATAGAACTGCTGAAAACTATTCCGCACCAGTACCACGAAACCGACACAGAGGTGGACCCGAAAGACGAGCTGGCCGGAGTATACAAGAAGATCGGCGCGGGAGGAACGGTAGCGCGGCCCACACGGATAGGCCCCGCCATGATGTTCAACAAAGTAAAAGGCTATCCCGGTTCCCGGGTGCTGGTGGGTATGATAGCCAGCCGTGAACGGGTAGCGGCAATGCTCGGCGCTCCGGCACGCGAGCTCGGTAAACACATGGGTGAGGCGCGCAAAAACACGGTAGACCCCGTTTTCGTCGATAGTTCGAAAGCCCTTTGTCAGGAGGTGGTTCACAGAGCAACGGATGAGGGCTTCGACCTGCGCAAACTGCTTCCGGCTCCGACCAACACACCTCAGGATGCGGGTCCCTATTTCTGCATGGGCCTCGTACTGGGTTCCGACCCGGACACGGGCCACACCGACGTCACCATCCACCGTCTGTGCGTACAGGGGAAGGACGAAATTTCCATCTTTTTCGCCCTCGGCCGCCATATCGACGCGTTCCGCCAAAAGGCTGAGAAGGCTGGTAAGCCGTTTCCCGTCACGATAAACATGGGACTCGACCCGGCAATCCATATAAGCGCCTGCTTCGAGGCGCCGACCACCCCGCTCGGGTTCGACGAGCTGAAAATCGCAGGCGGTCTGCGCGGCAAGGGAGTGGAACTGGTGGATGCCGTTACGGTAAAACAGAAGTCCATAGCCAAAGCCGAAATCGTTATCGAGGGGGAAATATTGCCGAATATCCGTGTCGCCGAAGACCAGAATACCAAGACCGGTTATGCGATGCCCGAATTTCCCGGATACGAGGGCACGGCCAATCCTTCGCTGCCGGTTATCAAGGTCAAGGCCGTCACCATGCGCAGGGATGCCATTCTGCAAACCCTCGTGGGTCCGGGCGAGGAGCATGTAAACCTTGCCGGAATCCCTACGGAAGCCAGTATATGGAACGTCGTGGAGGACTCGATGCCCGGATTTCTGCAAAACGTCTACTCCCATCCGTCGGGCGGCGGTAAATTCCTGTCGATACTTCAGGTCAAAAAACGCTCGGAGAGCGACCAGGGCCGTGAACGGCAGGCGGCGTTGATGGCATTCGGGATATATTCCGAGCTGAAGCAGGTAATTCTGGTGGACGAGGACGTCGATATTTTCGATACCGACGACGTATTATGGGCGATGACCACCCGTTATCAGGGCGATATCAGCACGGTCTTTATCCCGGGAGTCCGGTGTCATCAGCTCGACCCCTCCCAAGACCCCTCGTTCGACCCGCTGATACTCGCTCACGGCATCACGACCAAAACCATTTTCGACTGTACCGTACCCTATAAGCTGAAGGATAAGTTTATCCGGGCGCAGTTCAAGGACGTGGATGTAACCCCGTATCTGCCGGACTGGATGAAGAAATAGCTGCAAACCCGGACGGCAGGCCCGGTCGGCCTGCCGTTCATATTTATAGGAGTATGGAAAAAATAATTGTCGGTATAACGGGCGCCACCGGTATAGAGTACGGCATCAAAGCCTTATCGTTGCTGAAGGAGTGCGGTATAGAAACCCACCTTGTAATCAGCCGGTCGGCGGAGCGGGTGCTCGAGCTGGAACTACATTCGGACAAGGCCGGTATGGAATCCCTTGCCGACCGGGTGTACGACGCCCGGGATATAGGTGCGGCCGTGGCCAGCGGTTCGTTCAAAACACTCGGAATGCTTATAGCGCCATGCACGGTTAAGTCCCTGTCCGAAATAGCCACAGGTGTAACGTCTACCCTCCTTACCCGGGCCGCCGACGTCACGTTGAAAGAGCGGCGCAGGCTGGTACTGCTGTTCCGCGAAACACCTCTTCACCTGGGCCATATCCGCAGCATGGCGGCCGTTACGGAAATGGGCGGTATCGTTATGCCCCCCGTGCCCTCGTTCTATACCCGCCCGCAATCGGTCGACGTTATAGTGACCCATACGGTCGGTCGGGCCCTCGATCTATTCGGACTGGACTGCGGTATGCCCCGGTGGGGAGATATATCCGAATAAATTTTATACTGTATCTTATAAACACCTCCCGCCACCTGCGATGAATTTCAGCGCTCCGGTATTTGGCACAACCATATAACCGGAATATTTCTATATTTGTGCACAGACCCGTCGCAAACTGTAACCTTAACTTACTTACCAATGAAAATCAGAGGATTATTTTTAGTAACCCTTGCATTGTTGTTTGCAGCGGAACTGAGCGGTCAGCCTCACGGCTTCGGGAACGGCCGGACGGCCAAATGGATTGCACCGGCCGGCTGCCAAAACGAACCCAACACCTGGATTACATACAAGAAAACCGTGGAAACGGACAGGCTTCCCGAGGGCGATATTTATGCCGATATTGCCGTGGACAGCAAATACTGGCTATGGATCAACGGGCGACAGGTGGTTTTCGAAGGCGGCCTGAAACGCAGCCCGAACCCGGCGGATACATACTTCGACCGAGTCGACCTCACCCCCCACCTCGTACCGGGCAGAAACGATATAGCCGTACTTGTCTGGTACTTCGGCAAGGAGGGGTATTCCCACAAAACCAGCGGTCACGCGGGGCTGCTGTTCGACTGCCCCGGTGCCGGAATCGTTAGCGACGGCAGTTGGCGCTGCACCGTCCTTCCCGAGTACGGAACCGCGGGAGACCCGCAGCCCAATTATCGCCTACCGGAATCTAGTATCCTCTACGATGCCCGTATCGCCACCGAGGGGTGGTGGCAGCCGCAGTTCGATATCGCGGGTATGCCGTATGCCGTGGAGGTCGGCAGTGCGGAGGACGGACCATGGGGCAAGCTCGTAGAGCGGCCGATACCGCAATGGAAGGACTACGGGCTTAAAGATTACCCCGCCCGGCAGACCGTAAGCGGGTCCGTATACGATACCGTGATATGCACACTTCCATACAACGCCCAGATAACGCCCTGGTTCGATATCGAGGCGGACAAGGGCGACCATATCCTAATAATGACCGATAATTATCTCCGCTACAACGGCGGGGAAACCAACCTTCGCGGCGAGTATATCGCCCGGCAGGGACGGCAGGAGTACGAGAACCCGGGCTGGCTGAACGGACACAAAGTCTACTACCTGTTCCCGAAGGGGGTGAAAGTCCACGGTCTGGGATACCGGGAGACGGGTTATGATACGGAGTTCGAGGGGATGTTCCGGTGCTCGGACCCGTTTTTCAACGCCCTGTGGGAGAAATCGGTGAGGACCCTCTACATTACCATGCGCGATAGCTATATGGACTGCCCCGACCGCGAACGGGCGCAGTGGACCGGGGATGCCGTAAACGAGTCCGGCGAGGCGTTCTACGTACTGTCGCAATCGAGTTATGACCTGAGCCGGAAATGGCTTTACGAGACCATCGGCGGATGGCAGCGCGAGGACGGCAGTATCTACTCGCCGACCCCTTCCGGAAACTATTTTTCCGAGCTGCCCGCACAGTCGCTCGCCACGGTCGGTTATTACGGGTTATGGACCTATTACCTTTATACCGGCGACATCCGGCCGGTGGCGGACCTTTTCGACAATGTAAAGCGATACCTCGACCTCTGGGAGATTGACGACCGGGGCCTCGTAAAATACCGTGAAGCCGGTTGGAACTGGGGCGACTGGGGCGACAACCGGGATATGCTCCTGATATACAACCTCTGGTACTATCTTGCGGTGAAGGGAATGTATTACGGCGCCGTCGAATTGGGCAGGACGGAGGATGCCGACAATTACCTGTCGTATATGACCCGGTTCGTCGAGGCGTTCAAGGCCTGTTTCTGGACCGGCAACGAGTACCGCGACCCGGATTATACCGGAGAGACGGACGACCGCGTACATGCGCTGGCCGTGGTATCCGGTGTGGCCGGAGAAGATAAATACCCGGCAATCCTCGGGGTTTTCCAACGTCAGGAGCATGCCAGCCCCTACATGGAGAAATACGTATTCGAGGCTATGATGCGAATGGGTTACGCATCCGAAGCGATGGACCGTCATAAAAAACGGTTCGGAAAAATGGTGGACTTCCCGCTCACCACACTGTTCGAGGGGTGGGGAATCGGTCCCGAGGGATTCGGCGGAGGAACGGTAAACCACGCATGGAGCGGAGGCGGACTTACCGTACTCTCGCAGTACGTGTGCGGTGTGGCGCCCACCGAGCCGGGATGGGAAATGATGCACGTTTTGCCGGTACCTGGATACCTTACGGAGGCTGAAATCTCCGTTCCTACGGTCAAAGGTACGGTCGAAAGTAAATTTACGACGGACGGCGACGGTTTTAACCTGTCCGTCACCATACCGGAGGTTCGGACCTGCGTGATTGGCGTTCCGGCCGACGGCGCCGGGAGCGTCTTCCTGAACGGTGAACTTATCTGGACCGGGGGGAAATTCGTCGACAACGGTTCGGGCGCAAACCCCCGGGAAGACATAACCGGCCATATCGCGGTGGAGGTCGGTCCGGGAAGTTATGAAATGACCCGGACAGGGGGAGTACTGTTTTAGACCCGAAACGGGGCGCCGGGTAGTAACTCTTTCCGGCCCCTGTATTATATCAGACATAATCGCCCAGTATCATTCATTATGTATTACATATAAAAAGCACGGGGGACCTCACGGCCGCCCGTACCGATGTTTCAACCAGATTCTTCGAATTTGCATTCGAAGACTGTTCAAATAAATATGATATAAATCCCCGGCACTACCCCTAGTGCCACATCACGGGGATACGTTTGGGTTTTTCCCTGTCGTCCCCATAGGTCCGGAGGAGTACCGCATTTGCGTCCTTTTCAGTTACAAGTTATGTTTCGATAACCGTCACTTAAGGAGTGACGGATAGGCAAACAGAAACCTGTCGGTACAAATGTAAAAATAAAATTTATTTATCTAATCATAACCGCAAAAATCTTAATTTCCGATGCTGTAATCCCATTCGGGGCCAATGCAGTATTCGTATCTTTAATCACCGTTGCCCCGGACAAATCCAAGAACCGGATTTCCCGTGTAGATATTTGCGGAATGTTTGTTACCGGTTACGTCGGAAGAAATTTAAAGTAACTGTTAACCAATAAATTATAGCCGTAGTCAGATTCCAGTATTGTCACTCCTTAAGTGACATACGATATACCTCCCCGAAGATTATAATGTTACATGCAAGCGACAGAATAGCCGGCAAGGGGTGGCCCGTTACGGCGGAGTAACCTCCCCGCAAAATAACAGACCCGTCCTTCCGGGAAGAACGGGTCCGTATTATCAGATGCCGACGGTAATTACAACCCTCTGAGGTGCTTCTCCCACGCCCAAGCGGAGCGGAGGGTCTCTTCGAGACTGCGTTCGGCCTTCCAGCCCAGCTCGGTGTTGGCCAGCGTGGTATCCGCCCACACCGCCTCGACGTCGCCCGCACGGCGGCCCACGATTTTATACGGAACCGCGACCCCGTTCACCTTCTCGAACGTGCGCACCAACTCCAGTACCGAGACCGGCCGACCCGTACCTATATTAAATATCTCGTACCGCTCTTTCATTCCGCCGCCGACCATCCTGCCGACGGCCACAACGTGCGCCTTGGCAAGGTCCACCACGTCGATATAATCCCGGAGGGCGGTGCCGTCCTCCGTATTGTAATCGTCGCCGAATATGCTGAGCCGGTCGCGGACACCGGCGGCCGTCTGGGTAATAAACGGTACGAGGTTGTTCGGTACCCCCTTTGGCAGTTCCCCTATAAGCGCAGAAGGGTGGGCTCCTATGGGATTGAAATAGCGCAGGGCTATCCCGCTCAGGCCCGCGTAGGCCGCAACACTGTCCCGCAGGATATCTTCGCAAATCTGTTTGGTATTGCCGTAGGGCGAGGTAGCCGGTTTACGCGGGGTGCTCTCGGTAGCGGGAAGTATGTCCGGCTGGCCGTACACCGTGGCTGACGACGAGAACACGATATTGGGAACCCCGTACTCCTTCATCAGCTCCAGCACGGTAACGAACGACCCGAGATTGTTCCCGTAGTACAACAGCGGCTGCTCCACCGATTCGCCCACCGCCTTGCTGGCTGCGAAATGGATGACCCCGCAGAAGTCGTGCACCTTGAAAACTTCTTCGAGGGCAGCCCTGTCGTTACAGTCGGCCTTCACGAACGGTATCTCCCGGCCGGTGATTTCCCGCACCCCCTCGATTGCCGACAACTCGGAGTTCGACAGGTCGTCCACCACCACCACTCCGAAACCGGCATTTATAAGTTCGACCGCCGTATGGGTCCCGATATATCCGGCCGCACCGGTTACAAGCACTTTTCCTTTTTCCATATTCCTGTTTCCTTTCCCCGGCCCGGCCGGGATATTTCCGAATTGCCGCAAATTTACTTGAAGATACGAAACTTATCCCGTATCCGGAAATCTTTTTAAGACTTATATTTTGCCCATTTCAGCAATTCGCCGAACGAGGGTTTTTTCCCGTGCATAAATATTCCCACGCGGTATACCTTCCCGGCGAGCCATACCATCGCTACAAACGTGGCGAACAGCAGGGCGACCGACAGGGCTATTTCCCACAGCGGCACACCGTACGGCAGCCGCGCCACCATCACCACGGGCGAGGTGAACGGTATCATACTGAACCAGAATGCCAGCGAACTGTTCGGATCTCTCATAACGCTTATCATAACCACGATTGCCAGCATCATGGGAATGGTAATAGGCAATTGCAGCTGCTGGGCGTCGGCCGCATTGTCGACCGCGCTGCCCACCGCGGCGAACATCGCCGCGTAGAGCAGGTAACCCCCGATAAAGTATATAAGGAATCCGCCGATGGTGGCCAGCAGGAACGACGGGTCCGTAACGGTCTCGATGGCAGAGAACATCGCGGGGTCCATCCCCTGCATGGCAGCCATATCAGCCATCGTGCCGTCGGCCAGCGCATCCGGCGCCCCACCGCCGAGGCCCGGAAAGAGATGCAGGAGAGCCGTTCCCACTGCGAACAGGAACACCACCCAGATTACGAACTGCGTCAGGGCTACCGCCGCTATCCCCAGTATCTTCCCCATCATAAGTTCGAAAGGCTTTACGGACGATACGATTATCTCCAGCACCTTCGAACTCTTCTCCTCTATCACCCCCTGCATAACCATCATTCCGTACAGGAATACGAACATGTATATCAGGAATCCGAATATATATGCCAACCCCATCGCCAGCCCGCTGGAACTCTGCTTCTCCCGGCCCGACTCGTCCACACGGTAGGCGCTGACCGTTAAGTTGGTTTTCACGGCGGCAAGAATCTCGGGAAGGTCCTCGATATCGTAGGCCTTCAGTTTTTCCGCCTCCACGGCGTCCGATATCTTCATGGAGAGGGATGTTTCGATATCGAAAGTAGACGGTTCGAAAGTATAGAGGGTGGCGGCATGCGGATTGGTCATTATATCCTCCCCGATTACCAGTATACCGTATAGACCGGGGAACTCCCCGGCCGTTTTTGCGGCCCGTATCTCCTCGGCCGAGAGCTCGGTCGGGACGAGCACCGCAGACTTGTCGCTCCGCAGCCCCGCGGCCACGAAACCGCTCCCGTCGACCACCATTATCTCCTTGGTCTGCGAAAGGTTCGTACCCGCCAAATAGAATACCGCTGCAATTATACCCAGAAACAGGATGGGTGTCAGTATTGTAGTGAGGATAAAACTTTTCTTGCGTACCCTCTCGTTAAATTCCCGTTGTATTATTATTCCTATTTTGCCCATGGTCAGTATCTATTGTTGTGTGGTATTACTTTCCGAAACGGCCTTGATGAAAATATCGTTCATGGAGGGTATCAGTTCGCGGAAGGTGCGGATATGCGCCGACCCGTTTACTGCCGATACCGCATCCCTTACCCGCTCACCGCCCGGTATATGGAGTTTCAAACGGCCGTTCCCCGCTCCGTCGTCCCCGGATTCGAGCACCGTGCAGATACCCTTCAGAGAAGCGGCGACTTCGGCGGCGCTGCCTTTTATCTCCACCTCGTACATATCTCCGCCGTGGCTGCGTCGAATCTCGTCCACCGGACCGGTCAGGATATTGCGGGAACGGTCGATAAGGGTAATATGGTCGCATATCTCCTCGACGGACGACATATTGTGGGTCGAAAATATAACCGTCGCACCTTCGTCCCTGAGGCGAAGGATCTCGCCCCGTATCAATCCCGCGTTTACCGGGTCGAACCCGCTGAACGGCTCGTCGAGTATAAGCAGTTCCGGGCCGTGCAGGACGGTAACGATGAACTGGACCTTCTGGGCCATGCCTTTGCTCAGCTCCTCGACCTTCTTATTCCACCAGTCCCGGATACCGAACCGTACGAACCACTCCTTCAGGCGCGCCGTGGCCTCTTTGCGGGACATTCCCTTGAGCATGGCGAAATAGAGGGCCTGCTCGCCGACCTTCATCTTCTTGTATAGCCCGCGCTCTTCGGGCAGATAGCCGATACGGACTATATCGGCAGGTTCCAACGGATGGCCGTCGAAAATTATACGGCCGCTGTCGGGGGCGGTGATTCGGTTGATTATCCTTATAAACGTGGTTTTGCCCGCGCCGTTCGGCCCCAGCAGGCCGTAGATACTTCCGCACGGGATGGAGAGCGACACGTCGGAGAGCGCCGTGTGGCCGGCATAGCTTTTGGAAACGTGTTCGGCTACAATCAGGTCCATTTTCCGTGTAGGTTTATGTGATTCACAAATTTCAAAAGTATAAATAAATACCGGGAGTTCTTATTACTCCCGGCAGTAAACGGTGGTTGATTTATTATAATTATACGGCACTTCTTTAGACCATTTTTTACCAGCGACCGGTATCCGCTTCGTTCACAATTAGATTTTCAAGAGCCCGACTTTAGGTGTCGCCCGGTAAATCGAACGAATATTTTAATTAACTTCATTCAAATATTTCCGAAATTATTTTTATCAGGATAAAACGCATAATTTTGAAGCCCGTAACGGCGATTGCAGCCTGTCGGAGTAAAAATAATTTGCAACATGTTATATCCGTTGAAATTCAAGCCCCGTCTCAAGGAGCGTATCTGGGGAGGAACCTCGCTCGCCACCGCGATGGGCAAGGCCCTTCCGGAAGGGAAAAAGATAGGGGAGAGCTGGGAAATATCCGGGGTCCGGAGAGACATATCGGTCGTGGCGAACGGAGACCTGAAAGGCAACGACCTTCAGGAACTTATAGAGGTCTATATGGGCGACCTCGTGGGTGAGAAGGTCTACGACCGCTTCGGCGTGGAATTTCCCCTGCTGGTAAAATTTATCGACGCCCGCGACACCTTGTCGATACAGGTCCACCCGGACGACGAACTGGCCCGCCAACGCCACCGCTTCTACGGCAAGACCGAAATGTGGTATGTGCTGGCCGCGGAACCGGGCGCAACCGTATATATGGGCTTCAACCGGACGGTCACCCGGGAAGAGTACCTTGCCGCACTGGCCTCCGGCAGCCTGTCCTCACTGCTCCGCGAAGAGAAGGTACGGCCGGGCGACTCTTTTTTTATCCCGGCAGGTACGATTCACGCCATCGGCAAGGGCATACTCCTGGCAGAAATACAGCAGACCTCCGACGTCACCTACCGTGTGGACGACTGGGGACGCACCGACACCGACGGGAACCCGCGCGAAATGCACACCGATCTGGCAGTAGACGCCCTCGATTTCCGCGCACGCCACGACCTGAGGAGTTCCGTGGCCTCCGTGGCAAACGAACCCGTCCCGGTGGAGGAGTGCGAGTACTTTACCGTCAACCTGCTCAAAGTGGAGGATAGCGTGGAGAGGGATTACTCGGCGCTCGACTCGTTCGTTATCTATATCTGCACCGAAGGGGAGCTGACGGTCTGTTACAGTGCCGGGTCGGAGACTCTTCGCCGGGGCGAGACCATGCTGGTACCCGCGCAGGAAGATAATATAGAGCTGGACGGCGACGGTACGGTGCTCGAAGTCTATATAGCATAACAGATTAAAACGAAGCATTATGGTTGCCCTGACAGGAAAACAACTGGCCCGCGCCATTAAGGAATATATTTTGATTACCGTTGGGCTGTTCCTGTACGCCTTCGGATGGGTGGGCGTCATCATGCCGGCCGAGATAGTGGGCGGCGGTGTGAGCGGTATGTCCGTTCTGCTCTATTACGCCACAGGAGGGGAGAACGGCGGTATCCCGCTTGTCTTCTCGATGCTGGCCATCAACGGCGTACTGGTAGTTATAGCCTCCTTTATCATCGGCTTTAAATTCAGCGCAAAGACAATATACGGGGTTATCCTTCTCGCCTTCGCGATGGGTCTTCTGCAACAGGTGGTCCCGCCCGACGCCCTCGGCCTCGGTAACGACAAACTGCTGTCGGCTATTCTCGGGGGCGCCATGGCCGCCATCGGTATAAGTATCTGTTTCACGCAGGGTGGAAGTACCGGCGGCACGGACATCATCGCTATGATTATCAATAAGTACCGTCCGGTAAGTTACGGTCGGGTACTTATGACCTGCGATTTTCTGGTAATCGGTCTCTCCTACTTTATCGGCAACGGTATATCGACCGTGATTTACAGTTACGTGGTGGTCGGTATCACGGGTTACACGGTCGACGCAATCATGGCCGGGAACAAGCAGTCGTCTCAACTGCTCATTATATCCAAAGAGTTCGAGAAGATAGCCGCGCGGGTCGTGGAGGACGCCAACCGCGGGGTGACCCTGCTCGACGGACAGGGCTGGTACAGCAAGAAACCGATGAAGGTCCTGATGGTGGTTTGCCGAAAAAGCGAGACCAGCAACCTGTTCCGCATTATCAAAGAGTGCGACCCCGAAGCGTTTATTACCGTGGGCAGCGTAATGGGTGTCTACGGTCAGGGATTCGACCAATTACGGACGAGGGGCAAATAGTTCCCGCCGCCCGGTACGGGCTGTATTCCGGGGCACCGGGTAAGAACTAACCGGCGGTTTGCGGCACATGGCGAACTACCGCGTTGCGTGCGGCGTTTCTCCACGGAACTTTCAGTAACTATTCAAAATAATCATAACTTTGCGGCGTTATAAATTTAAGTGGCAGTGTCGGAGTTATTGAATAGTTTGAATGAGGCGCAGAAGGCCGCGGTGGTCGATTACGATTCGCCGTCGCTGATAATCGCCGGGGCCGGTTCGGGTAAGACGAGGGTGCTGACCAGCCGTATCGCCTACATGCTGGAGCAGGGCGTAGTGCCGTGGAGGGTTTTGGCCCTGACCTTCACCAATAAGGCGGCCAACGAGATGAGGGACCGTATCGCCGGTATGGTATCCCGCCAGCATGCCGAAAGGCTCTGGATGGGTACGTTCCATTCGGTATTTCTCAGGATTCTCCGTCTCGAGGCTGAGAAGCTCGGATATCCCTCGACCTTCACGATATACGACACGGCCGATAGCCGCAACCTCCTGAAATCCATAATCCGGGAGATGAATCTCAGCGACGACTACTACAAACCGGCGGGCATTCAGGCCCGTATTTCGCTGGCGAAAAACAATCTCGTTACACCTGCGGCCTACGAAGCAAATACCACCTACATCGCCGAGGACCGGCAGAGGAAGATCCCCGAATTTTCGGAAGTTTATAAGGCATACGCGCGAAAATGCCGCGAAAACGGCGCGATGGACTTCGACGACCTTCTGCTCAATATAAATATCCTGTTCAAGGACTTTCCCGAGGTGCTGGCCAAATATCAGGAACGGTTCCAGTACATACTGGTGGACGAGTACCAGGATACCAACTACGCACAGTACATAATTATACGCAGGCTTGCCGAGAGGCATTCCAAGGTGTGCGTGGTGGGCGACGACGCGCAGAGTATCTACTCGTTCCGCGGGGCCAAAATCGAAAACATCCTGAGGTTCCGCAACGACTACCCGCACGCCAAAACCTATAAGCTGGAGCAGAATTACCGCTCCACCCGGACCATAGTCGACGCGGCCAACAGCGTCATCGAGAAGAACCGCAACCGGCTGGAAAAGAAATCTTTCTCGGCCGGGGAGCAGGGAGACCCCATAAAAGTAATCAAGGCGTACACCGATCAGGAGGAGGCCTCGCTGGTGGCGGACGAGATACGCTCGGTGGTCCGCGACACGGGTGCCGGTTGGAGCGAGGTGGCGCTGCTTTACCGCACTAACATGCAGTCGCGCGTGTTCGAGGACGCGTTCCGCAGGCGCGGCATTCCATATAAGATTTACGGGGGTATGTCGTTCTACCAGCGCAAGGAGGTGAAGGACTTGCTGGCCTATTTCCGACTGGTGGTAAATCCGCGCGACGACGAGGCTTTCCGCCGGGTGATTAACTACCCGGCAAGGGGCATAGGAGACGTTACCGTGAACCGTATCGCCCAGATGGCCGCCGCAAACGGCATCAGCCTGTTCGAAGCCGCCGAGACAGGAGACCTCAAGGCCGCCGGGCTTAACGGCGGCGCGGAGAAGAAGGTGCGCAACTTCACCGCCCTGATACGAGACCTGTCGCAGAAGCAGACCACCGAGACGCTTTACAATCTCGGTCTGGAGGTTGCCACCCGGAGCGGGATAATCGGCGGCTTCCGCATAGAGCAGACCCCCGAAGCGCAGAGCGCGCTGGAAAATATAGAGGAACTTCTGAACTCGATGCAGGTGTTCGCCGACGACCAGGAGCAGGTTATGATGTTCGACGAGACGACCGGCGAACCCGTCGAGGGGGAATCGGTACCGCCCTCCCTGACCGAATGGCTCCAGAGTATCACCCTTATCACCGACATGGACAAGGAGAGCGGCGACGACCGCGAGAAAGTGACCCTGATGACCGTCCACTCGGCGAAGGGGCTGGAATACCGCTACGTTTTCATCGTGGGCATGGAGGAGAACCTGTTCCCCAGCCAGATGAGCATGGACGGACCGGAGGGTATCGAGGAGGAACGCCGCCTGTTCTATGTCGCGCTGACACGCGCCTGCGAGCGGGCATGGCTCTCGTTCTCTGAAACTCGATTCAAATGGGGTTCCATGGACTTCTGCCGCCCGAGTCGTTTTCTGTCGGAAATAGCGCAGGAGCACCTCGACGTAGCGTTCGACCTCGGCGCAGGTGATGAAGATAACCCCGTGGCTCTACTCAAATGCAACTACGACGCCCACAACGCCCGGGCCGAATCCTACCGCAGCGGCGGCAGGCAGCCCTACGGGCGCGGCTCCGCAGACGGGCAACCGCGGAGCGGAGGGTATGGCCGCAAGGACGACGGTTACGGCAACGGCAAACCCGTCTACGGCCGGGAAGCCCAACGCTACCCGGCCCTAAACGCATCCGCGCCGCATCCGGAAACCGTAAAGCCCGTAATCCCTACCGGCAAGAACCTGCGAAGCATCGGGAGCCGTGTCAAAGAGGGGGCCGGGAACGATTCGGCCGCAGTTCCTTCCGCATCGTCCCGAGTTTCCGGAGCAGGAATGCCCCCCGCAGACTCCTTCACCGCGGCGTCCGGCATACCCGGCGGCGGAACACCGCTTGCCGTACCCGGTCAGATATCGAACGGCACCCGCGTCGCCCACCAGAAATTCGGCACCGGCACGGTCGCCGCGGTCGAAACGGCCGCGGGCGACCAAAAGTTCACCGTTCTCTTCGACAACCCGGCCGTCGGCAAAAAAACCCTGCTGGGTAAATATGCCCGTCTGTCCGTCGTAGAACCATAACCTTAAAACCGCCGATGAAAGGTCTGGCTATTATTCTTGGAATCTATTTCGTCGGAGAGGTGGTTTCGTGGCTCACCGCGGGATTTCTGCCTGCGGGGGTAGCGGGAATGATACTGCTGTTCGTGGCTCTGAGGACAGGCCAGGTAAAGGGAAAAGATGTAAAGGGCGTATGCCGGTTCCTGCTGGACAACCTGATGCTGTTTTTCGTCCCCGTCAGCGTGGGACTGATGACCGTACGGGGATTTACGGCCGCAGATATCGTCCCTCTTGCGTTGGTGCTGATTGTCCCGGTGGTGGTGGTACTCTGGGTGAGCGGTATCGTGGTGCAGAAATGGAGGTCGGGAAAGGAGGGGCGCGATGAGTAGCGTACTTCACTCGCAGCCTTTTCTGCTGGCCCTTACCGTGGGCGTTTTCTATGCGGCCCTGCTACTCTACCGCAGGACACGGTCGTCGCTGCTCAATCCCATACTTGTATCGATAATCATAATTATTCCGTTGCTTTCCGTATCGGGAATTTCGTTCGACGAATACTACCGGGCCAATTCGCCCGTTAACTTTTTGTTGGGCCTGTCGGTCGTAGCCATCGGTTACCTGATGTACGAGAATCTGTCGCACATCCGAGGGCGGGAATTGCAGATAGTGGCGGCGGTAGCGGCGGGTAGCCTGGCCGGGGTGCTCTGCGTTATGGGAATAGCCACTTGGACGGGAATCGCCCCCGAGGTGTCGCTCTCCCTGCAGCCCAAGTCGGTAACCAATCCGATAGCCATCGAGCTGAGCAGGGTGTCGGGCGGTATTCCGGCGTTGACTTCGGTGGCGGTAATCTTTACCGGGATTTTCGGCAGTATCGTCGGGCCGTGGGTATTCAGGGTTACCGGCATTACGGACGATATCGCGAGGGGTATTGGCCTCGGTTCGGCCGCCCATGCCGTGGGCACGGCCAAGGCACTCGAGATAAGCGCCGCCGCGGGGGCCGCAGGCGGGGTCGCAATCGCCGGGATGGGCATTGCCACGGCAGTCGTCCTGCCGCTCGCGGCGAAATTATTGGGGTGAACCCGGCGGGCGTAAACTCTTAATTATTAACTTTGTCGAAGTAACCCACACTTAAAGAACGGCCGGTATGAGATTGCAAGAGCGTTACAAGGGCGTAATCGGATGGTTCTCCGAAAATATGAAAATCGCGGAGTCGGAGCTGCGGTACGACAATCCGTACCAGTTGCTGGTATCCGTTATCCTCTCGGCCCAGTGCACCGACAAGAGGGTGAATATGACCACGCCCGCCCTGTTCGACAAATATCCCGTTCCGGAACTGCTGGCCGCCGCCGAGCCGGAAGAGGTATACGAATATATCAAAAGTATATCCTATCCCAACAATAAGGCGAAGAACCTTGTGGGGATGGCCCGCAAACTGGTCTCGGAGTTCAATTCCGTAGTCCCGGACGATGTGAACGAGCTTCAGAAACTACCCGGCGTGGGACGCAAGACGGCCAATGTGGTGGCCGCCGTAATATATAACAAGTTCGTGATGCCGGTCGACACGCATGTCTTCCGGGTGTCGGAAAGGATTGGCCTTACCCGCGGCTCCAAAACCCCGCTCCAGACCGAACTGCAACTTACCAAACATATCCCGGCACACCTCTTGCCCACGGCACACCACTGGCTGATACTCCACGGCAGGTACGTCTGTATGGCACGGCGGCCCCACTGCGAGGAGTGCGGAATCACCCGGTGGTGCCGCTACCGGGAAAATCAGGTTAAAAACAGCGGGCAGGAACCTGCCTCAACGAAATAACGGTGGAGATGTATTTAAAAAAACCGCTATGTTTTATCGCCGCATTGGTGCTCTTTTTCGGTGCCTGTACCACCGACAATGATGCCGGTACTGATAATAAAGAGGACCAGAATGCCAACCACTGGATCTACGACAGTATGAAGATCCACTACCTCTGGAACGACGAAATGCCCTCCAACCCCTCCTTCGGTAAGGATTACGACGTTTTTTTCGAGTCTCTCCTTTCGGACAAAGACGGTAAGCACACCGACCTGGTCGACTACTATTACTCCTATATCTACAAATACGCCAACTCCACGGCTTCCACAAGGGCTGAGGAGGACTACTATAAATCCACATACGGGTTCGATTATATCCTTACCCAGTCATACCTCTACGATGAAGAGATAAGTACAGGTATTACAGATGAGTACCCCAAGATATACGCCACAATCGTCTACGTAACACCCGGTTCGCCCGCCGACAGCGCCAGGCTAACCCGCGGGGACCATATTTATAAGATAGGTGGCAGGGAGTTTTCACGCGACGGCTACGGTTCGCTTCTGGCACAGCTCACGGCCCCGATAGCCTCCTCGTCGTCGGTCTCATTCACCGTATGCGACCTCGAATTTATTCGCTGGATACCCTCCGTACTTGTGGATACCGGCGAACAGGTCAATGTGGCTCTGGTATCCCGGGATAGCGAGTCCGAACGAACCGTTACTCTCACGTCCACCTTTATGGACCAAAGTCCGATCTACCATTACAGCGTTATCGAAACAGGCGCACACCGTGTGGGTTATCTGGTATACAACGAGTTCGACAGCGGGGGAAGCCGCTATACCGTCTCCGGAGAGACGGCCGTGCAGGGGGTTTACCACAGTGAACTGAGGTCTGTATTCCAGCAGTTCTCCGGCATTACCGACCTTGTGCTCGACCTGCGGTATAATCCCGGCGGGGAAGTACAGAACTGCCTGCTGCTGGCCAGCCTTATAGCCCCTCCGAGCCTCACCGGTCAGGTGTTCCAGACCATGGAGTTCAACGCCCGGACAAGGAGTCTGACCTATCCGTCCGAGCCTTACTCGATTTCGCTTCGGAGGATTTACGTCCTCGCCAGCAGTTACTCGGCTTCGGCTTCCGAGGCCCTGATGCACTGTCTGCGGGGTTCCGGCATAGAGGTTTATCATATAGGTTCCACCACGGAGGGTAAAAACGTAGGCTCGACGGTATTTACCACCGACGACCTGAATCCCGACAGTCAGTTGGTGCAGAACCTCGGAGGGTTGACCTACACCGCATATCCGATAACCTTCAGAATTTACGACGCGCAGGGTGAAACCTACTCACCGGACGGGCTGGTACCCGACTACACCATATACGAGGAGTTCGAGGTTGATTTCCTGCCGCTGGGCAACCGTGAAGAACCCCTGCTGAAAGCCGCCCTTAACCATATCACAACCGGGAACGCCGCACCTGCCGGCCGCGCAGCCTCCACGACATCCGTCGATGCCGTACCAGCCGTTCCGCCACGCATGCTCCGGAACTCCAAACCGGATAAAGGTTATATCTATAAAGAACCCGTAAAAAAGTAGTCCGAAACACAACAGTAACTCTGCCCTGCTCAGCGGTCAGAAATGACAACAACCGTCTCTGTCCTGATTTCACTCCTGTACCTCGCTGCCTGATGCCGGTCGAACAGGGCGGGAGCCAACCCATCGACTCTGGATACGGCGATTGCGGATGTCTACACCGAAAGGGATACGGATAAGAAATAGAGGAGCGGGAACCGCTGGCTCCCGGTTTCGTATCGCTCCGGGAATACTATTCCACAGCGGAAATATCGTACATAAACAATGCAGGCAGTACCGGTATAGGTACCGTAAACCCGACCGGGAACCGTTTCGAAATATATAACTATACCCATGGTGCAAGTCTGACCATCCGGGAATATTTAAACGCAGGATTATGTCGTGCCGCTGGTAAACAAACCCGGTTACGGGTAGTCGGCAGGTATTACGAAGTCTACCTCAACCCGGCCACCAGAGGATTCGTCAATGAGGAAGCATTTGAATTTTACTCTTGGGAACGGTTTTTCCTTGCGATAACCGGCATATGGACCGTGTAAGTTGACCACCGGAAAGACCCCGCATCACTCGTCCGATTCCGCGGGGAGGAGTTGATGCAAGTCGTGGAAGTGGACGGCGACTGGCTATACGTCATCGAATCCACGGACGACCCCGACGAACCGGCCGAGGGGTCTTCTTGGTGGGTGAATGGCGCGACCCGGACGGCAACTTTCCAGTAGCACCGGTATTTCTGATGTAAGGTTCCGGGATTGCTACGGATTGAGAACTGTAAACAAAGCGCCCGGCCGGAATGATGATTCCGGCCGGGCGCTATCGTGAAATGTCCCTATTACTGTTTCAATGCCGCATGAGCCGCCGCGAGACGGGCGATGGGCACCCGGAACGGGGAGCAGGAGACATAGTTCAGACCGGCAAAGTGGCAGAACTCCACGGAACTCGGCTCACCGCCGTGTTCGCCGCAGATACCGCACTTGAGTTCCGGGCGTACTCCGCGGCCTTTGAAAACGGCCTCCCTAACCAGTTGTCCCACACCGTTCTGGTCCAGAATCTGGAACGGATCGTTTTTCAGGATACCCTTTGCGAGGTAGACCGGAAGGAACTTGCCTATATCGTCACGAGAGAACCCGAGGGTCATCTGCGTAAGGTCGTTCGTGCCGAACGAGAAGAATTCGGCCACCTCGGCAATCTGGTTGGCCGTAACGGCCGCACGGGGAACCTCAATCATGGTGCCGACCATGTAGTCTATCTTGTCGTTTCTCTCGGCGAACACCTCCTCGGCTACCGAGTCGATAATCCGTTTCTGGTAGCGCAGCTCTTTGTGGTTGCCCACCAGCGGCACCATAATCTCCACATGCACCGGGATACCCTTTGCGCGCACGTTCATGGCCGCTTCGAGAATCGCACGGGCTTGCATTTCGGTTATTTCGGGATAGGTGTTGCCAAGCCGGCAGCCGCGGTGGCCGAGCATCGGGTTAACCTCTTCGAGAGCCTCCACCTTCTCCTTTATCCTCTCGAACGAGACGCCCATTTCACCGGCCATCTCCTGCTGCTCCTTCTTGAAATGGGGAACGAACTCGTGAAGGGGCGGGTCGAGAAGGCGCACCGTCACCGGGTAGCCGTTCATCACCTCGAACAGACCTTCGAAGTCCTCTCGCTGAATCGGCAGGAGTTTGGCCAGCGCCCTGCGTCGGCCCTGCTCGTCGTCCGCCAATATCATTTCGCGCACCGCTTTTATCCTGTCCCCCTCGAAGAACATGTGCTCGGTACGGCACAGGCCGATACCCTGCGCACCGAACCGGAACGCCACCT
Organism: Rikenellaceae bacterium; assembly: GCA_020859685.1. Taxonomy (GTDB): domain Bacteria; phylum Bacteroidota; class Bacteroidia; order Bacteroidales; family Rikenellaceae; genus WRDF01. The sequence continues at coordinate 49,685 of JAJBVT010000053.1, forward strand.
GGGCGTCGTTCGGGGTATCGGCATTGGCCCTTACCTTCAGGTGGGCGTACTTGCTGGTAAGCTCCATAAGATTTGCGAAATCTCCGTCCAGCTCGGCGGCCTTCGTGCCCACCCGGCCGAGGTATACCTCCCCGGTAGTTCCGTTCAGCGAAATATAATCGCCCTCGTTGAGTACCTGTCCGCCCACTTCGAGCGTGCGGTTGCGGTAGTCCACCTTACACTCTCCGGCACCCGACACGCAGCATTTCCCCATCCCGCGTGCCACCACGGCCGCATGGGAGGTCATGCCGCCGCGGGCGGTAAGGATACCCTCGGCCACGTTCATGCCCTTCAGGTCCTCGGGTGAGGTCTCTACGCGGACAAGAATAACTTTTTTGCCTTCCGCGTTCCACTTTTCGGCATCCTCGGCAAAGAACACAATCCGGCCCGTGGCGGCGCCAGGCGAGGCCGGAAGTCCTTTGGTAAGCACCTGCGCGCCCTTCATGGCGTCGGTGTCGAATACCGGGTGGAGCAGTTCGTCCAGCTTGGCAGGTTCGCAACGCAGCACGGCGGTCGGTTCGTCTATCAGACCTTCGCCGAGCATATCCATAGCTATCTTTACCATGGCCGCCCCGGTCCGCTTGCCGCTGCGGGTCTGGAGCATCCACAACTTGCCGTCCTGAATCGTAAACTCCAGGTCCTGCATATCGGTGAAATACTTCTCGAGGTTGTTCTGTATCGCATTCAACTCCGCATAAACTTCCGGCATAATCTCCTCGAGCGACGGGTATTTGGAGGCCCGCTCCTCTTCCGAGACGTTCTGCGCCACCGCCCAGCGGCGGGAACCCTCAAGGGTTATCTGCTGCGGGGTACGGATACCTGCCACCACGTCCTCGCCCTGAGCGTTAACCAGATATTCGCCGTTGAATATGTTCTCGCCCGTCGCGGCGTCGCGTGTGAAGGCAACCCCGGTCGCCGAGTTACTGCCCATATTGCCGAACACCATCGCCTGCACGTTTACCGCCGTACCCCACTCGGCCGGGATATTGTTCAGTTTGCGATAGTAGATTGCGCGGTCGTTCATCCAGCTCTGGAACACGGCGTTCACCGCACCCCATAATTGCTCCCACGCGCAGGTCGGGAAGTCCTCGCCGGTCTGCCCTTTCACCGCCTCTTTGAAACGGGTCACGAGCTCTTTCAAATCGTCCGTCGTAAGGTCGGTGTCGTTCTCCACCCCCTTCTCCTCCTTCATCCGGTCGATTATCTCCTCGAACGGGTCGTGGCCCTCCTTGCTCTCGGGTTTCATACCCAGCACCACGTCGCCGTACATCTGTACGAAACGGCGGTAAGAATCCCACGCGAAACGCGGGTTACCCGTGCGGTTGGCAATGGCCTCCACCGTAATGTCGTTTAGACCGAGGTTAAGTATGGTGTCCATCATACCGGGCATCGACGCCCGGGCACCCGAACGCACCGAAACCAGAAGGGGGTTCGTCTCGCTGCCGAACTCCGTGCCGGTCAGGCTCTCGACCCCCTTTATAGCTTTTTCGACTTCCGGACGAATAAGTTCGATAACCTTCTCCTTACCCTCCTTGTAATATTCGGCGCACACCTCGGTGGTGATGGTGAACCCGGGGGGCACCGGTATTCCTATAAGGTTCATTTCAGCCAGGTTGGCACCCTTGCCGCCCAGCAACTCTTTCATTTTGCCGTTGCCCTCGGCTTCCTTGTTCCCGAAGGTGTAAACTCTCTTAGTGTTTGGCATATCGGTATATTATAGTTGTTTTATCGGTTAGCGCCACAATGATTGCGAATATAACCATTTTTTGGCCAAAAATCACACACCGCAGCACACACCTTTTCCTGAAAGATGTGTGTGCGCACACAATGGTATGATTGATTTTTCGGCTTCTTATTCCCTGCGCCGGTAGTTTACATAGCGGAAGGGATAGGGATATTTTTCACCGCGGGGATGGTAATCCGACGACTCCTCCCTCCAGAGTGCCGGGTCGATAACGGGAAAGACGGTGTCCCCTTCGTAATTGTGCAGGACTTCAGTAATGTATAACCTGTCGGAGAGGGGCATCGCCTGCCGGTATATTTCACCGCCGCCGATTATGAAAACCTCCTCTTCGGCCGGAAACATGTCAACGGCTTTCTCGAGCGAGGAAGCCACGGCGGCGCCCTCCGCCCGGTAATCCGGATTACGGGTTATTATCACGTTGCTACGGTCGGGCAGGGGCCTGCCGAGCGACTCGAAAGTTTTGCGGCCCATCACCACCGGGTGGCCCGTGGTGATGGCCTTGAACCTGCGCAGGTCCTCCGGGATGTGCCATAGCAGTCGGTTGTCACCACCTATGACCCCGTTTTGCGCTACGGCCACTATAATCGAAATCATACGGCTATGGGGGCTTTAATTGTCGGGTACGGGTCGTAACCCCGAAGGTCGAAATCCTCGTAACGGAAATCGAAAACCGACTTCACGTCCGGGTTTATGACCATTTGCGGTAAGGGACGCGGAGAGCGTTCCAGTTGTGTATCCGCCTGTTCGAGGTGGTTGAGATAGAGATGCGCGTCCCCGAGGGTGTGTACGAAGTCCCCTGCGGCAAGGTCCGTGACCTGCGCCACCATCATCGTAAGAAGCGCGTACGACGCTATATTGAACGGCACCCCCAAAAACACGTCGGCGCTTCGCTGGTACAGTTGGCACGACAGCCTGCCATCGGCCACGTAGAACTGGAACAGAGCGTGGCACGGCGGCAGAGCCATACTGCCTATTTCGGCCACGTTCCACGCACTGACGATATGGCGGCGCGAGTCGGGATTACTCTTTATGGAGTCGACCACCTGCGATATCTGGTCTATATGCCGCCCGTCGGGGGAGGGCCAGCTCCGCCACTGGTAACCGTAAACGGGACCGAGGTTACCCTCGGCATCGGCCCATTCGTCCCAGATTGTGACCTTATTGTCGTGAAGGTATTTGATATTCGTATCGCCCGAGAGGAACCAGAGCAGTTCGTGGATTATCGAGCGCAGGTGCAGCTTCTTGGTCGTCAGCACGGGAAACCCTTCCGCGAGGTCGAACCGCATCTGGTGGCCGAAGACACTCAGGGTGCCCGTACCGGTACGGTCGCCCTTACGGACCCCTTCAGATTTTATCCTGCTTAATAGGTCTAAATATTGCCGCATACGGGTTTGAATTTTGTGACCCCTTCCGGGCCGAAACACCTCAGTTCCATGCGGCCCTCCCTGTCCATTACGGCATAGGCCGGGCTGTAAAGCCATTCGCCGAGGAACACGGCGGTCGAACCGCCGCCCATGTCGTATATATGTGCGCAGTGGATGTGCCCGAATACGAAATAATCTACGTTGACGGTCCTCACGGCATCCTTATAAGCGCGGGCGTACTGGATTAGATATTCCTTCTCTCCGCAGAACACATGAGTCTTGGCGTGCGCCTTGCGGCTCTGCTGCGACCACCACCTGCCGAACCGCATAGCGGAATTTGGGTGGATAAGCCCTGTGAATAACCGGCGCAGCCATTTGGAATGGAACCCGGCGTGCATTACCTTCTCAAGGAACGGTTTCCTGATATACATGTTATCTCCGTGGGCCACGAAAACCTCCCTGCCGGCCAGCTCGAAAACTTCCGGTTTGTAGTGGATTTTCAGTCCGCACTCGGTGGACAGGTAGTCGTATGCCCACATATCGTGGTTACCCACGAAAAAATGGACTGGTATGCCGCGGTCGGTAAGTTCCGAGAATTTCCCCAGCAGGCGGGTAAAGCCCTTGGGCACCACCCGCTTGTACTCGAACCAGAAATCGAAGATGTCCCCCACGAGGAATATGGCATCGGCATCGGCCGAAACTTCCTCGAGCCACCGTACGAAAAGGCGCTCCCTCTCGGCCGAAGAGGTGGCCGCATCGAGGCCCAGGTGGACGTCCGCCGCAAAGTAGTACATGGGTCTTTCGGTTATTCGTTTTATTAAGGGGCGGGCACTTACCGTGCCGTCTGTAAATTCGGAGTCTCCGGAATATGCTTTGCCAGCTGTTGTCCGGTCCGCAAATCGGCACCGGTCCACCATAGCCGACCCGGCCGGGAAGGCCTTGCCTAAAGCAGCTCCCGGATTTTCTTCTCGAGGTTCTCCCCGTAGAGGTCGCGGCCCGCTATCTCGCCGTTGCGGTCGATAATAAAGTTCGACGGCACCTGCTGCACGTTGAAAAGCGTTACCGGCAGCGAAGACGAACCGCGGAAATCGTTGACGCTTATCCACGGCAGACGCTGGTCCTGCACGGCCAAAACCCAGTCCGACTTGGTGCGGTCCACGCTTACCTGATATATCTCGAAACCCGAATTCCTGTATTTGTTATAAATTTCTTTCAGTTCGGCGTTCAGAAGCCGGTTGTCGGCCGAGGTTACGGTCCAGAAATCGAGCAGGATAACCTGACCTGACAGTGACGACAGGCGGTGTGTATTGTCGTACATATCCTTCATCTCGAAGTCGGGATACCCCAGTCCGTCCTCGCCGAGCTTCTCCTCGAACATCTGAACCAGCCTCATCTGCGAATCCATCGCCTCGACCTCCTTTTGCAGAGCGGCCACATAGGGCGACGAGGGAAAATATTTGGAGGTGGAATCGGCCACAAGGCGGTAATATATAAGGTCGTTGGTGCCGTTGAACAGGTCGTCGTTCGGCAGACGCTGGTACAGGGCGTAGACGGCCGACAGGGAATTACTGTTGAGGATTATGAACTCGATATGTTCCCTTTTGAGCTTGTAATAGGTGTTTATGTAGTCGCGGTAAAGGTCCTGTTTACCGTCGTCGTCCGCGACGGCGTAGAGGTTGAAAAGCGAGTCGAGCGCATTGGTCCCCTGACTGAAAATCTCGCCGAGGCGCTTGAGCTCCTGAGACCCTTCCGAACCTTCCACCGTATAATTACGGGAAAGACTTCCCACCGTGTGTACCTTGACCTTCTCACCCGGCGAGAGCAGGAGCGGAATGCGTTCCTGCCTGCACAACAGGTTATAGATCGTGGCCTGTCCGTCCGGCAGGCTGACTTTCAGGCTGAAATAGCCCTTGTCGTCGGTGGCCACCGAATCCACGATTTCCTGCGACCCGGGCAGTACCTGCTCGAGATAAACCATCCGGTTATCGTTACCCAGCAGGCGTCCGCTAACCGATGCCCGGTCGCCGGAGCAGCCGGTCAGCAGGCATCCCCCCACCAGTGAAAGTCCTATCAAGATATTTCTCATCTCCCGATTTTTTCTAAACAGCAAATATAGGTATATTTTTATATTCCCGGCCAATCCCGCTCCCGGTACGCTGTAATTAACGGTTAGGCCGTCCGGACTTTCCGGATGCCGTGACGGACTGCTCCGGCCGCACGGCATGATTTTGGCGGATTGCCCCGCCGTGACGTTAATATATCGTTATTTTCCGGCGACCGCGAACTTTCCCCGCGGCTTAATTCGTTATTATAACGTAAATTGCATACACCCGATTGCACGGATAAAATGTTTTTTCATGTAAAAATTCGCATCGGGACCCCGTGTGTGCGTACACACCGGAGGGTCGGATAAAAGTTGTTTGATAATTGATAAAAATGTCATATATTTACAGTTAACGAAACCATCCTATTACAGTGAGTTTGCATATTATAATAATCCGTTATGTCAGTTCTGAAATTTGACAAAGACCTCCTGGGCAACCTCGAATACTCCCTGCGCCGCGAAATGCTCAGCACCGACCGTTCGGGCGGTTATATGAGTACCACCATCGTCTGCTGCAATACCCGTAAGTACCACGGTCTGATGGTCTGCCCCATAGACGGGATGGACGATAAGAACTACGTCCTGCTCTCGTCGCTCGACGAAACCGTCATCCAGCACGACCAGTCGTTCAACCTCGCAATCCACCGTTTCCCCGGCATCTACGAACCGAGGGGCCATAAATATATTACCGACTTTAACTATACACCTACCCCGACGATAACATACCGGGTGGGAGGAGTCCTGCTGAAAAAAGAGATGCTGTGGATACACTCGCGTACACAGTTATTAATCCGGTACACCTTGCTGGAAGCCCGTTCCGAGACACGCCTTCGGCTCCGGCCCTTCCTCGCGTTCCGGGACGCACATACGGTAACCACGGCCAACATGTTCGCCGACGGTCATACCTACCCGATACCTTCGGGAGTGAAATGCCGCCTGTACGAGCACTTCCCGTGGCTGATGATGCAGACCGACAAGCCTTCGGAGTTCGTCCCGGCGCCGGACTGGTACTACTCGTTCGAATACCCGGAGGAGGCCGAGAGGGGCTACCCGTTCCGGGAGGACCTGATGACCACCGGGTTTTTCGAGGTGGAAATCAAAAAAGGGGAGAGTATTATTTTCTCGTGCGCATTCGATGAAGCCGACCCGGCCTCCATCGCAGATATGTTCGAGAACGAACTTGCCAAGCGCTCCAATAAGATAGATTTCCTGTCGTGCCTGCGTCACTCGGCAAGGCAGTTCGTAATACGCAGGGGCGACCGTGCGGAGGTTATCGCAGGCTACCCGTGGTTCGGCCGCTGGGGGCGGGATACGTTTATCGCACTTCCCGGCATTACCCTCTCGCAGGGCCGTATCGAGGACTGTACGGACGTGCTTGATACCATGACCCGCGAAATGAAGGACGGCTTGTTCCCCAATATGGGCACCGCATACAACTCGGTGGACGCGCCTCTCTGGTTCTTCTGGACACTTCAGCAGCTCGAGAAACACGTCGGGATGGGACCGATACGGGAAAAATATTACTGTAAGATGAAGGATATCCTTGCCGCCTACAAACGGGGCATAGGCGAATATATAAGGGTCCACGAGAACGGACTGGTGTGGGCTTCCAACCCCACCCATGCCATGACCTGGATGGACGCCGTGGTGGACGGCAGGCCCGTGACGGGCCGTGACGGCTACCAGGTGGAGATAAACGCCCTCTGGTACAACGCCATCTGCTATATTTTGCGGCTGGCGGAAGAGTTCGGGGACGGGGAGTTCCAAGAAAAATGGTGCGGCGAACCGGAACTGGTTAAGCAATCGTTCCTCGAGACGTTCTGGTATCAGGGCGAAGGTTATCTGGCCGACTATGTGGACGGACGGGGGCAGAACGTATTCATCCGGCCCAATCAGATAATCGCCTGTTCGCTGGAGTTCGTGATGCTCGACGACGCACGCGTCCTGTCGGTGATACAGACCATTAAACAACACCTGTTGACCCCGAAAGGGCTTCGAACCCTGTCGCCACGCAACCCGCTTTACCAAGGCCGGTACGGGGGCGACCAGCCCACGCGCGACCGGCAGTACCATCAGGGCACGGTATGGCCGTGGCTGCTGGAACACTACGCGGCAGCTAACTTCCGGCTCTACGGCAAAGCGTTCCTGCATGAGGCGGAAGACCTGCTGCGAGGCTTCGAGGAGGATATTTCGAGCTACGGTATAGGTTCCATCAGCGAGATATACGACGGCGACCCGCCGCATGCCCAGAGGGGTGCCCCCTCACAGGCATGGAGCGTGGGCGCGGTTCTGCGTATAAACGAGATGGTGGAATCGTACGGCGGAAGTATCGAGTAGGCTCCGACGCATCGGTATGGTGCCCAGGTAGGCAGCGCGCAGGCCGGGTTTTTGAGATAAACGGAATGCGGGTCGGTTCGGCTGCCGGACCGGGGGATGCCGGATGGTTGAGACCGGATGAGTACGGTGGGCCGGATTGGTGCCGGATACCCCAAGTGACCGAGCCGGATGGTCGAGTACCGGATTTGTGCCGTATGGCTGGGTTCCCGATAGTCGAAAGGTGCATAGTTGAGGTACTGGTTACCGATGCGGGAGGCAGTAAGTCGGATATTCTGGGCCATCTAAGGCCGGGATACCGGATGGCCGGATGGTTAGGCCGGCTGGCCGGGACTTACGGGAAAAATGTTTTAGGATTAAAATGTAAAAAGTTATAAGGACTATGAGAGTATTGATGTTCGGATGGGAGTTTCCACCCCATATTGCCGGAGGGCTGGGAACGGCATGTTACGGCCTGACAAGGGGCCTCGCCAAGAACGGTGTACAGGTTACATTCGTGATGCCCCACGCATACGGTGATGAAGACCAGCGCTTTGTGCGTGTCGTAAATGCCAGCGATGTAGAGGCGTTGTACGGCGTCCCGGGCCATGACCTGCTTCCCGAGAACCTCTCGTTCATCCACATCGACTCCAATATGGTCCCCTATATATCTCCGGAGGATTTCGAGGCCGAAAGGCGTACAGTAGAGACCCGGCAGGTCGGCGGGGGCCACGTTCCCGGCGATACATGGCGCGAGAGATACGACTTCTCGGGCAAGTACGGTGCGAACCTGCTCGAAGAGGTGGCCCGTTACGCCATAGTGGCGGCTGAGGTCGCGCGGCAGATGGAAGGGCAGTTCGACGTCATCCATGCCCACGACTGGCTCACCTACTATGCCGGTATCGCCGCAAAGCAGGTATCCGGCAAACCGCTGGTGGTGCATATGCACGCAACGGAGTTCGACCGCAGCGGGGAACATGTCAATCAGGCCGTTTACGACATAGAGCGGACCGGAATGAGCGCGGCCGACAGGGTTATAGCGGTGAGTAACCTCACAAGGAATATTGTGATTGAAAAATACGGTATTCCGGCCGACAGGGTAGTGACGGTGCACAACGCGGTGGCGTTCGCTGCCAACGACCAGACGGAGGCCGAACGGGGTGTAAGGGACAAGATTGTCACGTTCCTCGGCAGGATAACCTACCAGAAGGGGCCGGATTATTTCGTCGAAGCGGCGGCCAAAGTGCTGAAACGGCTGGACAACGTTCGGTTCGTGATGGCGGGCAGCGGCGATATGATGAACCATGTAATACGCCGTGTGGCCAAACTGGGTATTGCCGACAGATTCCATTTCACGGGCTTTCTCAAGGGTGACGACGTGCAGAAAATGTTCTCGATGAGCGACGTATATGTGATGCCGTCCGTGAGCGAGCCGTTCGGGATATCGCCGCTGGAGGCGATGAAATCCAACGTACCGGTGATTATATCCAAGCAGTCCGGCGTGGCCGAGATTCTGGACTATGCCGTGAAAGTGGATTACTGGGATGTGGACGCCATGGCCGACGCCATATATGCCCTCGTGCAGTACCCCGCCCTCGGAACAATGTTTGCCCGCAAAGGGCTGGAAGAGGTGACGGGTCTAAAATGGGATAACGCGGCGGAGAAGGTAAAGGAAGTATACGAGTCAGTGGTCTCATAGCATTCCCGGCGGCCAGCAGCAGTGCCAGCACCCGCAGCATCGGGACGAAATGCTTCGACATAACCGGCAAGTTCAAGTATAAATATTATAACACTATATCATTCTATGAAGACCCTATGTTTCTATTTCCAGGTACACCAACCCATGCGGCTGAAGAAGTACCGGTTTTTCAATATGGGCAGGGATCATTACTATCTCGACGATGTTACGAATTCCGCCATAATGAAAAAGGTGGCCGAAAGGTGTTACCTTCCGATGAACGCATTGCTGCTCAAACTTATTGAACAGAACGAGGGTAAATTTAAGGTCAGTTTCTCAATAACTGGCCTGGCTATGGAGCAGTTCCGAGAGAGTGCTCCCGAAGTTCTCGAGAGTTTCCGCAAGCTCGCCGAAACCGGGTGTGTGGAGTTCCTCGCCGAAACTTACGACCATTCGCTGGCCTCGCTTATAAGCGAAGAAGAGTTCTCCGAACAGGTACGGGCGCACAGCGACCTGATGGAGAAAGAGTTCGGCAAGCGTCCGACCGCTTTCCGCAATACCGAATTGATCTATTCCGACGGGATAGGCGAAATGGTTGCAAAAATGGGATTCCGGACCATGCTCGCCGAAGGGGCTAAACATATCCTCGGCTGGAAAAGCCCGAATTTCATCTATGCTAACGCTATGGACCAGCGGTTGAGACTGCTGCTGCGTAACTACAAACTCAGCGACGATATCGCTTTCCGGTTCTCCGACCGCGGGTGGAACCAGTGGCCCCTCACAGTGGATAAATACCTGTCGTGGCTCACGGCCGAGGACGTGCCGGGTGAGGTCCTTAATCTTTTTATGGATTACGAGACCTTCGGCGAACACCAGAACGCCGACACTGGAATCTTCGATTTTATGGCCTATCTGCCGGGTGCCGCCTTGAAGACCGGCGAGCTCCGGTTCGCTACCGTTTCGGAAGCCGCAGAGACCCATCAGCCCGTAGCCGTGCTATCTTGCCCGCATGCCATGTCGTGGGCGGACGAGGAGAGGGATATCACCGCGTGGCTCGGAAACGAATTGCAGAACGAGGCGTTCAACAAGCTATACGCTCTGCGCGACACTGTGAAGGCTCTCGACAATCCGGGCTACAACTATGTCTGGAACTTTATGCAGACCTCCGACCACTTCTATTATATGGCCACCAAATGGCTCTCGGACGGCGACGTACACAGCTACTTCAACCCATACGATTCGAGTTACGAGGCTTTTATGAACTATATGAACGTACTGAGCGACTTCGAAATAGAACTGGGCAAGAAAAAATCCGAGAAGGAGCAACCTGGAGCCGAAGCCGTGGAAGCGGTTCAATGCTCACCGGCCTGCGACACGGCGACCGAACTTATGGGCAAACCGGCCAAGGGCGGCAAGGGTAAGAAGTCCGACGGAAAGCCCAAGAAGTCCGCGAAAAAAACGGGGAAAAAGGAGTCGCTCCCGGCATAGCCAAGGTACGGATCACGGTTCCGGTAAAAGAGGCGGGTCTGTCCTAACGGGATACATGAAATAAGGTAACTTACAATTTTACAATTTTTATTTTCAGCGGCCCGCCACCCCATCACCGGTGGGCCGTGTCTGCAAAGCAGACAATATTGTAAGCTATTTATTATTAACGACAATATAATGGGAGGCATTTAAATGCCTCCCATTATTATGCCCGGACCCGGCCCGGCCGGTATTTAACCCAATTATCCGGACTCTACCCGAACTATCCCGGTGGAGCACGCGGCAAATCCCGAGGGGAACCGTAAAATAGCTTCAATGTACATACTTCCACCTGCTATTATATCCTCCGATTCATTTTCAAATAACACCGGCCGTCTAAACTGTTATAATTGCCAACAGGTAAAATCGGTTTTATCCTCTTTACGAGGCAATTGTCAGGCTTCCTTTTCGGCGAGAATACCCCCCTCCGTAAAACCCTTCTGAAAGAGTTTTTGCGGGATATAGACCCCTGAACGGACAAAACGGCGACAGCAAAAAAAGACAAAAAAACGCTATATTCTTGACCATCCGTATTTCTAATACCTGTTATCTACCGTTATAATGCGAATTGTACCGGCAGAGTGAATGGCACCCTGCGGGGTCTTTGAGCCTTTAACAGCGTGGAGAACATTATTCACGTGCTGGCGTATTAAAAAAAATAAAAAAGGTACAAATAAGATAAAGCGACATGAGAGGCGGTTTAACTCGGTAGGGCACAAATATAAAAAGAGGACGCCGTATTGGCGTCCTCTTCGGTGTGTTTCAGGGTGTGGTTATTTCCTGTAAACCTTTTCGTATCCGTAGATGGCTTCGTCGCCCAGTTCTTCCTCGATACGGAGAAGCTGGTTGTACTTTGCCATCCGGTCGCTGCGGCTGAGCGAACCGGTCTTAATCTGGCCGGAGTTGGTAGCCACGGCTATATCGGCGATAGTAGAGTCCTCGGTTTCACCCGAACGGTGCGAGGTAACCGAAGTATACCCGGCACGGTGGGCCATTTCGATAGCATCGAGCGTTTCGGTAAGCGTACCGATCTGGTTAACCTTGATTAGGATAGAGTTGGCACAGCCGAGCTCAATACCTTTACGCAGGAAGTCTACATTCGTTACGAACAGGTCGTCGCCCACCAGCTGGCAGCGGCTACCGATTTTATCGGTCAGGTGCCTCCAGCCGTCCCAGTCGTTCTCGTCCATACCGTCCTCGATGGAGTCGATAGGATATTTGTTGATAAGCTCCTCGAGGTAGGCCGACTGCTCTTCAGAAGTACGCTTGGCTCCGTTTGGACCTTCGAACTTGCTGTAATCGTATACTCCGTCCTTGTAGAACTCCGATGCCGCACAGTCGAGCGCGATCGATACGTCGCCGCCGTCCTTCTTAAGCCCCGGTTTGTAACCGGCGGCCTCGATAGCCTTGATAATCGACTCGAGGGCGTCCTCCGTTCCGTTGAGTGCCGGAGCAAAACCACCTTCGTCACCCACTGCGGTGCTCAGGCCCCGGTCGTGAAGTACCTTTTTCAGGGCGTGGAATATTTCAGCACCCATACGCAGGCCTTCGCGGAACGAGGGCGCACCCACCGGGCGAATCATAAATTCCTGAAAAGCAATCGGAGCGTCGGAGTGAGAACCGCCGTTGATAATATTCATCATCGGCACCGGGAGGGTCTTGGTGTTCGTCCCGCCGATGTAGCGGTAAAGCGGCATACCCAGCAGGTCCGCAGCAGCTTTTGCGCACGCCAGCGATACACCGAGTATAGCGTTGGCACCGAGGTTGCTCTTGGTCTTGGTGCCGTCCAGAGCTATCATGGCCTTGTCGATACCTACCTGATCGGTAACCGGCATTCCGATAATTTCTTTTGCGATAACTTCGTTCACGTTCTGAACTGCTTTCAGGACGCCTTTACCGCCGTAACGGCCTTTGTCCCCGTCGCGAAGCTCGAGGGCTTCGTGTTCGCCGGTCGAAGCGCCGCTCGGTACGGCCGCGCGGCCGAACGCCCCGGATGCCGTTGCCACTTCCACTTCTACCGTAGGATTACCCCTCGAATCGAGGATCTCGCGCCCGTGAACGCTTACAATCTGACTCATAGCTTAATGATTTAGTTATGTTTACAATATATAATTTTCCGATTAGCAAAAAACCATGTAAAGATACGATAAAGCCCCGGATTAAACAACACCCGTGCCACCGGCAGGGAATCCCGCTCCGGCAAATCCGAAAACGGTCGGCATCAGCATTAAATAATTTTCGGTAAAAATATTATCTTGCAATGAATTAACCTTTAAATCCAAAATCATGGGCCTCATTTATGACACTGTGCTGTCGGCATTCAAAGCCGAGGAGCTCAATTACGAACTCAACGACGATAAAGACGTCTTCTCGATGATTTTTACCACCGATAACGGCAATGTTACGGTCAAATTACTCGTCGGCGAAGAAGACGCATACTTCGGGGTGGTGGGTTACCTGCCAGCCACCATACCGGTGAAATACGTCGACAGGGTATACGCTATTATCAACGACATCAACAAGAATTCGGTATTACCCTTTTGGGTATTCGACCCCGAGTCGGGAGAATTATCCCTGCGGTGCGGCAATTCGGTTCCAGACGGTCATATCAACGAGAGAATGGTCGTCGAACTGGTTTATGGCATCGTGGAGTTGATAGACGGACAGTACGAGAGTATAATGAAGGAGATATATAAATAAACAAGCGGGGGGACTCTTACGGTCCCCCACTTCACATCTTATCTTTCTCCGATCAATTACCGCCGCCGAAATTAGATTTTATATAATCAGCTATACCGAACCGCTTCCTTTTTTTGGCTGCCTCCAACTGGTCGACTTCCGTGTTTATTATCGACTGTTCCCCCTTTTCGACCAGTTTTTCAAGGAAAGAAAGTATATCGTGGCGATTGTCGGTCATCGGGCTGGCGGCAATTCTATGGTCGGCGTTGTCGACCGAGTAAAAGACGTGCGGACTGTCGGCCTTCGCCAGTTTTTTCGCTATATGCTTCGACCCGAAAAATCCCATGCCGAGTTTTCGAATTCTATTGTAAGGTACGTTCGAATCCGCATCGCCGTGGAAAAGCATTACCGGGCACGGTTCGGAGGCGAAACTTATATCGCGGGAATAGACCAGTATCGCCCCGGCGAACGAAACCACCCCCGCGTAGTTGAATCCCACGGGAAGCCGCCCGGCAATCTCCCACCCGTTACAAATGGCGTACTCTCCCTACAGTACCGAAATCGCCCCCGCACTCGACCCATTGGCAATAATCCGCCCCGGGTCCACGCCCCAATCCCCGGCATGGTCCAGCACGAATGCCGTGGCGTCGAACAGGTCCTCCACCGCCATATTCACCACATCGAGGAACAGAGCCATAAACGCCTTAGCCTGCCTTATCTTCCCTCCGGAGCGTTCCTGTGTCGTCGCACCCCTCTCGGCAAGGCTTTTGAAACCGAGCCGGTAATCTATCGATACGACCGTGTAGCCGTTTTCGGCAAGGAACTCGAAGTACGGAATATAACCTTTGCCGTCGCGAGAACCGGTAAAGAAACCGCCGCCGAACATAAATATCACGCAGGGGGAACCGGCGGCATTCACTGCCCGGTACCGGTCAAGATAGAGGGAATCGGTATCTTTAACCGCGTAGAGATATGTCTCTTTCCGGACGGCTTGCCCGGATAACAGAGTAACGGTAAATAATAATACGGATAGGGATGAAACTGCCTTTCTCATTATTGAATAGAATTTATATAGTGCGGGGTGCAAAATCCCCGCCTTTTTATATCAACGTTCCCGGTTCCTGCGGGTTGTAGCCCGTATCTTCGGGTAGGTTCGTACCGTTGGCCGCGGCCACGGCGAGCCGGTCGCACCTCTCGTTCTCCGGAATTTCGGCATGCCCTTTTACCCAGACGAATTTTACACGGTGCCTCCGGTAAACGGTCAGGAACCGGCGCCACAGGTCTGGGTTCTTTTTGCCTTTGAATCCCTTGCGCTCCCAGCCGAATACCCAGCCCTTCTCCACCGCGTTTACCACATACTGTGAGTCGGAGTAGATCGTCACATCGCACGGCTCCACCTTCAGGGTCTCCAGCCCCACGCAGACCGCCATCAACTCCATGCGGTTGTTCGTGGTCAGCCGGAACCCTCCGCTAAGCTCTTTACGGTGATTCGGTGGTGCCAGCATCACAACTCCATACCCTCCCGGCCCGGGATTTCCCAGTGCCGACCCGTCGGTATATATTACAACCTTCGCCATTTCCGCCCGTGAAGATAAATGTTTTTTGCTTAACATTATTTTTTTGCAAACCAATGTAAAATCAGCGACCACCGGAAGTATTAGACGGATAAAAAATACGGGGCGCCTCCCGGCGGCCCGTACTTAATTTTTCAACCAAATAATTGCTAATTGATGAAAATCAAACTATATAAAAATAAATATTGAATAAAATTCCCGCCCGTGCGGCCACTACCCCTAGGGCCGCACCGGGAGAGATATTGTGTCTCACTCGTCCACCACACAGCGGATGGGATAGGCTAAAGGCTTATTACCGAATGAAGTTTGACATTCGTCCTTCCTTGTTAATATCGACCAGGCCATAGCACCGCCGGTGTAAGATGTAGCCGTCCAGTATTGTCCGTAGTATGCGGTACCCGATATTTGGCCGGTGGTATTCCGGAATCCGGCGATAGGGAAGAAAAGCGAGGCGTTATTGTAGGGATTGTAGAACAACCGGCCTATATAGCCCACATTATATTTATCACTGAGTACGGCCGCATCGGCTTCTCCCGTTATCGTGCCGGTTATCATATGCCGATCGAAGAAACCGTCTGCAAGATAACCCCAGAAACTGTTTTGGATATTATTGTTCACCCCTACCACCAGATTGAGCCAGAGGGACTGGCGTTGCTCAAAATCATCGACAGGTGTATTATTAGCAATCTCAACCGATGTCGACCCGTCCGTGGCACGGCGGTATCCCGGCGGGCAGGTCTCATGGGTCGATTTCAGATCGTATGAATCTTCCCAGTTCCCGGTTGCTCGGGTGTTCTGCCAACCGGTGATTGCCGTCCCAACACCCGGGTTGGTCGGATGCCATGCGTAACGGGGAAAGCTCGCGTTGGCCCACTGGAAATAAGCGCCCACCTGGGACGGATACTCCGTAAACGTGCCGCCATTCAGGGCGAGCTGGGAGTGATCCGAAGTGGCGGTCCCCCCGGGTTTGGTACCGTCTAAATATTCCTGCGAAGTGATATTGTAAGGCGAAATTTTCACCGTATGGGTCCGCGCCGCAATGGCGCCGTTGGGCACGGGATCCTCGCTGCGCATAAGGTAGTCCGGGTCGTGGCCCTGACGAACGTATATCATTCCCGCGTTTTTCCCGTCGTTGTAGTTTACCAGTATCTTACCGTACCTTGCCGGGGCTTCGTCGGTAGGGGTATAGGGGCCCGTCAGCCCTATTCGGAAATAGAGCGGTTCGGTAGAGTTATACACTCCGCTAATCGCGTTACTGCCCGAGGTCAGTCTGTAAAGGGCGTCGTTCGCCGGATCGTTCATATCGGCCGGACTCTCGCCCGCCGCCCAGGTGACCCCCGGGTCTTTCGTCGGCTCCGTATCGAGCATAATCCAATCTTCCCCGTCTACGACCCTCGCCGTCCATCCCGCCGCTACGGTATTGGTAAAGTTCGGAATGTGAATCAACCGCTCCCCGCTCTGCTCGGCCCTCCAGAACGCGCCGACGTACATATACGGAGTGGCATAGTCGGGCAGGTCACCCACATTCACATAGTTCTGACCCACATACATTTTTATCCGCGACAGGGTGCCGTCCTGATTTTTGCGTACCGCATATAGCTCACCCCCGGTGCGGTAAGTACCGGTTTGGTCCCTTTCCAATATATAGGGTTCGGCCATCAGGTATAATTTACCGGGAGAGGTGAGCGTAATCCTGTCCTCTATCCGTGAAGTTCCGTCCGGGGAGACGGCCAGATAATTATCCGTGCCCCGGCTCGTTATCTGACACTCTACGTAATCGCCGTCGAGCTCCAGATATCCGGAGCTGTCGAGTCTGTCCACTACCGATACCGTAACCTCCTGTTCAAGGTTCCCCAGAGTGACCGTAATGGTGCCGCCGGTTGCGCCGGTTGAAATCATGACGCTTACCGTAGTTACCCCGCCGGATGTTTCCGCAAGGTTGATCGTAGTCGGAATCGGGTAGATCCCGGTTGTACTGGACAATACGGTCGCCGTTGTAATTCCCATAGCCGCCGTTGCGTCGGTAGTAATTATAAACGCCTCAGAAAGTGTTGTCCCGGGGGAGCCGTATAGAACCACCTCCGAATTGGACAGGCCGAGATAATACTGTCCGTTCGAAACTATCTCATGGGCATAGGCATCGGTAACCTCTATTTCGTATTCGATGTTGGAAAGGGGAGCGTCGATAGCCTCCTGCATCGAGGCGTAACCACGTCCGGCGGCTGTTATGGTGAATGTGTAATTCTTATTCCGCTCTATCTCCCGGTAGACCTCATCTATGACGAACCCGAGTTTGTAATAGTAGCTCTTATCTATATAAACGGCTTTTATTATAACGGCAGTCCCGAGGTCGTCGGCAGCCTCGTAGATATATAGCGGGGTGTCGGCCGTAGTGTTGCCCGTGGCGGGGGCCATACCGCTTACTCCGTCGCCGGTGGTGGCGGTAAGGTAGCTGGTTGTATTGGATGTGTTGTCCTGTACGGCCGTGCCCGCGGGCCGGTAGAAGCTCCCGTTCCGGGGAGCGTTTACGAGTCCTGCGCCTTCGAGGGTGAACCCGGTCAGGCCGCTGTCTACGTTCACCGTCGCTTTTGCCACCGAGCGGGTAAGCAGTAATTTGTCGGACGAAGTGCCCAACTCGGTGGTATCGTCTATCTTCGTCACCTCTTTGATGCCCGCGAGGGGGAGTTTGGTCTGTGGCGCGGTGAAAGGCGCCACGGCCTGCAAAGAGGAGTTGAGCAGTTGCGTGCGCAGGACATCCTTAACGTCGTCGAGTGTCTTGCCCTCCATCGCCTGAGTGATATCATAGGCGGAGAATTGGGTGTCCGTGCCGGAATTGCGGAATTTATCGCCGGGAACGTTGGCGACGAGCAGTATGGTACTCGGCTGGTCGGTCATACTGAGGGTTACGACCGTCTCCGTGCCCGACACCTCGGCCTGGGCCGCCTCCGTGAAGCTCGCCGTGTTGCCGTGGCCTTCGAAAACCAGCACCACCGGAAGGTCGATACCGTCCTCATCCGCAGCGGCCCGTGTGCCGGGAGCGGCGTAATCCGCGGAGTTGGTGTAGAGCGTCAGCCGCACCTTGCCGTCGGGCACGTCCGGAATTCTGTTATCCGTATCGTCCCGGATACACGATATCCCTGCAAGCACCAGCGCGCCCAGAGTGAATAATCTCGATAATATCTGTCGTGAGTCCATATACTTTTTAGTATTTGTATCCTTACTACTAGTCTACCACACAGCGGATGGAGATGCCGTTGGAGCGGCGCGCGGCGTTATTCTGGTAAGCGTCCGTCTGGTTCACCAACAAACCCCACCCGTACTCGGTGCTATTAGTCGAGGAGGTCCAGTAATAACCGATGTCCCCACTGCTGTAAATTTGGCTCGAACTGTAATGGCGGTTGCCGCAAGCCGGAAAGAAGAGCGACGCATTCGTGTCGGGATTGAAGAACAAGCGGCCAACGTACGCCGCACGGTAGTCGTTCGTTTCGATACATACGGCCGAATTGTCGAATGCCGTGTAGGCCGTAGAGGTCTCGATGGTCCGCCTGTCGAAAAACCCGTCGGCATAATAACCCCACCGGCTGTTATCGGTATCGCTTGTCGTACCGGTCTGCGGATTCAGCCACAGGGACTGCCGCTGTTCGCTGGCGGCAATAGCGGGACTACCTACGACCGCGTCCGTAACCCCGTCCGTCAGACGGCGATAACCCGGCGGGCACGTCTCGCGGGAAGATTCCCATGTATTCCAATAAGTGGTAAAATCCGTGACGCTGCTCCAGCCGCTTATCTGCATCGAGCCTTCGGGGTTGTTCGGGTGATAGGCGTAATTGCCGCCCTGATCCATATGCTGGAAATAAGCTCCGGCCTGGGTAGGATACTCGGTGAACACTCCCTGCCGGATTCCGGTAAAGAGTGTATGGTTCGCGATGGTGGTACCACCCGTTTTGGTCCCTTCTATAAATTCCCGCGAGGTAAGGTTGTAAGGCGAATATTTCGCCGCCAGCGGCCTATTCCCGCTCAATGCAGTGGCATTGTCGTCCGGCCGCATCAGGTAATCGGCCGCCTCGCCCTGACGAATAAATATTTCATGGGTGCCGTTCACCACCACTTTGGCATAGCGTGGCGCGGAAGGGTCGGGGTTTTCCCCGGTAAGCCCTATCCGGAAATAGATGTTGCCCGTTCCGGAGACTGATGTCGCACTTCCCTCTACCGGCCAACTCTCCGCATCGCCGGGTTCCGTACCGTCCGCCCACAGGCCGGGGTCGAGGCTCTTGCCGGGGGCCAGTACCACCCAGCCGGGGGCACCGTCTACCGCGGCGGTCCAGTCGCCGGTGTTCGCCATGGCAATCACCCGCTCGCCCTTCTGGTCGCTGCGCCAGAAAGCGCCCACATAGTTGTAGGCGGCAAAGTCGGATGAGGGGATATTTACGTTCACCGTCACTTCGCGGGTAAACTTACCGCCCCCCGCGTTGAGGTATATTTTATGAGTACGGGTCGTCCCGTCGGCACTTACACGGGCGGCGGCCCGGTCGGTCATTATATCGAACCACCCCTCGCCGGTCGAGCCGTCGAAATGGAAATTTTCCGGATTACTGCCTGTCAGGCCGTAAAACACCTCGTCGACCGGCAGGTCGCTGCCGTCGAGTTCTTCGATATATACGTCCTGCTGGTCCGTCCAGAAATAGATACGAGCCATATTACGCTCGTTTATCGTCGCCTCGACTGCCGAAACGTACAGGCTCCTGTTCGTCCTGTCGTCGACTAACTTGTCGTCCCAGTCTTGGGCCGCAATCGCGATATCTATTTCTGCATCGTTTACAGCCACGGTCGCAGACACGTCGTAGTAGACATTACGCGGCAGGGTATAGTCGTCCGGCCTGTCGATGCCGATAAGTGCGGGATAATCCTCCGTGGCGAAACAGGCCGTGAGTACCACGGCGCAATCCTTATCGCTTTCCGGGGTGAACCACACTTCCGGAAGGAGTATGCGCGGATATGTTATCTCGACGGCATAATCGCCGGAGGTGAGGGTCGTTATGTTTCCCGGTTCGGATGAATATCCGGCGTTGCCGGCGACGGCATCGTATTGCAGGTTGTTCGTAACCGACGCGCTGTTGTCCGTTTCAGGGAATATGTAGAGCCGGTCGGGGACGTTATCGAAACGGATATGTTTGAAATCGGCAAACTGCGCGTCGGTCAGCCTGAGCGTCAAATCTACCCTTACCGCCATGCGGGTTATGGGAACCTTCTACTCCGAACCGGCGGTCGCATTCCCGTCATAGGTTACCTTATCGTCTCCGCTGATAATTACACGCTCGCAAACCTCCGACATCGGTACAAGGTTGGTATTGCCCGCCACCCAGTCCAGCGAACCGATACCGAAATAGAGCGATTTAAGGTCGTCTATGGTCGCCACGTCGGGGATAAGTCCGGCGAGCTGTCCCGACAGACTATTGTCTAACTGCTCATTCGCAATAAATACGACCGTAAATGTTCCGGTAAGCACATTGACCGTAGCCGTGCGCTCCGCGGCGGAACCGGAGCCGGCGACGGCGGTGAAATTAACCGGCTCGTTAAACGCCAGCGAACCGTCACCCGCGCGGAAGCCCATTATACGGAATTTGTCTATTTCGTAGTCCACCGCACTACCCTCCTCCGTAGCACGGGTCATAGGTGCTCCGAGGGTTATTACCACCGGCAGCTCCTGCTCGCGGGTAGTCGTGACTTCACCCCGGTCGCTGACACAGGAGAGGAGAGCAAAGGCCGGGATTGCCAGACAAAATATAAACCTTATTATATATCTCATATCTGCTTATTTTCATCCTATGGGCGTAGGGTCGGTAACGTAGTTCCAGCCGGTAACGGTAATGGTAAGCCCCAATTCGGTGTCGAACGTTAGTTTGAGGTCGAACTCGAACTCCGTATCGAAATCGACCGCATGTCCGATTCCGGCATAGGCCGTAATTATCATCTCCACCAGATTGCCATTGTAAAGGTTTTGTCCGGTGGTGATATTTTGCAGTTCGAATACGGGCGAACGGTCTTCCGCGAGGCGGAGGGTCTTGACGGAGGAGGTCAGTTCCCCGTCGGTAAAACCGGCAGTCCGCAGGTAAACGATATCGTCCATGTTCTCAATAATCGTATTGTCGAATGCGTAGTGGGTATTGTTATCCCTTACCGAGAAAGCGTACACGGCAGCCTGGTCCACCCCTTCGACGGTAAAATTGACCCGGTAGGTGTTCGGCTTTATTATGATTTCAAAAGTATGGTCTGTTTGAGGCAGGACCTGGGCATCCGTAAGTATCCCGTGATGCAGGTCTGGTATTTCTTCCGTAACAATACCATCCGAACGGTATTGCAGGGCGACCACAAGGTCGTCGGCATTCGGAGAATCGGTTACTCCGGTATATGTTTCCCCCTGATTTGTCCACACCACGAAGTGATATGAACCGGGGTCGAGTTCGAGGTAGGCTTCATAAGTCTCCCCTGAAGTATAAGCACCTCCGTTCCATGTCCCCACGAAACGTTCATACTGGTCGAATACATATATATACACATTATCTATGTTATAATAACCGCCTTCGGCGCGGGTTACCTCCTCCAGCGTTCTGACTACAATGTGTACCACCGGTTGGGCGTCGGGACAGTCGTCCGTATTGTCCATGACACACGATGTCAGAGCACAAGTCATGCACAGAGCTACGAGAGATAACTTTGCCGCAGTATATAGATATTTCATGTCATTCGGTTCTTTGTTTACCGGCCGGGCCGGTGGGCTTCGTTCTTCACCCTATACCGTATGGTAAGGATGTATCGGGATAACTGCGGGATGTACGCGGTTATTCCCGGATTGGCTGTATGACGATTGTCCGTACGGTGCTCCCTCCTTTCGGGAGGGAGCGGACCGCGCGAACGATGGTAGGATTAATCCGGTGCCCGGCCGGTTGCGGCCGGGCATGGATTATAAGTCATAATTTGATTTAATTCGGATCTTCGCCGAGTTCCAGATCGTCGGGTACATATTCCCACGGGTTCACCGAAATAACCACCCTGAGTGTAGCCGGACCCTCTTCTAGCGGGGTTTCGTCTTCCTCGTCGGGGGGATTCGGATTTTTACCGTTGTCCTCGTTCGGGTCTATGGGAGTTTCGGGGTCGTCGTCACGCCCGGGATAGGTCGTACCGAAATCGCCCGGAGTAATATCGACACCGGTTATCAGCACATGGAAGAATTCGTTACGGTAAACGTTGTACTTCTCGATAGCGTCCGATTTATTACGGCCGAGGAACACGCGGAAGTATACATAGCCTTCCGGGTATTCGTATTGGTATATATCCGTGTTGTCGATTCCTTCAACCTGCTGCAGGTAATCGGTAATGGCGGTCCTAACGGTTGTACTGTTTTCGCAAATAATATCGTCGAAACCTTCGCCGCGGATAAGTACGAAATCACTGCCGGCAGAAATGGGACTTCCGTTATATACGAGTTCGTCACCCGAACCGTTGTCTTCGATAACAGCACTTTTAGCCAGTTCCATCTGGGTTTTTATATAGGCATAGGTAGCGGTTCCGTAACGGGCGACATCGTTCTCGTTCTTGGCAACGTTCTCACCGATATAGAACCCGGGAACATCCTGTCTTACGGTGGTTGCGGCATCGTATGAAGCGACCGGCTGATAATCTATATTATAAGGAGCCGAGCCGGAAACATAGTAGCCGTAATGGTGAAGCGCGTCGTCCCAGCTCGATGCCGTACTCAGGTATGAGGTCTTGATGGTAACGCCGTCCGAATTGGTAGCGTACTTTTGCGCGAAGTGGCTCTTATAAGCGTCCTGTACCACGAAGAACTCTTCTACCTCGAATATAAGGTCCCCGGCGTTCGCGGCACTCCAGTCCGCCGTCATCGTACTGCTCAGACCGCTACCCATAGTGGTAATAACCCTCGACACGGCACGGTCGAGACCCACGCTGACCACATTATCGACCGGCTCCATATCCAGTCTCTCTTCCGCCATCCCTATCATCGCGATGGATTCCAGATTCCCGAAGTCGTAATTGAGGATATTGGCGTGAACGTCGATAACATCGAGCAGAGCGGCTTCGTTGGCCGGTTGTGTGGTGGCGAAAGTACCGAATACGCTGTGCTCGAGGTTAGCAGCCACGTAAATTTTCTTGTAGCCCGAGTAGGTCTTGATTTTTTTGTTCAGGGTATACGTACTGGTACCGGTCGGTGTAAAATCACCGGGGAAATCCACGCGGGTAAAATCTTCATAACCCAGAAGGCTTCCGTCGGGGTTGAATACATAGACATAAATGTAATCGCCGATGGCGTTTTCCGCCGGGGTGCCGTCCTGAGTGGCGCGGGTCAGCGCCTGTGGAATGGTGAGGGTGAAAGAGAAACTGGTTTCCACACCATCTTCCGTGGTGTTACCGTCGTTGCCCCCGTCTTTGGAGCAGGCAGCAAGGGTTAGTGCCGCGAGCGCGGCTACTGCAATTGATCTTAATCTCATAATTTTAAATTAGTTGAATGGAACATTTGTTTTGATCGATCTTCTTTATATCGGTTGAGTTGATATCAATTGTTCGGAGTGGATAGTAAAGACCGAGAGGTTATTGGTACCCCAAACGGATAACTCTATTTTATAAAAGAGTTGCCTGATGTTTTTCCCGTGGCAAAACCGAGCAGTTATACGTATTGCCGGTAATCGGGCCACCGGCAGATACGGCCCGGTTAGCTGGCATACGGTGCAGCCTCCCGGTCGGTAGAACGGGCGGATAATTTTCGGTGGGGCGGGGCAGTAAATGGCGGATTAAGGTTGTTTTATACATATTCTTTTATTTAGTATATTATATTTGAAAAAGGGTAGTTATACTATATAAGATAAACTGAGTGGTTCCGACCGGGTGAAGGATTTCAATAATTCATACCGGCCGTTATCCGGCGGATCGGCATTTTCCAGCCACGGCTCGGCAATAATCAACAGGTCCCACACGCTCATTGAGTAGAACCGGCAGCGGTTGAGATACATAGCGCCTTCCCGGATGGAAACTATTCCGTTATCCTCCAGCAGGCACAGTAGTGAACATGTAGTTGTTTTACAGGAGCGGATGATATTAACGAAGGCCTCCCACTCCACTCCTTTTCCTTCGATACCGGCATACATATAGCTAAACGTCCCAAGGAGCCGATATACTTCCTCGAAGCGTTTGCTGAATAATATTTTATTATCATCTTTCATTCACCACTGCGGCCGTCGTTTTACAACCGTCACTCTTCAAGTGACGTGGCACAGGGTGATACGAGATGATAATAGTCTGTATTTTAGTTGAAAGGGTATATGTCGAAGAGTGATACACGAAACAGCGGACAAACTCCTAATCTGCGGGTTTCAGGACGAAGTTTTCCGTTGCCGAAGGGAAGTCGGGGTAGTTTTGATATATAACGGGGCTGTAACTATCTTTGGTAAATGGGGTTAGAAAAATCAAATTTTTGTAAATAAGTATTGACAAAAGAAAAATTATTTTACCTTTGCTGTGCGATCGTGCTCCGATGTTTCCGAACCGTCACTTGAAGAGTGACGGTTTTTTTATGCCGCCCGTACTGCCCGAGACATCCTGGTACTCAATTCGTCCAGCGCCGACCGCTCGAACGACGCGAGATAAATCGAGGTAACTTTCGTATCCCTGTGGCCCAAACCCTCGCTTATCAACGATATATTGTACCCCATCCGTTTGGCGAGTGTGGCCCAAGTATGGCGGGCGACATGTGTGGAGATATTCTTCTCAATACCCGCCAATCCGGCCAGTACCTTTAAATATCGGTTCTGGCGGTTAAGTGCCGATTCGTAACGGAGCCGGTAATCGGATGCAGCCGGATCGATGATAGGGAATAAAAAAGGAGAACCTTTTGTTGCCGCTTTAAACCGGTCGATAATCCTTTTCATCGGCCTTGTAATCTTCACCTCGATATAAAATCCCGTCTTCTTTCTTTTATAGATTATGGAGCCATCCTTTATATCTGATTTTTTAAGATACGCCAGGTCGATGAAAGACATTCCCCGCGAATGATAGGCAAAGAGAAAATAGAGCAGCGCATTGCGAAGCTCGGTGTCGCCGGGCGGGAGTTTCTTTTCCAGTCCGGCCAGAGCGTTTATATCCTGCCTGTCGAGGGAACGGCGGCGCGTATCGTATACTCCGGTATAGACGTTCCCGAAAGGGTTGGTTTCGGCAGGCACTATAATTTCCGAGGCCACCGCACGGTTGTATAATGCCCTAAGGTTGCGCATATAAAACGAAACGGTATTCATATGGAGACCCGTATCCAGCAGCCACCTCTCGTATTCGCGCAACCTGAAAGCCGTAATTTCGCATAAAGGCATATCCTGCCCGTGGTTGAACTTAACGATGCTCCTGGCCGCCGAGCGGTAAGCGCGGGCGGTTCTCACTCTGCCCTCTGCGTTAAGCTCACGGGCCACTGTACCTGCAAACGCAATCACGGTATCACGGTTTCCTGTTTTATGGAATCCGTCGACAACGTCGCCGACCGTGAAATTACCCGTCTTAGATAGCGCCTTTACAATATCCTCCAACCGCGAGAGGTCTGCCCGCATCGACTCTTCAGTCTGTCTAAAGCACATATACCGCTCTCTTTCCGTCGCTGTCGGCATCCGCAGCCAATGGGAACCGAAGTCCCAATCCTGAGGGTTTACGGGGTAGTTGCGCCTGATATCACGGTACTTACGCCCGTGTATTATCCGGATAAATAACGTACCGGAACCCGCCTCCCCTGTAACCGGGGGGCGGTAGTGAAACCTGATACTCGTCATAATAATATAATTAAAAGTAGTGGAGCGGTAAAATTACACTATTTTACCGTTAACCGCCTTTTTATACTATTATTTCGTCCGAATTAATCAGGAGAAAAGATTGGAAATACCAATTCCGTCGATAAGGAAATATGGTCACTCTTTTTTTGATTTTATGGCGGGGAGGCTGAATATTCTATTTACATATTACAATAAAAAAAGGTCTTGAAGATTTATAATCTTCAAGACCTTTTTCAGTGAAGTTCCGGGATAGGGTTCAGCCCTACTGCGTAAGAGCGGATAAACCGGAATTTTTACCTCCGTTCGTTCTCTTTTACTTCTATGCAAAGCGTGGCGTGAGGAACGATTTTTAGACGTTCCTTCGGTATCAGCTTGCCGGTTTCGCGGCAGATACCGTACGTTTTGTTCTCGATACGTACCAGCGCCGCTTCGAGGTGCTGTATAAATTTGAGCTGCCTCTGTGCCAGACGGCCAGACTCCTCTTTGGAGAGGGTCGCCGCACCCTCTTCCAGCACCTTGAAGGTGGGTGAAGTGTCTTCCGTATCGTTGCTCGATGTATGTGTAATCGTCGACCTGAGCAGGTCGTAGTCCGCTTTCGCTTTTTCGAGTTTATCGAGTATTATCGCCTTGAACTCGAGGAGTTCTTCATCCGAATAGCGAGTCTTTTCAACCTCTGCCATAACTGTCTTTATTAGGTTCCATAAATATAAGAAAAATATCGCGGCATGCTCCAAAAATCGGGAATAATGTCGCGCGGGGCCTTATATTATACAATGAACGCGGTGAATGATACTATTATTAATACGGTCTACCTAAAAGCCTCAAACAGCCTTGGTTACCGCAATCTTTATTACGTTTCCGTCTATATCCGCGTCATTTACGAACATCCCCTGCGGGTCGGCTTCGAGTGTGAGCGATACGGCGAGGACCTGCGAAGAGATATAATCCCGGTGCTCCTGCACGGCATCGCACACAAGCGGAGCATCCGAAATCACGACTTTTATTTTGTCCGTCACCTCGAAACTGCTCTCTTTGCGGATATTCTGGATGCGGTTTATCAATTCGCGTGCCACCCCTTCACGGCATAACTCCTCCGTCACCGTCACATCGAGGGCCACCGTCAGCTTTCCTTCCGTAGCTACGAGCCACCCGGGCATATCCTCAGACGTGATTTCGAAGTCGGCTATGGTCACATCTAATTTTTCCCCGTCAACATCGAGCACGGCCGCTCCGTCCGTTTCGAGGCGCGCTATATCCTCCTGCGAGAATCCCGCCACGAGGGCCGAAATGGCCTTCATGTATTTGCCGTAACGCGGTCCGAGGGTCTTGAAGTTGGGCTTTATTTTTTTGGTTATCAATCCGGTCGTATCCTCGATTAGGTCGATATCCTTAACGTTTACCTCGCTTTTAATTAGCCCCTCGACCTGCTCTATGCGTTCTTTCAGTCCCTCCTCGAGGATGGGGACCATTATTCTGGTGAGCGGCTGGCGGACCTTAATGTTTACCTTCCGTCTCAGTGCAAGCACCATAGAGGAGACCCTCTGCGCCACATCCATCATTGCTTCCAATTCGGTGTCGACCAGAGCCGGGTCGGCCACAGGGAATTTGGCGAGGTGAACGGAGCCTTCGCCGTGACGGCCGCTCAGTTCGTTCAGGTCGCAGAAAATCCGCTCGGTGATGAAGGGTGCGAACGGAGCGGCGAGCATCGACACCGTTTCGAGGCAGGTGTATAACGTCTGGTACGCGGCAAGTTTGTCGTGGTCCATCTCACCGCCCCAGAACCGTTTGCGGTTGAGCCGGACGTACCAGTTGGAGAGGTTTTCACCCACGAAGTCGGCTATAAGCCGGGCCGCCGGGGTCGGGTCGTAATCCTCCAGATGGGCGGTGACTTTACTCACAAGGGTATTAAGTAACGATATTATCCAGCGGTCTATCTCCGGCCTTTCGGCCACGGGCACCTCTTCTTCCCGCCCGGTGAAGCCGTCGACGTTGGCATACAAGGCGAAGAAACTGTACGTGTTGTAGAGCGTCCCGAAGAATTTACGCCTAACCTCGTCCACCCCGTCCGGGTCGAATTTGAGGTTGTCCCACGGCTGTGAGTTGGACATCATATACCAGCGCACGGCGTCCGGCCCGTATTTGTCCATTACCTCGAACGGGTCCACCCCGTTGCCCAGGCGCTTGCTCATCTTGTTGCCGTTCTTATCGAGCACAAGCCCGTTGGATATAATGTTCTTGAACGCCACACTGTCAGACAGCATCGTTGCAAGGGCATGCAGGGTAAAGAACCATCCGCGGGTCTGGTCGACCCCCTCGGCGATAAAATCGGCCGGGAACACCTTCGCGAACTCCTCGTCGCTTATCTCGAACGGGTAATGGACCTGAGCATAAGGCATCGCCCCGCTATCGAACCAGACGTCGATAAGGTCCGTCTCCCGGTACATCGGCCGCCCGTCGTCCGCCACCAGTACTATCCGATCCACATACGGGCGGTGCAGGTCGAGCAGGTTATAATTGTCTCTGGTAAAATCTCCTTCCTTGAAATCGGCCAGCGGGTTTTTATCCATCAGACCGGCCTCTACCGACTTTTCAATCTCCCCCTTCAGTTCAGCGACCGAGCCTATACACTTCAGCTGCGACTGGTCTTCCGTGGCCCAAACCGGCAGCGGGGTTCCCCAGAAGCGTGAACGCGACAGATTCCAGTCCACAAGCCCTTCGAGCCATTTGCCGAAGCGGCCCGTGCCGGTCGATTCCGGTTTCCAGTTTATGGTTTTGTTCAAAGCTATCAACTCGTCTTTAAGGGCGGTAGTCCGGATAAACCACGAGTCGAGCGGATAGTATAAGACCGGTTTGTCGGTTCGCCAGCAGTGCGGATAGGAGTGGATGTGCTTCTCAATTTTGAAAGCCTTATTTTCACTTTTGAGCGCTACTGCGATATCCACGTCGAGCGTTGCATCGTCGTCGGTAAGAGCCTCGTCGTAGGCGTTCTTTACAAAGCGTCCTGCCCACTGACCGTATAATACCGTATCTACATAATCATTTACAAATAACGGGTCGAGGTCTTCCACGGGGAAGAATTTCCCTGTCCGATCCACCATCGGCTGGGTCTTACCGGCCTTGTCGATAAGGTGGAGCGGAGCGATTCCGTTCTCCCGGCCAACGCGGGCGTCGTCCGCCCCGAACGTGGGTGCGATATGCACGATACCGGTACCGTCGGTGGTGGTAACGAAGTCGCCCGGGATAACCCGGAAAGCATCCCCCATCGGCTTTACCCACGGGATAAGCTGCTCGTAAACGACTCCGATAAGGTCGCTTCCTCTGAAAATCTTTTCGTCGACAGTGAACGTTCCCTCCTGTTTCTTTCCGAAATAGCTGCCCACCAAATCCTTAGCGAGTATTACGGTTTGCCGCTCCCCTGTATAAGGATTCTCGCAGAATACCCGCACATACTCCAACTCCGGGCCGACGGCAAGAGCCGTATTGGACGGCAGGGTCCACGGGGTAGTGGTCCAAGCGAGGATATATACCTTACCTTCGGCACCGTCGAACAGGAACGAACTCTTTTCGTCCCGGACCACTTTGAACTGCGCCGTAAGGGTGGTGTCCTTCACATCGCGGTAACAACCCGGCTGGTTCAGCTCGTGGTTGCTAAGGCCCGTCCCCGCTGCGGGCGAATAGGGTTGGATGGTGTAGCCTTTATAAAGCAGTCCCTTATCGAACAGCCTTTTAAGCATCCACCAGAGAGTTTCGATATATTTATTGTCGTAGGTGATATACGGGTCGTCAATATTTACCCAGTAACCCATCATACGGGTAAGCCGTTCCCACTCGCCGGTAAATTCCATCACCGCCTCCCGGCAGGCGCGGTTATACTCCTCGATGGTTATTTTGGTGCCTATATCCTCTTTGGTAATGCCGAGCTTCTTCTCAACCCCCAGCTCCACGGGCAGGCCGTGTGTGTCCCACCCCGCTTTGCGGCGCACCAGATAACCCTGCTGGGTCTTGTAGCGGCAAATGACGTCCTTGATTGTCCGGGCCATAACGTGGTGTATCCCCGGCGTACCGTTGGCCGAGGGAGGACCTTCGTAGAAGATAAAAGGCGGGCAGCCCTCGCGCATTTCCGTACTGCGGGCGAACGTCCTACCGGCATCCCACTTCTCAGCCACTTCCCGACCTGTCGCACTAAGATCGAGTCCTTTATATTCCCTGAATTTACGGCTCATACACTTTCTTTCGTCTGTTTTCTTAACCTTGCCGACGCGATTTTCCTTCCCGCTTACGGCAGAGCGTAAAAGTAGTTATTTTACCCAACATTATCAAGGTATTGGAGCGCACCGTAACCCGGAATCGATTATCTTTATATTATATTCTGCGGGGAAAGAAAGTTACGATTTTAGCCCGCATAACAAGATTCAGGCTACGAACAGGAAGCGGTACCGCCGAATGGCGTAAAAATTACAAGCCCGGGCGCACAACCTACTATGTTTTGGCTTAGCTTTGTAACCGGAATCAACATAAAACATTATACTGACTTCAAACAGCGGGAGACATGAAAACCACACCTTTTACCCGGTACCATATCGAGGCTGGCGCCAGAATGGCCGAATTTGCAGGCTACAATATGCCCATAGAGTTCACCGGTATCAACGACGAGCATATAGCCGTGCGCGAACGGGCCGGGGTGTTCGACGTGAGCCATATGGGTGAAATTTGGGTTAAATGTCCTGAAGCTGAAGCCTTTCTTCAGTATATTACTTCGAATAACGTTGCGGTGCTATACGACGGCAAAGTGCAGTACACCGTCCTGCCAAACGGCCGTGGCGGCATAGTCGACGATATACTGGTCTACCGCGTCGATGCGGAGACCTATCTGCTCGTGGTGAACGCGGCCAATATCGAAAAGGATTGGGCGCATATATGCCGTGAAGGTGAAAAATTCGGCCTTACGCCCGGAAAGGAACTGTATAACGCCTCGGACGAGATTGCCCAGCTGGCCATACAAGGCCCGCTGGCCATGAAGATAGTGCAGAAGATGTGCCCGGAACCGGTGGAAGGGCTGGAATATTACACTTTCGTCAAAACGGAAATAGCCGGTATCGAGGATGCGATTCTCTCCATCACCGGTTACACCGGCTCCGGCGGGTGTGAAATTTATGTAGCCAACGCAGATGCTCCGCAGTTGTGGGAAGTGCTATGGAAGGCAGGGGAAGAGTACGGCCTTCAGAATATCGGTCTCGGCGCACGCGACACCCTTCGTCTCGAAATGGGTTTCTGTCTCTACGGCAACGATATCGACGATACCACATCACCCATAGAAGCCGGACTCAGCTGGGTGACCAAATTCACGGAAGGGAAGGATTTTATCGACCGTCCCCTGCTCGAAAAACAGAAAGCGGAAGGAGTGGAACGCAAACTGGTCGGGTTCGTAATGGAAGAGCGCGGCATCCCGCGCCACGGCTACGAACTGGCCTCGCCCGAAGGAGAAATAATCGGCCATGTAACTTCGGGGACCATGTCTCCTATGCTTAAAAACGGTATCGGAATGGGTTATATTACCACCGGCTTTTCCAAACCCGGTACGGAAATCGCCGTAGTTATCCGGGGCCGAAATATAAAAGCCCGGGTAACCAAACCTCCATTTATAAACAAGTAACCGCTATTCGAGGTATGCCGTAAGGCCCCCGCTCAGGTAGAGCAGCGTAATTTCGGAAATTTTCGTATCGTATTCCGCCTGGACGAGCCGTTCTTCGGCGGCGAGGAGGCTATTCTGTGCCTCGCGCAGTTCGATACCGGAGAGCTGCCCGAGCCGGTAGCGCTCCATCGCGATTTCGTAATATTCGCGGGCGGTTTCGAGGTTGGCCTGCTCGAGGCTTATCAGGCTGATATTGTTGCGGTAGGCCATCCAAGCGTCCGAGAAATCCTTCTTTAGGGCCAGCTCCATCCTCTCATAACTCAGGCGGCTATTGTCCAGTTCCAGTCGGACATTCCGCTCGCGGCGCTTCTGGTTGTAGCCGTCGAAGATATTGAAGCCCACTGTCACACCGTAGTTTAATCCCATATTACGTTGCCAACGGTAGCTCGACGGGCCGTTGCTTCCGTACATATTATGGGTATATCCGTATCCGGTAGTGAATCGGATACTCGGGTACCTTCCGCTTTGGGCCAGTTTAAGGTCGAGTCGCGAGATATCCTCCCCGGTACGGGCCATTTCGAGGTAAGTATTGTTCCATTGCATCTCCTCTTCGAGCAGAATCGGGTCGAGCGAGTCGTCGAAAAGGATAAGCGAATCGGCTGCAACTACCTGCCGGTCCACGTCGGGATAGGCCAGCAATTGATTCAGCAGGGTCCGCATATTGTGCATCGTCTCGTATTGCTGCATAAGCTGCGACCGGTCGGTATTGAGGTCGACGTTGGCCTGCTGGAGGTCGAGACGTGACTGTGTACCCACCTCGTACTGCGCTTCCACCATCTTAACACGATCCAACGAAAGGCTTACGGCATAACGTAGGTTTTGTAATCGCCTGTACTGGCGTATATATGAATAGTATTGTGATGTAAAATCCGCGATAAACTCCTCGATGGTAGCTCGGAGTGACAGGTGCCCCAGAGTCTGGAACTCACGCAGCCGCTCGTATGTGGTGCGGACGCTAAACCCGTCGAAAACGGTCCACGCTACGGAAGGTCCAATGTTCAGCGTACCGTTATGGTATCCGTTATAGGCCGAATTATTCTCCTGTTTGAGGTGATTGACCGATCCGGAGTAGCTCGCCCCGATGTCGACCGAGGGGTAATATCCCGCGTTGGTACGCTTGGCATTGTTGTCCGTTATCTTCGCCTCGTTGCGCTCTATCCGGATATCGAAATTCTCTTCGAACCCGATGCGCAGGCATTCGGCAAGGCTGAGGGGTACCACACCGTCCCCCGAGGCTTCGTCTTCTTTACCCTGTATAATCCCGTCCACGGCGACCACACTCCTTTCGTCGCCCTCACCCGCGGCAAAAGTCGGCAGGCCGAAAACAAGGAGGGCGGCGGACAGGCATCTTAATACTATTCCTGACGGTTTCATTATCTATCGGGGTTTATGTATTCATCGCTCCCATCGGGAACATCGGTAATGTCGTCCACACTGACCGGAATCTCTACCGCGGCCGCTCCCACGCCTTCCACCATCAGGGCCGGTTCGGGCAGCACCTGCGGCCTTTTGCGCCGGTCCGTGGAGATATACATATACATGGCCGGCACGATAAACATACTGATAAGGGTCGATACCACCAGCCCGCCCACAACGGCCGTACCCATGGCAATACGTCCGTTCGCACCCTCTCCCGACGCGAACACGAGCGGCAGCATACCCAGTATTGATGAGAAACTGGTCATAAGTATGGGCCTCAACCTCTGTACGGCCGCACCCTGTATGGAATCGAGTTTACCCATACCGCCCTGTTGACGCTGGTTGGCGAACTCCACGATAAGAATACCGTTTTTCACCACCAGCCCTATCAGCATTATTATGCCTATCTGACTGAATATATTCATCGTTACGCCGCTAAGGTACATAAATACGAGCGCCCCCGCTATCGCGAGCGGCACAGTGAGCATAATCACGAACGGGTCCTTGAAACTCTCGAACTGGGCGGCCAGTATCAGGAAAATAAGGAATATGGCCAGAATAAAGGCGAACATCAGGCTGGACGAACTTTCACGGAACTCTTTGGATTCCCCGGCCAGCGTAGTGCGGAACGTATCGTCCAGCACCTCGGCGGCGATGCGGTCCATTTCGTCGAGTGCCTGCCCGATTGTAACTCCGGGTGCAAGGCCTGCCGACACCGTCGCGGCGTTGAACCGGTTGTAACGGTACAGAGTGGGCGGAGCCACGGTCTCACGCAGCTCGACCAGATTGTCCATCTGTATCATATCTCCGCGGCTGTTCTTGAGGTAGATGGTCTTCAGGTCGAGCGGCGTATTGCGCTGCTGGCGGTTTATCTCGCCGAGTATCTGGTACTGCTTGCCGTTCATATAGAAGTACCCCATCCGCTGGCCGCTGAGGGCGTATTGGAGGGTCTGGCTCAGGTCGTTAGTGCTGACACCGAGCATTGCCGCTTTGTCGCGGTCTATATATATCTGTGTCTCCGGTTTTGTGAATTTGAGGTTCACGTCGGCCATACGGAACAGGGCGCTGGCGTTCACCTGATCCATGAACCGGGGTATGAACTCTTCGAGTTTCTGGAGGTTCTGCGCCTGCAAGACATACTGTACCGGCATGGAAGCGCGGCGCCCGCCGAAGGTGGACTGCTGCTGTACGAAGGCCCATGCCTCGGTCCGTTTGGACACGGCGGCCGTAAGCTGGTTTGCAATCTCCATCTGACTGCGTTCGCGGTCCTGAATCGGTTGCAGGATTACGTTCGAGAAGCCGAACCCGGACCGGGCCATAGAGATGAGCAACCGTTTTTCGGGTACCAGCGAATCCTCGATATGCGCTATTTCATTAATAAAATCCCTGTAATATTCGAACGTGGCACCTTCCGGAGCGCTTACCCGGACGGTAATCTGCGAACGGTCCTCCAGCGGGGCCATCTCCGAGGGAATATTGATACCCAGAAGCCATATTACGGCAAGAGTTCCGACCATAATGGGCCATGTGAGGAACCGGTTCCGCAGGAAATATGCCAGCGCCCGGGAGTATATGTTGTTCAACCAGATAAAGAAGGGTTCGGTTTTGCGGTAGAACCAGTTCTGCTTCTCCCTTCTTTTAAGCAACTTGGTGGCGAGCATCGGGGTAAATGTCAGCGCGACGAACGAAGAAATGATGACCGCTCCCGATATTACAATACTGAACTCCCGGAAAAGCCTCCCCGTCATTCCCTCGAGGAATACGATGGGGAAAAACACCGCCACCAGAGTGATGGTCGTCGATATAACGGCGAAAAATATCTCTTTCGAACCCTCTATACCGGCCTCCAGCGGGGTCATGCCGCCCTCTATTTTCTGGTAGATATTCTCCGTTACCACGATTGCATCGTCCACCACCAGCCCCACGGACAAAACTATGGCTAACATCGAGAGCACGTTTATGGAGAATCCACCGAGATACATCACGAAGAAGGCACCGATCAGCGACATAGGGATAACCACGCACGGCACAAGTGTGACGCGCCAGTCGCGCAGGAAGAGGAAAATAATTATAACTACCAGTATGAAGGCGATTACAATAGTCTCCTCTACCTCCCGTATCGATGCCCTTACAAATCGGGTGTCGTCCGAAACCACCTCGATCTCCACATC
>JAJBVT010000028.1 GCA_020859685.1 Rikenellaceae bacterium
CTCTATCACGGGGGGCAGTATAAGGTTAGGGTCAACTATATACATATTTACACTATATGAAAAATACGTCTGCAAAGCAGGCGTGCGGCCCGCCGGGGGCGGGGTGGCGGGCCGCTCTAATTAGAAGTGTAAAATTGTGTATAGTTACCTAAGGTTATTTCCTTTTGCGCCTGTGCTTGTTTTTTGCCGCGGTGGTCCTTATCGGGTAGTCCGGCTCCACGATATCCCGGACGAGGGGGATGGGTTTGCCGGTGCGGAAGTCGTAGGAGGCCACCATCGAGAAGTCGATCTGCTGACGGGCCAGGTCGGCCCGCTCCACGCGGATACGCACCCTGTCGCCCAGAGTGAAGGTCCGGCCGTTCGAACGGCCCACTATCGCATAGTCGTTCTCGTTGTAGACGTAGAAATCGTCGTTCATATCGCGAAGGGCGGCCATCCCCTCGATATGGGTCTCCTCCAGTTCCACGTACATTCCCCACTCGGTCACCCCCGATATGGTGCCGTCGAACTCCTGCCCGATATGGTCGAGCATAAATTCCACCATCTTGTACTTGATGGAGGCCCTTTCGGCCTCGGCCGCCCGTACCTCCATATCCGAGGAGTGCTCGCACAGGCCCTCGTAAGCGTCCTTGTCGGCAGACTTGCCCCCGGCAAGGTAATGGGCCAGAAGGCGGTGGACCATCATGTCCGGATAACGCCGGATGGGCGAGGTGAAGTGGGTGTAGTAGTCGAACGCAAGGCCGTAGTGGCCGATATTGTCCGTCGTATAGTATGCCTTCGCCATAGTGCGGATGGCGAGGGTCGAAACCACGTTCTCCTCGCCCTTGCCCTTGATTTTGGCCAGCAGCCTGTTCATCTCCCGGGCCACGGCCTTGCCGCCGTCGGCCTTGAAGTTGTAGCCGAAGCGCATTATGAAACTCTTGAAGGTGGCCAGTTTGTCGGGGTTCGGTTCGTCGTGAACACGGTAGACGAATGTCCGCCGGGCGTTGCGGCCCTTGCCGCGGCTCTTGCCCACGAACTCGGCCACGCGGCGGTTGGCCAGCAGCATAAACTCCTCGACAAGCTGATTGGACTCTTTCTGCTCCTTGAAATAGACCCCTAACGGCTTCCCGTTCTCGTCCAGTTTGAACTTGGCCTCCTCCCGCTCGAAGGAGATGCTTCCCTCGCTGAAACGGCGGCCCCGCAGAATCTGCGCCAGTCGGTGGAGGGTGAGAACCTCCTCGCGATAGTCGCCCTGCCCGGTCTCTATAATCTTCTGTGCCTCCTCGTAGGTAAACCGGCGGTCGGAAAAAGTGACCGTGCGGCCCAGCCACTGCTGGAGGATGTTGGCGTCGTCGTCCATTTCGAACACCGCGGAGAAGGTCAGCTTCTCCTCGTGGGGGCGGAGCGAACAGA
The DNA here is from genome assembly GCA_020859685.1 of Rikenellaceae bacterium. Lineage (GTDB taxonomy): Bacteria > Bacteroidota > Bacteroidia > Bacteroidales > Rikenellaceae > WRDF01. The sequence continues at coordinate 1,396 of JAJBVT010000028.1, forward strand.
GCTCGTTCGACAGCCGTTCGGGAAGCATGGGCACGGTACGGTCCACCAGGTAGACCGACGTGGCGCGGCTCTCCCCCTCGGTATCGACCACCGAACCGGGAGTAACGAAGTGGGTAACGTCCGCAATGTGGACACCCACCTCCCACGAACCGTTGCTCAGCTTGCGTATCGACAGGGCGTCGTCGAAGTCCTTGGCGTCGGCCGGGTCGATGGTAAATGTAGGGATACGGCGCATGTCGCGGCGCTCGAGGTAGTCCTTCTCCGTAATCTCGCCGGGGATGGCCGATGCGGCCTCCTCGATTTCCGGCTTGAAGGCGTAGGGCAGATCGTACTCCGCGAGGATGGCGTGCATCTCCGCATCGTTATTCCCCGCCTCGCCGAACGTATCCACAATCTTGCCGTTGGGGCTTTTGCTCCCCTCCGTCCAGTCGAGTATGCGAACCAGCACCTTCTCGTTGTTGGCTATACGCTGCCCCTCGTCCAGGTGGACGAAGATATCCACCGGCACCTTCCGGCTGTCCACGCGCACGAAGCCGTAGCTTTTACCCTCCTCTATCATCATCACCCCCACATAGGTGCGGTTGCTCCTTTCGACTATCTCCACAATCTCCCCTTCGGGCACCCCGTTGCGGCCCATGCGGGTGACCACGAAGCGGACCCGGTCGCCGTTCAGGGCCAGCCCGGCGTTACGGGCGTTGACGAAGGTGTCCTGCTCCTGCCCCTCGACCTTAATGTAGGCCGAACCGCTGGCCAGCATATCCACGATGCCCTCCATAGTCTCCTGAGCATCGGAACTGAGGCGGTATTTACCGCCGCCGAGCGACTCGACCGTACCACGGTCCACCATCTAGCGGACGATTTCGCCCGTCAAGCCGCGGCCGTCGCGGTCGGCCCCGCCGCTGGCCGCGGCCAGCGCTTTTATGGTATACCGCTTGGTGGGAAACAGGCGGAACAGTTCCGTAATGACCGCCGAGCGGTCGGTAGGCCTTCCCGCACGCGAGGGCACCGGGGCGGCTTTGGTTTTGGTATTTTTCTTCTTTGGCATTTCTGAAATTTATCGGCGCGGGGTTACAACTGTCGCATACCGGCCGGCACACGCTTCCCGCAATCCGGGACAAAGATAATCATTTAACCGTCAACGTCTGCCTGCCGGCGGTAATTCCCTACCCCTAATGAATACCATACAATTTACGAACCTGTTTACCTTTTTTTGAACAATCCCCGTACAACATAACGGCAGCAGCCTGCGTCTATATGGAAACCTATTACACTTTTACGATGAAAAAACCCTTTTTGATTATGCTGGCAGGCGCACTGGCCTGCGGCACGGCACCGGCCCAGGGTGATGCCGGGGGACACCGCCACACCCTGTCGGTCAGTGCCGGAGCCTGGCCGTCCACTTACGACCAGGAAGTTTTCGACGGCCGGTCATCCGTATGGGGCTGTTGGTTTTACGATCCCGACCTGAACGGCCTCTGGTCGGGCGAGGGCGACACCTACTACGGGGACATGCGAACCTCGGGGGCCGTATCGCTCTCCTACGGCTACCGCGCCCTGCCGTGGCTGGCCGTCAAACTGTCGGCGACCTACACCGGGATTTACCAGAAATCGTACAGCGCGGCCGACGGCTCGAGAAGGGACGACCTCTCGCGTCACTACTTCTATTTTATGCCCGGAGTCGATTTCTTCTGGCTCCGGCGGCCTTGTGTGGAGATGTACTCCGGGTTAGAAATCGGGGCCGGTTTCGTGGTCGCGGACGACTGGGATTACAGCAACAAAGGGTTCGCAGGCGGACAACTCACCCTGGCCGGTATCCGTATCGGGAGGGGCCGGTTCTACTTTATGTCGGAACTCGGTTTCGGGATGAGAGGTATCGCCACGGCGGGGGGCGGAATCCGGTTTTAATATTAAAAAACAAAAGATATGAAAATCGACAGTATAGTAAGGACAACGGCGATTGCCGCGATGGCTCTGGCCGCAATATCATGTAAAGTGGACGACGGCACCACCCCGTGGCAGACGGATAAAGACTACACTCTGGTCATGGATGTGAACTCTGTGGTGGACGACTATTTCACCATGGCCCGCGCGGGCTTCGCCACGGTATTTTACGAAGGGGCCACCGAGGAGGAAAAAATAATATACGAGAACACGGCCCTGCGAGGTTACACCTTCCGCAAGCTGGAAAAGAGATGGAGCGTCAAACACTACGAGCGCAGTTACTATATAGATATCGAGTACGGACCGGAAGGCGAGGCGGCGGAACTGGAAATATTGCGGAGCACCGTCTACAATTACGATGAAGTGGCGCAATTCGACACCTGCGTGTTGGTGAACCTTGGCGACGGCCTGTGGGACCTGAAGGTAAAGAACGCAGTAACTCCCGGAACATCCTATTCGTACCGCGAAGGCGCCGCCGGGTTCACCTTTAAGACCGGCGAATGGATATTCTATCCCGAGACCATTTCGGTCAGCGGCAAAGGGGCCTATTCCAGCCATCTGTGGTACGACACGGGGGCGGACCCGGTGGAGGTGGAGTGGGAACTTACGGACGGAGTGGTCGAAAATCCCGATTCCAAGTATTACAGCGACCTGAGGCGCGGCGTGCTGGATATTCTGGCCGGGCCGCAGGGGCAGGAGAAGGAACGGTTCCGTATCCGGTTCGATTGGGACGAGTACGTGTGGGATGCCGTGAAACGGTAGGAACAACTCTGCGAGGTGCATGCCCGGACCCCTTACACGGTCCGGGCATTTCCGTTTCAGCACTGCGGGGGATTCGGTTTCGGTGTTGGGGAGCTGTTGCGTTTCCGGCATACGGGCACGATTCGGTTTGGAATGGGGGGTCCGGCCTGCGGGAGATTTCGGTTCGGAATCGGGGAACTATGGGTCAGCGGCCTGCGGGACAATTTGTGTAGGAATAGCGGCAGTGTTTAGTGAG
>JAJBVT010000080.1 GCA_020859685.1 Rikenellaceae bacterium
ACGTTCCTCAGGATGACAAGTTGTAAGATGTCATTCTGAGCGGCTGCGAAGAATCTGTATTTCTTGGGTGTGGCCCTCTCGTCGGCTCGGCATCGTAGGGCGAGCCTGCGGTGTGGGCCTCTTCATCACTCGGGTTAGGAAACTCGGGCGTGCGGGCTAACTATCCTTCGTCGGTTTTCCGTTCCGTTCCTCCGGATGTCGTGTAAGGTGTTACAAAAAAAGGACCCGTACAAGTACGGGTCCCTTTTCGGATGGCCGGATGTCGGAACACCCGTTCGTATGAAATATTATTTTACCTCTTCGAACTCCACGTCGGTCACGTTGTCGCCGCCGGTGCCGCCGTCCTGCCGGGCACCTGCGTCCCCGCCGGGGGCGCCTGCGCCTGCCGCGCCGTCCTGCGCCTGCTGGGCGGAGTAGATGTCCTGCGAGGCGGCCTGCCATGCGTCGTTAAGCTCCTTGGTGGCCGAGTCGATATCGGCGATGTTCTCCGCCTTGTGGGCCTCCTTCAACTTGCCGAGGGCCGATTCGATTGCCGACTTCTTGTCCGCCGGTATCTTGTCGCCGTATTCGCCGAGCTGTTTCTCGGTGGAGAATATCAGCGAGTCGGCGGCGTTCTTCTTGTCGACCTTCTCGCGCTCCTCCCGATCCTTGGCTTCGTTGGCCTTGGCCTCGTCCCTCATCCGCTGTATTTCCTGCTCGGTAAGGCCCGAAGAGGCTTCGATGCGGATTTTCTGCTCCTTGCCCGTACCCTTGTCCTTGGCCGAGACGTTGAGGATACCGTTGGCGTCGATGTCGAACGTCACCTCGATCTGCGGTACGCCGCGCGGCGCGGGCGGGATGCCGTCGAGGTGGAAACGGCCGATGGATTTGTTGTCGCGGGCCATCGGGCGCTCGCCTTGGCAGACGTTGATTTCTACCGAAGGCTGGTTGTCCGCCGCGGTCGAGAAGGTCTCGCTCTTGCGGGTCGGGATGGTTGTGTTGGCATCGATAAGCCGTGTGAAGACACCCCCGAGAGTCTCGATACCCAGCGACAGCGGGGTGACGTCCAGAAGTAGTACGTCCTTCACTTCGCCCGTGAGCACGCCGCCCTGTATGGCCGCGCCTATGGCGACCACCTCGTCTGGATTCACACCCTTCGAGGGGGCTTTGCCGAACAGCTCTTCCACCACCTTCTGAATGGCCGGGATGCGGGTCGAGCCGCCTACGAGGATAACCTCGTCGATCTGGCTGGCCGTAAGGCCCGCGTCGCTGAGCGCCTTCTTACACGGTTCGATGGTGGCGCGGATAAGTTTGTCGGCCAGCTGCTCGAACTTGGAACGGGTAAGCGTTACCACAAGGTGCTGCGGTATGCCGTCGACCGGCATGATGTAGGGCAGGTTTATTTCGGTGCTGGTAGTGCTCGAAAGCTCTATCTTGGCCTTTTCGGCGGCCTCTTTCAGACGCTGAAGGGCCATCGGGTCGCGGCGCAGGTCGATGCCGTGCTTGCTCTGGAAGTCTTCGGCCAGCCAGTCTATAATTACGTTGTCGAAGTCGTCGCCGCCCAGGTGGGTGTCGCCGTTGGTCGATTTCACTTCGAATACCCCGTCGCCCAGCTCGAGGATGGAGATATCGAACGTACCGCCGCCGAGGTCGTATACGGCTATCTTCTGGTCGGTGTTCTTCTTGTCCAGGCCGTAGGCCAGGGCGGCAGCCGTGGGTTCGTTGATGATACGGCGCACCTTCAGTCCGGCGATTTCGCCCGCCTCCTTGGTAGCCTGCCGCTGCGAGTCGGAGAAGTAGGCCGGGACGGTGATAACCGCCTCGTCCACCGTGGTCCCGAGATAGTCCTCGGCCGTCTTCTTCATCTTCTGAAGGATGATGGCCGATATCTCCTGCGGCATGTAGAGCCTGCCGTCGATATCGACGCGCGGGGTGTTGTTGTCGCCCTTTACGACCTTATAGGAAACCCGGTCGATTTCGTTCTTCACCTGGTCGTAGGTTTCACCCATAAAACGTTTTATGGATACCACCGTGTTTTGGGGATTGGTGATTGCCTGCCGTTTGGCCGGCTCGCCCACCTTGCGCTCGCCGCCTTCGGTGAACGCCACTATGGACGGAGTGGTACGGTGACCCTCGCTGTTGGGGATTACCACGGGCTCGTTACCCTCCATAACCGCTACACAGGAGTTGGTCGTACCCAAGTCTATGCCAATAATTTTAGCCATAATTCCGGTATGTTTTGATTTTAGTTTCTGTTCGGTTTCCGCACCGACCGTAGCCAAAAGGCCCCCGGTGCGCATTATAATTTCTCAATCATTATGCCAACGCATCGACGGGCCGCCGCGTCGCGCGGAATCTGCCATTAATGCGGAATTTGTCAGTATACGGTGGCAGGGGTATGACATTTCGTCGCAATTTTTGATGGGATGTACAGATTTTTTACATCAATCCCGGGGAAGAACGGAAGACGAAAAAACTGTTCGTCCGATTAACCGGCGATTCTTATTGCGTTGAATCAACCTTACGCCCGCAACTGCTGTTATTTCGGCGGCACGCCACCCAGGCCCCGCCGGGCTCCAGAAGATTCTTCGCTCCGCTCAGAATGACATTTTATTATATAAATATGAATTGCAGTAGATATTTGGTTAAGATTGAACCTTCAGGCGTATTTCCGGTTTTATGATAATAACATTCTGCGGCCGAATGGACTATAACCGGTCTGAAATCGGTAATTTCTCCCCTCAGCCTACCGGCAGGAATGTCGAAATATGGGCGGGACAATTTTGTTTTTACATATAAAAATTGTATTTTTAATGCGCACAGGTACCCCGTCCCCTGCCGGGTGCCGGTGGCAAAGAATTTGAGGTGGTGTGCGGTAGAGGGGAGGACGGCGCCGCATTGATTATTATGTACCCGCAATCGGAAAGAGACGCATTATAATAACCTGCCAAAGAGAACGCCTATCGATTAAATTCTACACCGTAACAGCAAAAACCTGAAACAATAATCTTAAACTACTAAGGACATGGTTATAACGTTTAATGAATTGCGTCGTATAAAGGACAGGCTGCCGAGCGGCAGCTCGAAACGCATCGCGGACGAATTGGGAATAGATGTCGACTCGGTACGCAACTACTTCGGCGGACGGCATTTCGACGCCGGAAGCCCGCAGGGCGTACACTACGAGAAAGGGCCTGACGGCGGAGTCGTTACCCTCGACGATACGGCTATCCTGGACTGCGCGATGCGAATCCTTAACGAGGCGAATCAGAGTTAAAAAGGAATATGCCCGCGGCCACGGACGCTTTTTTGGATGTGCAAACCTTCCCGAAATGGGCCGAAAGTAATGGAAAATAACAGTAACGGATAGGCCCGTAAACCGGAAGGAACGGATGCTTGGATGTTAAGGAAGAGGTTCCGCAACATGTTGCCGACGCCACAAAGTCCCGCGAGCAGGGAGGCGAGGCAGTAAAGCCGGCAGGCTATAAATGCGGCGGATAACCGGTTGTTTTTTTTGATGTTTGGATACTCGTAACAAGGCCGGGGGCAGTTCTGAAAATTAAATGTTAAACACGAGGGGGGCATGACAAGTCCCCCTTTTTTATGCCCTTCTTTCGGTCCAATGTCTTCAGGACGTTTGATTTCATATTCAAAGAAAGTCGCCTACCCCCTTTATAATAATATGGCTCGGATACGGGCCGTAGCCACGCCCGCTGTCCTCACCTGCTACCGGAGCGGTATATATCCGCTTTTTTCGACAAGTTCCTGCCCCTGCGGCGAGAGTATCCTGTCGAGGAGGAGCCCCAGGAGAAGCGGCCTGACAGGGTACTGACGCCTATCCGTATAACCCTGCCTTATGGGATAAGTTGCAATAATTGTATTTTTTTATAGGAATATAGCGAAATCGGGGACCGGACAGTAGGTAAAACAGGCCAATAAATCCTATCTTTGCGCCAACAAAAATTTACCCCTAATACCCGAACTTATGCACAATTCGCTTTTTCTGCGGAACCTCGTTCCGCTGTTCGCCATTCTTTTATTTCTCACTTCGTGCGTAGATAACGACTATGACCTCAGCGATGTGGATACCGACGATCTGACCGTGGGCGACAAGTGGTCGCTCAACCTCGGTACGGGAATCCTCTCGGCTGCAGACCTGCTCGACGTGGATAATGTAGACGAGATCTACACCGATACCAACGACAATTAAAACTCTCATAACACCACAGTAATTACCTTCACAC
>JAJBVT010000083.1 GCA_020859685.1 Rikenellaceae bacterium
ACCCGAGGGCGGCCCGGGCCGCTCCCGCGCCGTGCATTCCCCGCAGGTTACTGCCGAATACGAACACCTCTCCGTCGGCCAGAGTGGCGATATGTTCAGGGGTGATGCGTTCTTCCGGTTTCATAAGTCCGATACGGGACAGGGTTGTCAGCCGCTAAAATAGTAATAATTATCATTTCCGGGTGCATAAACGGATCGGGAAGCGGTGGTTTTACCATAAATCCGTTGGGCACAAAGATTAAAAGTAATTATATCCATATTTACATTACGATGAAAAGAACATCTGCCGGGGCGGGGTGGCGGGCCGCTTCAAATATGCAGTGTGAAAATGTTGAATAGTTACCGGATTAAAATTAACGGGTATCGTCTTGGATGAAACAAAAATAAGGAATCCTTCGTGGCCTGCGGGTGCGCAGAAAGACATTACAATATTTTCCGCTGTGGTACGCATACAAACGGAACACGGGGTAAATTAGCTATATTTGCGCTCCTTATGACAGATACGAAAACGGAATACGGTTACCGGAAGATATGGACCATCACCTACCCGGTGCTCCTCAGTCTGCTGATGCAGCAGCTTATCGGTCTCACCGACACGGCGTTCCTCGGCCGGGTGGGCGAGGTGGAACTCGGCGCGTCGGCGCTGGGCGGTATCTTCTACCTTGTGGTCTACATGGTCGGATTCGGGTTCAGCATCGGAGCCGAGATAATCATGGGCCGCCGCAACGGCGAGAAGAACTACGGGGCCATCGGCGAGATATTCGGCAACGGCACGGTGTTCCTCGCGGGGCTGGCGGTGGTGATGTTCGCCGTGTCGCAGGTTTTCGGCCCGTGGCTTCTGCGCATCACCATCTCGTCCAACGCGGTATACGAGGCGGCTACGGTCTATACCCGGTGGAGGGTGTTCGGTTTCCTGTTCTCGTTCGTGGCCATAATGTTCCGGGCTTTCTACATGGCCGTGACCCGTACGCGTATCCTTACGGCCAACAGTCTGGTAATGGTGGGCAGCAACGTGGTGCTGAACTACCTGCTGATATTCGGCCGGTGCGGATTCCCGGAGCTGGGCATCGCCGGGGCGGCCGTCGCATCGGTAATCGCAGAGCTGATATCGATGGTCTTCTTCGCGGTCTACACGGCCACGCGGCCGGACCGGGACCGCTACGGGCTGCTGCGCCGCCGCCCGGTCAGCTGGGCGGTGCAGAGGCAGATACTCGGGGTGGCGAGCTGGACGATGATTCAGTTCTTCGTATCGTGCGGAACGTGGATGTTTTTCTTCGTGGCCATCGAGCATCTGGGCGAGCGGTCGCTGGCCGTGTCGAATATCGTGCGCAACGTCGGGGCGGTGCTCTACCTTTTCGTCTCGGCCTACGCGACCACGGGCGGAGCCCTGGTGAGCAACCTGATGGGCAAGGGGCTGCAGGAGCAGGTGATGCCCCTGTGCCGCCGGGTGGTGGTGATGTCGGCAGTATGTACTTTCCCGCTGGTGCTGGCCGCGGCATGCTTCCCGTCGGCCGTGATGAAGATACTTACGAACGACGCGGCGCTAATCGCCGCCGCGATACCATCGCTCTATGTGATGCTGGTTTCCTATGTCTTCGCGGTTCCGGGGTACGTCTACTTCCTCGCGATTTCGGGCACGGGGAACACCCGGGCCACACTCCGCATTGAGCTGGCGATACTGGCGGCTTACATGGGCTACACATGGTTGACGGCCATGCACCTGCGCACGGACGTGGCGGTGGCTTGGTTCGCCGAGTCTATCTACGGTGTGCTCCTGCTTGTTATTTGCTATACCTATATGCGCACGGCCCCGTGGCGCAATAAGGTTATATAAGGACGCGGCCCTACTCTATGCCGACTTCCAAAGGCCGCATGTGGAACCGGATATAGTGCTCGAAAGCCCACTCGGGATAGTACGGCGTAACGGTGAACTTTTTTCCGTGAATCTCGGGCCGGTATATATCGGTCCGGTACATATACTCCGGTTCGGCCGGCCGTTCGATCGAAAGCAGTTCACGGCCGGGGTCGTAGGTGAACCGAACGTATTCACGGTCCCGGCAATACTCGTAATTCTTCAGCTTGCCCTCGTATACCGTGCGGCCGGAGTCGCGGAGGGTGGGCTTCACGTCGTAAAACTCCCAGACATACTCGCCCGGTTCATAGAGCGCCAGCATGCGCCAGACCATACAGTCGCCGGATATAAGAGTTATTATTACCTCGAATTTGCCCTCGAACGGGTTGGGAAGGACGGTCCCCGGGTCTTTTCTCTTTGCCATAACAGGAAAGTTTTAACTACCCCCGATAAAAAAGGGGCAATGGTTTGGACTCCCGAACAGAAGGTATGAGCTACCCCTAACAGAGAAAGTCGTCACCACGCCCCAAGTCATGCCGCGGCAAAGGTGCCGCGACATAACGAGGGCTGACAACTTTTATACCCTGTTAGAATCTCCTCAAAGAGGAGTGCTCATTTTTCTGTTCGGTATAAAGGTTGGTCGCCTTTATAATATTTATCGACTACAAAGATAAAGGTTTTCTGAATAATGTTTCGAAAGGAGGGATAAAAAAGAAACTATTAGGTGTTTATGGTTATTTTTACCTGTGAAAAAAGGGCATGGTTTGGACTCCCGCACAAGAGGTAATGAGCTACCTACGTAAAGAAAGTCGTCACCATGCCCCGTTATTAACGGAACCAGACCGTTTGCGTCACTCCGACCGCGGCACCTCCGGTCCGGAAGCGTATTTGCGCGGGAAGCCGGTCAGGACGGCAACCGCCGCCACGAGGGCCAGCAGAGGCGGATAGTAGATATACGGCAGCATCTCCATCGGGGCCACCCCGCTCAGGCCCGCCGCCATCAGCAGCTGCGCCCCGTAGGGCAGCAGACCCTGCACCACGCACGACGATATATCTATCAGGCTCGCACTGCGGCGCGGGTCGATTCCGTAGGCCGTGGAAATATCCCTGGCAATGGGTCCGGTCATTATCAGCGCGATAGTATTGTTGGCCGTGCAGACGTCCGCAAGACCGGCCAGCACCGAGATACCTGCTTCGGCACCCTTGCGCGACCGGATACGGGAAGTCAGGCGGCAGGTGAGCCACTCGATACCGCCGTATGCGCGCATCATCTCCAGCACCCCGGCGGCCATCAGCGTCACGATAATCAGCTCGCCCATACCCACAATACCCTCGCCCATCGAGGCGGTCCATTCCCACAGCCCGGCCGCCCCGGTCACCAGCCCCGACACCCCGCACAGCACTATCCCGAGGGCCAGACCCAGCACCACGTGCCTCCCGCAGACCGCCGCCGCCAGCCCCACAAGATAGGGAGCCACCTTCACCCACTCCCCGGGCGGAATATCCACCGGGGCCGCCGAACCCCATCCGGCGACAAGGTAAACCGCCGCGGCCAGTACCGCCGCCGGAACGGCTATCCGGAAGTTCACGCGGAACTTGTCGGCCATACTGCACCCCTGTGTCCGGGTGGCGACGATGGTCGTATCGGAGATAAACGAGAGGTTGTCGCCGAACATGGCCCCGCTAATCATCACCCCCAGCATCAGCGGCGACGAGAGGCCGATACCTCCGGCCATTCCCGTGGCGATAGGAGCCAGGGCCACGATAGTTCCCACTGAGGTGCCCACCGAGAGCGAGACAAAGCATGCCGCGAGGAACATACCCACCGTTATAAAATCGGGCGGTACGACCGAAAGGGCAAGGTTCACCGCCGCGTCCACCGCGCCCGACTGGCGTGCCGCCTGCGCGAATGCCCCGGCAAGGATAAAGATAAGCACCATCAGCATCACGTTGCCGTCGGCCGTACCGCGGCAGTACTGCATCACCCGGTCGCGAAACGCTACCCCGCGCGGCATCGCAAGAGCGACGGCCGTAGCAAGCAGGAAGGCCACCGTAACGGGCATCTTATAGAAATCGCCCGTGGCCAGTGACACGGCGAGGTAGGCCGCAAGGAATACGGCCATAGGCATCAGCGCCCATCCGTCGGGCTTTACCCTGTTTGTTCCGTTGTTCTCCATAACAGTCGGCAAAGTTACAAATACGGAGCGGATTTCCGACCGGGGGTGCGGGGAGA
>JAJBVT010000062.1 GCA_020859685.1 Rikenellaceae bacterium
TCGGGCGGCGGGGAATCGTCGGCCGGAACGGGGAATCCCAATGGTGCGGGCTGTATGTCGACTGCCGGAATCGGGGCGTCACACCCGGGCGGCGGGGCCCTGTCCGTGGGCGGTGTAGTTGAAGCGGTTTCGGCTGGAGACGGGGTAACGCCGGACGCTCGGCTGGAGGTGGTCGTTGCCGGGCACAGCGATATTCAGCTCGACGAGGACGATATAGAGGACAGGCTATACGACCCGACCCTCGAACTGTCGAAATACCAGAAACCTCCGGTGGAGCTGCTTGAGGACCACTCGGTGGAGGTGCAGGTGACCGAAGAGGAGATATACGAGAATAAAAACAACATTGTCCGCACGCTGGAGAATTTCGGTATAAAGATAGACAAGATTAAGGCCACCATCGGCCCGACCGTCACCCTCTACGAAATAGTGCCCGCGGCCGGGGTGAAGATATCGAAAATAAAAAATCTGGAGGACGATATTGCCCTGAGCCTTAAAGCGTTAGGTATACGTATTATCGCCCCGATGCCGGGAAAGGGGACTATCGGTATCGAGGTGCCCAACAAGGATAAGGAGATTGTGTCGATGTACTCCGTGGTGAGGACCATGAAGTTTCAGGAGTGCGGTTACGAACTGCCGGTGGTGCTGGGCAAGACCATTTCTAACGAGACCTTTGTTATCGACCTTGCAAAAATGCCCCACCTGCTGGTAGCAGGTGCCACGGGGCAGGGTAAGAGCGTCGGGCTGAACGCTATAATTTCGTCCCTGCTCTACCGGAAGCATCCGGCCGAACTGAAATTCGTGCTGGTCGACCCAAAACGGGTGGAACTGTCGCTGTACGGTAAACTCGAAAGGCACTTTCTCGCCAAGATGGAGAGCGAGGACGACGCTATCCTTACCGATACGCAGAAGGTGGTTTATACCCTGAATGCACTGTGTACCGAAATGTCGGACCGCTACGAACTGCTCCGGCAGGCCGAGGTGAAGAAGCTCTCCGAGTATAACGATAAATTTCTCAAAAGGCGGCTAAATCCCCGTAAAGGACACCGTTTCATGCCCTATATAGTAGTGGTTATAGACGAGTTCGCCGATATGATAATGACCGCCGGGAGGGAGGTCGAAGCACCCATTACGAGGCTTGCCCAGTTGGCCCGGGCCGTGGGTATACACCTCGTAATTGCCACCCAGCGCCCTGACGTAAAGGTTATTACGGGGCTTATAAAGGCCAATTTCCCGGCCCGTATCGCATTCCGGGTGATGTCGATGGTCGATTCGCGTACGATTATCGACCAACCGGGAGCCAACCAGCTTATAGGGCGTGGCGATATGCTGATGTCGCTCAACGGAGAGCTTACCCGCGTGCAGTGTGCCTTTATAGATACCCCTGAAATAGAACGTATTACCGAGTTTATAAGCAACCAGAAGGGATACGCGGGGCCGTATCCGCTGCCGGATTACCAGCCGGATGGAGATACCTCGGCGTCCAAGACGGCCGACCTCGGACAGTTGGACTCTATGTTCGAAGAGGTGGCACGTTTTGTGGTGCAGAACCAGCAGGGTTCCACCTCGTCCATCCAGCGCCGGTTCTCCATCGGGTACAACCGTGCAGGCAGGATTATGGACCAATTGGAAGCCGCCGGAATAGTGGGCCGGGCGGAGGGAAGTAAACCCCGCGAGGTGCTTATTACCGACGTGGCTTCGATGGAGTACATTCTCGGCAAAATAGAAGCCGAGGGGCTTTAACGGCTCCGGCATGCCCGGCATGTTTTAGGCTGTACGGAATGTATTAGGGTCAGATGGCACGGAATTATCCATACTACGGACGGCAATATAAGCGGACTGAAATCCGTTTAATTTTCTGATATGAAAAAGATGATAAAAATAGTGCTGCTGTCGTTTTTCGCCCTTCTGCCGCGATTTGCTTTTGCGCAGGGAGACGGCGGCCAGCAACTCCGTTCGATGGCCTCGGCCGTAAAGGCGCTCGGAGACTACTCGGTTTCTTTCAAACTCACGGCCGAGGGAAATACCCTTGTGGGCGAATATACCGTAAGCCGGGACAGATACTCCCTGAACGCAGGCGATACGGAGGTCTATTCGGACGGGACGACCCGTTACGAAATCAACCATTCGGACGACGAAATACTTATCGACACCCTCGACCCGGCCGCACGGGATATTCTCTCGAACCCCACCCGGGCGTTCGACTTCGCCGCCGACGAGTTCACTTCCACCTACGGCGGTACGACCACCGTTTCCGGCAAAACGTACGATGTGGTGCATCTGGTGCCGCGTGACCGCGACTCCTCGATAAGGAACGTGGAGCTGCTTATCGACAGGACGACCAACCTGCCCTATTCGATAAGTTATGCGGCGGACGGACTCAGCGGCTATGTGATTGTTGAGTTGCTTCGAATCGGGGCAGCTGGCACTGTTCCCGACTCGCTGTTTACGCCGGACCTGTCGTTGTTCCGCGGATACGAGGTCATAGATTTCAGGTAGTCCGGTAGGTTACAATACAGGCCGCATCCCGAGTGGGGTGAGGCTTTTTATGTTATTCCACCGTGAGATATTCCGTCCATGCCGGGAGGGTGAACGGGACTTTCCGGAGATAAGGAACGTACCCGCCCGAACGGCTCCTTAAACGTAATTTAGGGGTTGAAAGTTTTTGCTGTTTGGTGAATTATGAGTAATTTAGCAGGGTTGTAATTACATATAATTTATGGCAGAAGAAGGAATGATCGAAGACGGGCAGCTCCTGCCCGGTGCCGATGGTGAAGTATCCGGCGGAAACGCCCCCCAGGCCGCGGATGGCGAGGCCGGAGGAGGTGCGTCCACCGGCGGGAACGGTGGCGATAACGGCGCCGGTGACGGGGAATCCGCAGGCGGAAAGATAATCAAGATAAATATAGAGGAACAGATGAAATCGGCCTACATCGACTATTCGATGTCGGTCATCGTATCGCGTGCGCTTCCCGATGTGAGGGATGGGCTGAAACCTGTACACAGGAGGATATTGTACGATATGAGTAACGAGTTGAACCTCTACTCCGACAGGCCCCACCGTAAATCGGCGAGGATTGTGGGGGACGTGCTCGGTAAATTCCATCCCCACGGGGACAGTTCGGTCTACGACGCGATGGTCCGCATGGCTCAGGAGTGGAGCCTCAGATACCCGCTCGTCGACGGGCAGGGTAACTTCGGTTCGGTGGACGGGGATAGTCCCGCGGCGATGCGTTACACCGAGGCGAGGATGCGTAAGCTGGCCGACGAGGTGATGGCCGATATCGACAAGGATACGGTAGACTATACCTTCAACTTCGACGACACGATGCAGGAGCCGACCGTGCTCCCGACAAGGATTCCGCTTCTTCTGGTGAACGGCACGTCTGGTATCGCCGTGGGTATGGCAACCAATATGGCCCCGCACAACCTTACCGAAGTGATAGACGCCTGCTGCGCCTACATCGACAATCCGGATATAGAGGTCTCTGAACTTATAAAATACGTCAAGGCTCCGGACTTTCCGACCGGCGGTCTGATATACGGTTACGAAGGCGTACGGGAAGCATTGGAGACAGGCCGTGGCCGCGTTGTGATGCGTGCCCGGACGGAGATAGAGCATACGGCCAGCGGCCGTGAGTGTATCGTTGTGACGGAGATTCCGTATCAGGTCAACAAGGCCGATATGATACGGAAGATAGCCGATATGATCAACGAGAAGAAGATCGATGGCATATCCTATATCAACGACGAGAGCGACCGTAAGGGGATGCGCGTGGTCATTATTCTCAAGACGGACGCCGTGGCCAACGTGGTGCTGAACACCCTGTTCAAATACTCGGCTTTGCAGACCACCTTCGCGGTGAACAATATCGCGCTGGTAAACGGCCGGCCGATGATGCTCAACCTTAGGGACCAGATAAAATATTTCGTCGAGCACCGTCACGACGTTATTGTACGCCGGACCAAATTCGACCTTGCCAAGGCCGAGAAAGAGGCCCATATACGCGAGGGTAAACTTATCGCGCTGGACCACCTCGACGAGATAATAGCGCTTATCCGCGGCTCCGAAAATCAGGAGGCGGCGAAGACGGCGATGATGGAGCGGTTCGGGCTGACCGAGATACAGGCGACGGCCATCCTCGAAATGAGGCTCTCGGCTCTGGCCAAGATGGCCCGTCAGAAGTTGCAGGACGAGTACGACGAGCTGTGCAGGCAGATAGCCCATTACAAAGATATTCTTGCGAGCGTGGAGTTGCAGATGCAGGTTATTAAGGACGAACTTATCGAAATGAGAGAGAAGTACGGCGACGAACGCCGTACCGAAATAGTTTACAGTTCGGAAGAGTTCAATCCGGAAGATTTCTACGCCGACGACGAAATGGTGATTACCATTTCGCACATGGGGTACATCAAGCGCACGCCGCTCACCGAATATCGCGCGCAGCACCGCGGAGGTATAGGGGTGAAGGGAAGCGCCACGAGGGACGAGGATTTCATCGAGCACATCTACATGACCACGATGCACAACACGATGATGTTCTTTACCGAAAAAGGCCGCTGTTACTGGCTCAAGGTTTATCAGATACCCGAGGGTACCCGTGCGTCGAAAGGCCGCGCGATACAGAACGTCATCAATATCGACCCGGACGACAGGGTAAGGGCTTATATCAACGTCCGCCATCTTGACGACAAAGAATATGTGTTCAATAACTTCCTGATAATGTGCACCAAGCGCGGAATTATCAAGAAGACAACTTTGGAGGCCTACTCCCGTCCGCGCCAGAACGGGGTAAACGCCATCACCATCAGGGAGGGGGACGAACTTATCGACATTAAACTGACCAGCGGCATGGTCGAAATAATGATTGCCGCCCGTGAGGGTAAAGCTATCCGCTTCCCGGAGAACACGGTAAGGGCCATCGGGCGTATGGGTTCCGGTGTGCGCGGAATCAATATCGAGCCCTACGACGAGGTAGTGAGCCTGGTGTGTGTTGAGCCGGACGACGGCAAGGATATCCTTGTGCTGAGCGAGAACGGATACGGCAAACGTACCGACCTTGCGGATTACCGCATCACCAACCGCGGCGGCAAGGGGGTCAAGACTATACAGATAACCGAGAAGACCGGCAAACTAATCTCCATGCAGGCCGTGACCGACGACGACGACCTTATGATAATCAACCGCAGCGGTATTACCATCCGCACGGCGGTAAGGGATATCAGGCTGGCCGGACGTGCCACGCAGGGGGTTAAAATAATCAACCTCCGCGGCGACGACACGATAGCTTCAGTGGCGGTAGTACCGCATGCCGAGGAGGGGGAGGATAACGACCCCGGCACCGAAGTGCCCGTAACGGACGGCAACGGTGTGGATACCCCCGTCGTACAGGAAGAAAACGCAAACCGAAATAACCAAAGCCCGGGGGCGGAAAATTCGCCCGAAGGTGACAATTAACCTGCACAGTTTTTGTTTAATTTATTTAAACCCTTAATTTTACAACATTAACTGGCGTTTTATTTAAAAACCTTATTAAGATGAAAAAATTCATTCTGGTATCCGTGCTTGTGGCTATGACGGCCGGAACGGTTATGTCGCAGGCTATCAAAGTCGACCCGGATGCAATCATGAGGAAGATAGAGAGGTCGAACGAGGACATAGAGAACCCGAAGAAGAACACAAAGTCTGCTACCTGGCTCAACAGGGGCAAACTCTTTCAGGAAGCGGCTACCGCCTCGTGGAACGGTCTTTACAGGGGAATCACGATCGAAGCAGTACAGTTATTGTACGGTAACAAGGTGGAACCTACCACGGAAGTTATCGGCGGTATCCAGTACGAGGTTTACGACTATCCGAATTTTACCGGTTATTTCGACGACGGCCTGCTTTCGTTCTGGAAACCGAAACTCACGGTAATAGAGGACGCATATGCGGAAGCCATGAAGTCGTATGAGAAGGCTTATGAGGTGGACCCGAGGGCTGCCCCCAAGGTGAAAGCCGCTATCGACGTGCTGGCTAACGAACATAAAAAGGAAGCGGAGAACGGATTCGGCCTTCAGGACTACGGTCTTACAGCAGAACATTTTGCCCGCGCCTATGAAGTGCAGCTCCACCCGGCCGTGGGTGAGATAGACACCAACTCGGTTTACAACGCCGGTATGTTCTACACCTTCTCGGGAGACTTCGAGAAGGGCGCCAAATACCTGGAACTTGCCGACCAGTACGACTACCATATGGACGGGGATGTATATTACTTCCTCTACCACAGCTACTACGGGCAGGATCTAAGCGACAAGGCTAAGGATATCCTTACCAAAGGTATTTCGCTCTACCCGGGTAACACCAAGATAGTGGAAGGCCTTATAGGCATCTACTCGGTAACCGAGAGCGACCCTAATGAGATTGTGGATATCGTTAAGAAATCCATAGACGCCGAGCCGGACAACCACCTGCTTTGGGGCGGTCTGGGCGGTATCTACCAGAAGATGGACGAGTACGACGAAGCGGTTGCCGCCTATCAGAAGGCTGTCAGCCTCGCGCCGGACGATTTCTTCAACCAGTTCCGTCTCGCTTACGCATATATCGAATTGGGTGATGAGTACAACAAAAGGCTTAACGAAATGACCCCGTCGAGCAGCGAAGAGTATAACAACGCCCTCGAAAACGTCTACCTCGAATATGAGAAGGCTCTCGAACCGCTCGAAAGGGCTCACGAAATCGACCCGTCGAACGAGGCTACCATCGAGCTGTTGAAGAACCTCACCTTCCGCCTGCGCGACCGTGACGACAGTATAATGCAGAAATACGAAAAATATAACGCATTATTTCAAAGTCTGTAACAACCAGCTATGAGACAGGCGGGGCGGTCTTCCTTCGGGAAGGCCGCCCTTTTTTGGTGATACGGGAAATATCCGGCTTACGGATATATGATGTAATCCTTTTTCGACAGTCGTGTTTCTTTGTTTAAATCACATTCACCGTCGTTGGAGGTACGACATGGACCGGACGGACTCTGCACACATTCTCCGTCTGTCGGCCGATGCCAAGCCGTAAAAGTTTATGCTTTTAAACTCCAGTTAGATTTTATACTTAATTTTTGTTCCGGCCGGGGTAGGGGGGCGTTTAAATCTGGTAAATATTTTGTACTCTTTTGGGCTATGGTTAACTTTGCCCGGATGGTCGGAGATAGGTTATCGCGGCATGAATTGATACGTACCGACCCCAGGGAAAGGAGGTCGGGTAAAATAAAATGACGGACCGTCCGTCTGCAATGATATGGAACCACACGAAGAAGAGATAAGGAGCGAAAGCGAACGCGTTATAGATGAGGTGACGTCGCAGGACTACAAGTACGGCTTCGTTACCGATATAGATACGGAGGTTATCCCGAAGGGGCTGAACGAAGAGGTGGTAAGGCTAATATCGCGCAAGAAGGGCGAGCCGTCGTGGCTTACCGAGCAGCGGTTGGAAGCGTATCGCCATTGGCTTACCATCGAAATGCCCACATGGGCCAACCTCGATATCCCGGAGATCGATTATCAGGACATAATATACTATGCCGCCCCGCGAACCACGCCGAAATACGAGAGTATAGACGAGGTGGACCCGGAGCTTTTGCGCACCTTCGATAAACTGGGCATTCCGCTGGAGGAGCAGATGGCTTTGGCCGGTGTCGCGGTGGATGCGGTGATGGACTCGGTTTCGGTAAAAACTACTTATAAAGAGACCCTTGCCGAGCTGGGCATTATATTCTGCTCGATGAGCGAGGCGGTGCAGGACCATCCCGAGTTGATACGCAAATACCTCGGGAGCGTGGTGCCTTATACGGATAACTTCTTCGCTGCACTGAATGCGGCCGTATTCTCCGACGGGTCGTTCTGTTATATCCCGAAAGGGGTGCGCTGCCCGATGGAATTAAGCACCTATTTCCGTATAAACGCCGCCGGTACGGGGCAGTTCGAGCGGACCCTGATAGTAGCCGAAGAAGGCTCGTACGTGAGTTATCTCGAAGGTTGTACGGCCCCGCGCCGGGATGAGAACCAACTGCATGCCGCGGTTGTAGAGATAGTGGTGTTGAAGAATGCCGAAGTTAAATACTCCACGGTGCAGAACTGGTATCCGGGGGATAAGGAGGGTCGGGGCGGAATATATAATTTCGTCACCAAGAGGGGATTGTGCCGGGGTGAAAATTCACGCCTGTCGTGGACGCAGGTGGAGACGGGTTCGGCCATAACGTGGAAGTACCCGAGTTGCGTGCTCGCCGGAGACAACAGCGTTGGCGAGTTCTACTCGGTGGCCCTGACCAATAACTATCAACAGGCGGACACCGGCACCAAAATGATACACCTCGGGCGCAACACCCGCAGCCGTATAGTGTCGAAAGGAATTTCGGCAGGCCGAAGCCAGAACAGTTACCGGGGCCTTGTGAAGGTGGCCCGGAAAGCGGCTGGGGCCCGAAATTTTTCGCAGTGCGACTCGCTTCTTATCGGGGACCGTTGCGGTGCGCATACCTTTCCGTACGTGGAGTCGGACAACAGTTCTGCGGTTATCGAGCATGAAGCCACCACCTCGAAAATCAGCGAAGATCAGTTGCTGTACTGTAACCAGCGGGGCATAAGCACCGAGGACGCAGTGGGACTTATCGTGAACGGATATGCCAAGGAGGTGCTGAATAAACTGCCGATGGAGTTTGCAGTCGAGGCCCAGAAACTGCTGTCCATCAGTTTGGAGGGGAGTGTAGGGTAGCCGGACGGTTTCGACCGGGTGTTTTAATAATAGATTAGAACCGGCGGAGTTACAGGTTTACAGCCACTGGGGTGGGTACCGGCAAAGTAAATTAGAATATAAAAATTAAAGGATATGTTACTGGAAGTTAAGGACCTGCAATGTATGATAGACGGCAAGCCTATCCTCAAGGGGATAGATTTGCAGGTCAGGGAAGGCGAGGTCCACGCCATTATGGGACCCAACGGGTCGGGTAAAAGTACGTTCGCCTCGGTACTGGCCGGAAACCCGCGGTATGAGGTTACCGGCGGGTCGGTCTGCTATGACGGCAAGGACCTGCTGGAGATGGATATTGAGGAGCGGGCGCGGGCCGGGGTATTCCTCGGGTTCCAGTATCCGGTGGAGATTCCCGGGGTCAGCATGGCAAATTTTATGAGGATGGCGGTCAACGAGCGGAGGGCCTACCTCGGTGAGGAGCCGCTCTCGGCAGGGGAATTTCTACGGTTGATGAGGGAGAAGGGCAAAGTGGTCGAGTTGGACAGTAAACTTACCGGCAGGTCGGTAAACGAGGGATTCTCGGGGGGGGAAAAGAAGAAAAACGAAATATTCCAGATGGCGATGCTCGAACCCCGTCTCGCGGTGCTGGACGAGACCGATTCGGGGTTGGATATCGACGCCCTTCGTATCGTCGCTGCAGGGGTGAACCAACTCCGACGGCCCGACAACGCTACGATAGTCATAACGCATTACCAGCGCCTGCTGGATTATATAGTGCCGGACTTTGTGCACGTACTCTACCAGGGGCGGATAATCCGGTCGGGCGACAAGACCCTTGCGATGAAACTCGAAGAGCAAGGCTACGACTGGCTGATTAACGGAGAGCGGTAATGGCGGGGACATTGGAAAACAGGCTGGCCGAGATGTATGCAGCCGAGTCAGGCAGGATTACCGAAGGGTGGCCCGCGACGGTGAACAGTGCGCGAAGGGAAGCTCTGGAAACCCTCGCGCTGTCGGGCATACCTGGCCGTGCGGACGAGGAGTACCGCCATTTCGACCTCCGGGCGATGCTCGACCGGGTTGTGGCCTTGGCCCATCCGGTTTCGACGCAAGAGGCCGGAAGCGGTTTGATAGAAATTCCGGATGCCTGCACAGTAATCCTCGATAACGGTATATGCCGTAACAGGGAGCTTATCGTCACTCCCGGCGGGGCGGTGTACGGGTCCCTGCGCACGGCAGCCAACGAAAGACCCGAAACGGTGGGGGAATATCTGGGGTCGCCCGAGAAAACTGCGGCGGTTTCGATTCTTTGCAGCGCTTTCGCCCGGGACGGGGCTTTCGTCTACGTTCCGGACGGGTACCAAGCGTCCACACCGTTTCATATAGATATACGTTACAGCGCCACGGCGCTGGGTGAGGCCTGCTTCCCGAGGGTACTGGTAATGGTTGGAGAGGGCGCAAGAGCGGAAATAGTCGTAACACACACTGATAACGGGAGATGCGGTATCGTTGCAGGGCAGTTGCTCGAGGGCGTGGTCGGTGACGGGGCGATACTCGACATGACCATCGCCACCTCCATGCGGCAGGACAGCGTGCTGGTTACCGATAACCTTTCTGTACAGGGCGCCAATTCCCGTACCGCCACGACGGCCGTATGGCTGAGAGGCGGCGCCACGAGGGTCAATCACGTAACGGGACTCGACGGCAGTGATGCCGAGACTTCGCTCTACGGGCTATACCTCGGTGCGGGCGATGAGCTTTGCGACGTTAATATGAAAGTGATGCATACGGTGCCGGATTGCCGGAGTTTCGAAGTGGTGAAGGGCGTGGTATCGGGCAGTGCTACGGGCGCATTTACCGGAATGGTGTACGTAGCACCCGATGCTCAACGAACCTCTGCACTCCAACAGAGCCGCAACCTCCAGCTAAGCGATACCTCGCGTATCTTTACCGAACCGCAGCTCGAAATCTACGCCGACGATGTGAAGTGCAGCCACGGTGCCACGGTCGGCCAACTCAACGAGGAGGAGATATACTATATGCGCCAGCGCGGAATCGGAGAGAAAGAAGCCCGGAAGCTCCAGCTGGAAGGGTTTGTGAACGACGTTATTTCCCACTGCACGACTCCGGTGGCCTGCGAATCGATAACCCGGCTTGCCGGTGAACGGATAGCCGAACTCTGACGGTGTCAGTCGGTCGGGGTATGTAAAAATTACCTACTCCACTTCACACACTTTGTTTTAACGGTCCGCCGACCCGCCAACGGCTGGACGACCGTCTGGAAGCAGGCGTCTTTTCAGCCCGTGTATAACATGTATATGATTACCCAATAAAATCATCGAAAATGTTCAACCCGGAATATATAAGGGGCGATTTCCCCATCCTTTCACGGAGGGTCTACGACAAACCGCTCGTATACCTCGATAATGCCGCCACCGCACAGAAACCGGTGCAGGTGATGCAGGCGATGGACGAGCTGATGCTCGAATCTAACGCCAACGTGCACAGGGGAATCCACCGGTTGAGCATAGAGAGCACCGAGAAATACGAAGCGGCGCGGGAGGTGGTGCGCGATTTTATCGGCGCCCGCGAGACCGCCGAGGTGGTGTTCACCTCGGGCGCCACGGCCGCCATCAATACGGTGGCTTACAGCTTCGGCGAGGCCTTTATCGGCGAGGGCGACAACGTAGTGATTTCGGCCGTCGAGCACCACTCCAATATCGTGCCGTGGCAGATGGTGTGCGGGCGGAGGGGCGCACAGGTGCGGGTGATACCGTGCGACGACAACGGGGACCTCGAAACCGGAGCACTCGATAACCTTCTGGACGACAGGACTCGAATAGTGGCCGTCACCGGTGCGTCCAACGTGCTGGGACTAAGGACGGACTTGCGCACCATAATAGATTATGCTCACAGCCGCGGTGTACCCGTGCTTGTGGACGGATGCCAGTCCGTAGTTCACGGTGGGGTGGACGTAACGGAACTGGACTGCGATTTTTTCACCTTCTCCGGCCATAAACTCTACGGCCCTACCGGGATAGGCGTTCTGTACGGCAAACGGGATTGGCTCGAGCGGATGCCGCCGTTTATGGGCGGGGGCGATATGGTGGCGCGGGTGAGTTTCGAGCGGACTACTTTCGCGGAACTTCCATTGAAATTCGAGGCCGGTACGGCGAATTATATCGCTGCCGTGGGGCTGGCCGAAGCCATACGGTATATCCGCAAACTGGATACTGCTGAAGTAGAGCACCACACAGCGTCCCTGCTTGAGTGTGCCACGGCCGGTATCGGACGGCTGGACGGCGTACGGATCTACGGAATCGGGAGGGATAAATGTCCGATACTTTCGTTCTCGGCCGACGGGGTGCATCCGTCCGATCTGGGGCTTATCCTCGATAAAATGGGTAACGCAATCCGCACGGGTACCCACTGCGCAGAACCGGTAATGGCACGCTTCGGCATTACGGGCATGTGCCGCGCATCCTTTGCTATGTACAATACCATCCCCGAAACCGAATCGTTCGTAAAAGGGGTCCGCAAGGCGCTTTCTATGCTTAGGTAGAGAGTTTGTTCCTTAAATAGCTCACAGCTTTGGTTAGAAAATTTTAATTTCATTTGTTAGCTAATAGATACGGGCGGGATTATTTTACCAAAAGCACGCCCTTCTTGCCTATTGCCGACGGATTTTGTAATATTGCAGGATAGTACAAACAATCGAGCGTATGCCGTTTATAGTGTTGGAGGGCCTGGACGGGGCCGGGAAGTCCACGCAGTTGGACCTGCTGAAATCGCACCTTTACGGGTGCGGATTTGGGTACGAATACCTGCATTTCCCACGGTTCGACGCCCCTGTATACGGCGATCTTATTGCGAGGTTCCTGCGCGGGGAATCCGGTCCGTTGGATGCAGTGGACCCCTATCTTGTGGCACTTATTTTTGCCGGGGACCGTGCGGATGCCGCCCCGATGATTCGGAATTGGCTCGGCGAGTGCAAGTATGTAATAACCGACCGGTACGTCTACTCAAATATCGCCTTCCAGTGTGCCAAACTCGATGGGGCCGCTGCCCGGGAAGAACTGAAGCGGTGGATTCTCGACCTGGAGTTCGGGACCAACCGCCTGCCGGTGCCAGACGTGTCGCTATTCCTCGATGTCCCGTTCTCTTTTACCGAGAGCCGCCTTACGGAGCAGCGTCAGGGCGACGACCGGGCCTACCTCAAAGGACGGGGCGATATCCACGAGCAGTCGCTCGACCTTCAGAAACGGGTTCGGGAAATATACCTCGGGTGTGCGGAAGAGGGTAGCGGACTCAACGTCGTCGACTGTTCCAACGGCCGCGGCGAGATGGATACACCCGTGAATAATTTTAAAAAAATAGTCGAAGCCATACGGCGTGCCGTTCCGGGTATGCCGGCTGTTAATCCCGCTGGCAAGTGAAGTTCCCCGACCGGAAAGCTAAGCTGTATTGGTATTCCGCCGCGGTTTGCAGGATTTTACTTGCCGTGACGTTTATCTTTTCCGGTTTCGTAAAGGCCGTCGACCCGTGGGGCACGGGGATAAAGGTGGGCGAATACCTTGCTGCTTTCGAGATGGAGTGGCTTTACGGATGGCGGTTCGGTATCGCGATTTGGATGAACGGGGCCGAGATGATGATGGGAATGATGCTCCTGTTCAAAATCCGGCTGCGGCTGGTATCGGTATTCGCCTCGCTGGCGATGTTGTTCTTTACACTGCTGACGCTCGCCCTTGCCATCTGGAACCCGGTAGAGGACTGCGGTTGCTTCGGCGAGGCCATCAAACTCACCAACTGGGAGACTTTCATAAAGAATCTCGTTCTGCTTCCCATGAGCCTGTTCGTGCTTTGGAGCGCACGCAAGATGCCTATTATGCCCACATGGCGTGACGGCGGATTTATGCTGATGTTCGCTACCATCGCGTTCGGCATCGGGGTCTACTCGTTCCGTCACCTTCCGATTATCGACTTCTTACCATATAAGATAGGTACGAACCTTCCCGAGGCGATGAAACAGCCCTCGAAGAACGATGTGAAGACCCGAGTCATTTACCGCGACCTTGAAACCGGCAGGGAGCGGGAGTTCGCTTTGGACGATACCACATGGTACGATGCGTCGCGGTGGGAGTTCGTAGATACCAAAACTATCTCCATCCGAAATTCGGTGCACCCCTCGGTAAGGGATTTCGCTATTTTCGACAGCGGGCAATTCGTTACGGACGAGGTGTTGGCGGACCCGGGCGTGGTCTATCTGATATGTGCTTCTGACCTGGGCGATATCCGCAGGCGGTGTGAACGGAAACTGGCAATGGCTGTCGACCAGGCTCTCGACCGGGGCTACCGGGTTATGTGCATTACGGCAGGCTCGCTGAATATCCATCCCGGTATCGTGCTGGGCGACCATTATGTGCAGGGCTACAATATGGATGCGACAACGATAAAGACCATGCTCCGCGCGAAGGTGGGGGTGGTGGTCCTGAAGGGGGGCACCATTATAGATAAGGTGAACTGCCGCGATATGCTCGAACGTGGCGAACTTCCGGATTACTCCTCTTATTAGACACCGATAAATTTCCCTTTTACCTTTTCTCTTTCCCTTTCATCGTCACTTAGCCGTAATAATCCGGCTTACCTCATCATACCTCCTAATGCCGTTGGAATCACACCGTTACCTTCACGGTGCCATGATGTCTCCTTAACTTACCCGTAGGAGCTTACCCTGTCTCTCCGGAGTGTCGTATCCTTTCGATACCGCATATCCCCGTCTATAAACCGCCGCCCCGCATATCTGCAAAACAGAAGTATTTCAATTAGAGTAAAATAATTACCAAAATAGTTACATCAATGTTGATAACTATGGGTGAACGGCCGGATGCAGAATGTGCATTTTTGTTATTTTTGTGGAAATTCGTCGTAATGGGTACCGACCGTTAGGGCTTAAAAGAAACTCGTACTATGAAGAGAAGTTATCTCCTTACCATAATCCTGTTGTTGACAGTTACTATCTCTTATGCCGTATCGCCGGAAGCACCCGGTCGGGCAGGGGAGCACCTCGACAGGGGTATCGAACTCTACGAGGCGAAGCATTACAGGGCTGCGATGGAAGAGCTGGGCAAGGCCCGTAGGGCGGCCGAGTACGCACCGCACCAGATGGTAGTTAAGATCGATTACTATCTGGCATGTTCGGCGGCCCTCACCCTCGACCCGATGGCTATGGAGCGGCTGGTGGCGTTTCTGGAAAATTATCCCGGCAGCATATATGAGAACGATATCAGGTTTGCCCGGGCCAACCTGCTTTTCGATACTGGAAAATACGACGAGGCCCTTAAGGAGTACCGGCTGGTTATACCGACGGGCTTTGCCATGTCTGAGCGGGACGAATACCATTTCAAAAGCGGCTACTCTTATTTCCGGCTGGGCGGCATGAATAATAATCGTACGGCCCGGCAACATTTCGAAAATGTATCCGCGGACGGCACATACGGCATCCATGCGACATATTATACTGCCTACCTCGATTATGTGGGCGGCGATTATGGCGCGGCCAAAAAAGTGTTCCAATCGCTGGCCTCGAGCGCGGCCTACGGGCCGGTGGTACCGTTTTACCTGTTGCAGATAGAGTTTCTTGAGGGTAATTACGACTACGTGCTGCGCGAGGGTGACCGGCTTATGGAATCGGCGCGGGGCGAACGCGAGGCGGAGATTGCGCGGATAATGGCCGAGTCGTGGTTCCATAAGGGGGATTACGGGCAGGCCCTCCGCTACATGGATATTTACCGACAGCACGGGGGGAAGATGGGCCGCGAGGAGAACTATATAGTCGGTTTCTCGTCCTATATGCGAAACGATATTGCGGACGCCGAGAGCTACCTTGCCCTTGTGGTGGGTCCGGACGACCGCCTGACGCAAAACGCAGCCTACCACCTTGCCGCGAGCTACCTCCGGTCGGGCGACAAACTTAGAGCGATGCAGTCGTTTTCGATGGCTGCCGGGTCAGGGTACGACGACACCATCAGAGAGGATGCGTTGTTTAACTACGGTAAATTGCAGTATGAGCTCGGCGGCGGGGTGTTCAACGAGGCCATCAACGTGCTGAACCGCTACATTGCGGAGTATCCGTCGGGAGCGCGTACCAACGAGGCATGGGAGTTTCTGGTGGCCGCGTATTATAATTCGAACAACTACGAAGCGGCATACGAGGCAATCAGTCAGGTGCGCCACCCGGACAACAATCTGAGGACCGCACTCCAGAAGATAACCTATTTCCGGGCTATGGAATTTTACTCGAACGGGGATTATGCCACCGCGCTACGACTGTTGGACGAATCGCTCGATAACCGTTTCAACCCTAAATACACGGCTCTCACCCAGTTCTGGAAGGGTGAAATTCTCTACCGCGAAGGCCGATACGTGCAGGCTATCCCGCTGTTTAACGAGTACCTGTCCCTGTCGCCCGCCACGGAGCGGGAGTACGGCATGGCGCAGTACAACCTCGGTTACTGCTACTTCAACCTCGGCCGGTACGGCGAGGCGAGGAGCTGGTTCGACCGATTCCTGCGCTCGTCCCACGCCTCGGGAAGTTTGAAGGCCGACGCTTACAACAGAGTGGGGGATACCTACTTTACAGCCCGCGATTTTGCCCGTGCGGTATCGAATTACGAATCGGCGGCCGCACTCGGTACGCCCGAGAGGTATTATGCCCAATACCGTAAGGCGGTAACGCTCGGCTTCACATCCGGCAATAATGCCAAAATCGATGCCCTTCGGGCCATAGTAGCCGCCGGGGAGGGGAACTATATAGACGAGGCTCTTTACGAATTAGGCGCCACCTACCTTGCGGCCGATAGATTCAACGAAGCGGTGACGGTGCTGGGGCAGTTTACGGACAGGTACCCCACATCGGAGAAGTACCTCTCGGCCCTGTCGAATCTCGGGCTTGCGTATCAAAACCTTAACAATAATCAACAGGCCCTTCGTTACTACCAGATGGTGGTAGACCGGGCGCCGTCGTCGGCCGAGGCGCGGAACGCCATGATTGCGCTCAAAAGTATCTATGTGGATATGAACGACGTGGACGGTTACTTCAACTTCGCGCAGCGCAGCGGAATCGAGACCGAGACGGGGGCCCAGGCACGGGACTCGCTGTCGTACGCTGCCGCGGAGAGGGTCTATCTCTCGTCGGCCGGCGACCCGGCGCGCGGTATCGCAGCCTTTACGGACTACCTCGATAAGTTCCCGCGGGGGGTCTACCGTCCCCACGCACTGTATAACCTTGCCGACCTCTATGCGAGGACGGATACGGGCCGTGCCATAGCCACGCTCGAAGAGCTGGCCGGGATGCATTACAACCAGTTCACAGTGCGTGGGCTGGAGAACCTCTCGGCACTTTCGTATGAAAACGGGCGATACGACAAGGCTGCCGATGCATATATCAAACTGGCCGAGACGGCCGTGAACCCGCAGACGGTTGCCGCGGCCTGGTCCGGTTACCTGAAATCGGTAGCGGCCGGGGGCAGTAACGACCGTATGGTGGAAGCGGCCGACCGGGTGCTCGCCCAGGGTAATATCACGGCGGAGGTGCGGCGCGAGGCGTTGTTTTCAAAGGCTCGGGCGCTCTCGGTTATGGGTCAGGACGCCGCGGCGATGGAGATATACCGCGGCCTTGCCACCGAGGTGCAAAGTCTCGAAGGTGCCGTATCGACATATATGGTTATAGAGTCGCTCTACCGGTCCGGGCAATCCGACGCCGCCGAGAAGGCCGTGATGGATTTCGCGGCGGGGAATACGCTCCATGCCTATTGGCTTGCCAAGGCGTTCCTCGTGCTGGGCGATATCTATATTGAGAAAGGGGATACGTTTCAGGCCAGGGCGACGCTGCAAAGTATTGTGGACGGCTACTCACCTGCGGACGACGGGATTATAGCCGAGGCCCGCGCCAAAATAGAGTCGCTCTGAACGGGCAGATTATGAGTGTGCACCAAGCGCCGATGAGGTTTTTAATGTAAACAAGAGGTATAGATATGACCATAGGACATTTATCCAAACAGATAGTGACGCTGGCGTTGCTCGCCGCGGCCTTTACGGCCGTGCGGGCGCAGGAGCCGGAGGCGGACAGGGACCTCGACCGGAGGGTGGACGTTTCGCGTGAATATATGCCCGATATGGACCGGGCGGCGAAGCTCACCATACGGCCGGTAATGAACGATACCGTGTCGCTCCGGCCCGAGCTGGAATACACGGTGGTCCCGGCACCGTGGTACACCGGATTCGGGGTGGCGGCTATCAATCCGGTGAGGGTGGACGCCTCGTCGTATGAACAATTACTACCGTTCTACCTTAAGGCCGGGTTCGGAGGTCCTTCGCGGAGCTTCCTCGATATGTACGGCACCACGACATCCACTTCCGGCGGGTATGCAGGCGGGTACATTACCCACAAGGGCGAGTGGTCCAAATTACGTAATGAAATGGACGTGAAGGCCCGGGGTCTCGAGAGCCACAACAGCGTAGGGGTGTTCGGACGGACCTATCTGGGTAGGCGGCTGGGCCTCTCCGGCGAGATAGGTTACAACTACGATATCTATTCCCGTTACGGTTTCACGCAGTATTACGATGCAATACAGAGCACAAACGGCCGGTTGCTGAGCTATTCCGTACCACGGGCCGCCGTGAGGATAGGCCATGATTTTACCGATATGGACCGGTTCAACTTTGCAGTAGGGGCCGAAGGCTACCTGCTCCGGGACCGGGAGGATAATAAGGAGACCGGCATCGACGTGTCTCTCGGTATCGGCAAACGGTTCGGTATCCATGAACTGAGGCTGGATATGGCCTACGGGGCTGCATTTGGCTCGGGTAACCTCGATGCGTACGACCTTACCGTGGTGGGTTTTACCCCGTCGTACCGGGTAAAAGGGGCTAAACTGGAGATTGGGGCACACGTGGAGGTTGCGTACAATAAACTGAAAGACAGCAATACGGAGAACAGCTCCAAAACCCTGTTCCTCCCTTCGGCCGACGTAGTGTGGCGTATCGACCACGCATTTGCGCCTTTTGCCCTGCTGAGGAGCCGTGCCATCACGAACAGTTACAGGGAGATGACATCGCGTAACCCCTATCTGTCGACCGTCATGTTTCTGCCCACCCGCGATTACAGCATCGTTGCAGGTTTTCGCGGCGACGTTATGTCTAATTTCTCGTATGAGGTACGGGCGGGAGGCGGCTTTATGAAGAACGCATTTTATAACTTGTATAGCGACAGCGGGTATTTCACACCCCTCGCTTATGATAAGAGGCTAAAATACTTTACGGCGGGGACAAGCCTGACCGGCCGGATTTCGGAGAAGTTTAGCGCCGGGCTGGAGGCGGACTATTTCAACTACTCACAGGATGAACTGGAGAATACGTTGGACATGCCCGAGTTTAAAGGCGATATTTTCTTAAGGTACAATTACCGCAGTAAACTGTTCCTCAAATTGACGGGTGGGCTGACGGGGACCCGTTATTTCGGTTTTCCGGAGACCCTCTGGGTCGGTGGTATCCCGAATGTCGAGGTTGAATCTGAAAAGCAGAAAGCCGTGTTCGACCTCGGACTTGAGGCGGAGTACAGGCTGACCGGCAACCTCGGAATCTGGATTGCGGGTGAAAACCTGCTGAACCGGAAGCTATATCCTTACTATAATTACCGCGGTTTCGGTATATCGGTTACGGCCGGGGTCAAACTTATGTTCTGAGCGGTATAGCCCGCCGACCGATTTTTTGACCGGATTCCAGTCCCGGCAAATTGCAGGACAGAAAGCCAGCTCGCTATAGGCGAGCGGGCTCTCTTTATTTTTTGTAATAACAACTTACTTTCGGAATTAAATAACTATATGGCAAAGTCGGATATGGATTCCTCTGCGGGAGGTTCTGTCTGCGGGGTTAGTGTATGTACACACTAATACAAAACACTGGTGCTGAGAATGGGCCGTGGGTTAGGCCCTCTATCGGATACCGGCCCGGTTCAAGGCATCCCGCCATAGCTGGCTGTTGCGGTTGTGTTCGCGCAGGTTGCGGGCAAAGCTGTGGTAACCCGAGAAGTCGGGTTTGGCGCAAAAAAACAGGTAGTCGTGGTGTTCGTAACCGAGCACCGCGTCGATAGCCGTGACCGGCGGCATACAGATAGGCCCGGGGGGAATGCCCGTATTCCGGTACGTGTTATAGGGATGGTCGACCTTTGTATATGCGATCAGGACCCTTTTAATGGTGAAGTCGCCCATAGCGAATATTACCGTAGGGTCCGCCTCAAGCGGCATGCCGATACGCAAGCGGTTGAGGTAAACCCCCGCCACACGCGGCATCTCGTCGGTCTTCTTGGTCTCCTCATACACGATGGAGGCGATGGTGGATACCTCGCTCCGGGTCAGGCCGAGCTCTTCCCTCTTACGGTCGCGCTCTCCGGTCCAGAAATTGTCGTACTCCCGTTTCATCCGGTCGAGGAACATTTGCGGGGTAGAAGTCCAGTACATCTGATAGGTATTGGGAATAAACATTCCGATAAATCCCTCCGGGGTGAAACCGTAGTAAGCCGGGGTGGTATCGGACATTATGACCTGCTGGAAAGCCACGGAGTCGGGCTGCAACTGGCGCGAAACGCGCCCCGCAAGCTGTGGCAGGAGGCGTATATTGTTGAAAGTGACATTGACGGGTGTCTGGAATCCCCGTTGGAACATCCGTACCACCTGCGGATAGGTCATCCCCGTTCGCACTACATAGTGGCCCGGCTTTACGCTACCTTCCATCCCTAACAGCCGTGAGAACAGATCGAGCCTCCGGATATTTCCGATATATCCCCGGTCGGCAAGCTCCTGCGACAGTTCGCCGTAACTGATACCCTCCTCGATATAGAGGCTGCCCCCCTCCCTTACGGCCGATTGTGTCCATAGCGAGTAGCCGGTTAACACGGCTGAAAGGCCAGCTACAATCACAACGGAGAGTGTTACGGCAACTATTCTTTTGGTCTTTTTTTTCACTTCGTGTCTACTTTGTTGGAACGAGCGATACCTTCAACAATCGGTACCTTCAACAATCGGTACCTTAAACAATCGGTACCTTAAACGGTATAGGTACCCACCGGTCCCCATGCCAGCAACCGGCCTTGTGGTTCAAGGTACTGCCGTGCAGGTGCAAAAATACTTTTTTTCGACCAATCGGACCCACTGTTTTTGGAGTTAGTGCAAATTTATATACTTTTGCACCGGGTAAGTCTTATACGACCAGCTCCTGCTGAATCCCCCAGGTGCGGAAGCAAGCAAGGGTAAGCGGTTGTAGCGGTGCGATATAAGTAGCTTACCCATTTTTTATTCCCCCTATACACCCGGTTATCTCCGGCACACTCTTCAGGCGGATGCGTCTTATTTGAAGTT
Source organism: Rikenellaceae bacterium (assembly GCA_020859685.1). Taxonomy (GTDB): domain Bacteria; phylum Bacteroidota; class Bacteroidia; order Bacteroidales; family Rikenellaceae; genus WRDF01. The sequence goes on from JAJBVT010000062.1 coordinate 21,133, forward strand.
TTTGAGAGGAGCTTCATTACGCCACACTCCGTATCGACGATTCCAGAAAGCTATTCCGACCGGCGCTGAAACGCCCCGGCAGGGTTTTTGGTCCTTCAGCCCAGAAAATTAAAGTCAATGAATAAGTTATGTTACATTATACTGCTTACCGCTCTGATAGCGGCCTGCGGTGCTAACCGGAACAGGCCTGCGGCGGCAGAAAACTGGGAAGAGGAGATACCGCGAGATGAAATTCTCGAAAACCGGGTCCTTACTGCAGAACAGCAGCAGGCCCTTACCCCGGACGAGGTAATAGAGGTCCTGCGCGCTGGCAACCGGGATTTTGTAGACGACAACCTGACTATCCGTAACAACAGCGTCCGAGTCCGGGATGCGGCGATGGGGCAGTACCCGATAGCCGTGGTGTTGTCGTGTCTGGATTCCAGAGTGCCAGTTGAGGATGTATTCCACCGCGGAATCGGCGATATCTTCGTGGCCAGGGTGGCGGGAAATATTTCGAATACCGATATCCTCGGAAGCCTCGAGTACGCCTGTCGGGTGTCGGGTTCGAAGGTGGTTATGGTGCTCGGCCACGGGCATTGCGGCGCAATAAAATCGGCCATCGACGGAGTGGAGCTGGGTAATATAACCCACCTGTTGGAGAAGATAAAACCGGCCGTGGAGCATACGCTTGAAAGTTACGACGGTATGGTATCATCATCGAATTATGAGCTGGTGGACAGGGTTTGCTATGCTAATGTGGTCCATACTGTGGCCGATATCCGCCGTAACAGTCCTATTCTGGCCGGAATGGAGCGGGACGGCGAGATACGAATTATAGGCGGAGTGTATGATATGCACACCGGAGAGGTCGATTTTATGGACGATATCTGACACCGCCCTTCCATATGGTGCGAGTGGTGTACGGGCCTCAAATGGGCAAAACCTCTTACGGGCCTGGACGGAGCGGATTTCAAATTATTTAGTAACTTTACGCACTTCACAGGCTTGTGTGTACCCGCAGGGCCCGCGTAAGCCCGGGGCAGTGGTAAAAAAAGGAAGAGAGTGCTGGTAAAACTCTATACGAAGAATCCCGACCAGAGGGCAGTGGACCGGGTCGTCGAAATACTTGACGGCGACGGGCTTATAATCTATCCCACCGACGGGGTGTATGCCTTCGGGTGTGCGCTCCGGAGTCGCAAGGCGCTCGAACGGATGAAGGCCATAAGGCAGAAGTCGGACGGGGATTTCTCGATAATGTGTTCGGATCTCAGCCATATAGCTGATTATGTGAAGGTGGACAATGCGGCGTTCCGGCTTCTGAAAAGGAACTTGCCCGGCCCGTTTACGTTTATTCTCAGGGCGTCGTCGAAAGTGCCGGACAAAGCCCTGTCGAAGCGGAAGACTATCGGTGTCCGGGTGGCCGACAACGCTATTCCGCAGGCAATAATCGCCGGGCTCGGTCAGCCGCTTGTAACATCGTCCGTAAAGGACGATGACGAGATAACCGAATATACCACCGATCCCGAACTGATATATGAAAAGTACGGCCATATGGTGGATGCCGTCATAGACGGTGGACCGGGAGGAATAGTGCCCACTACACTTGTAGATCTGTCGGGGGAAGAGCCGGAAATTGTCCGTGAAGGCGGCGGCGAACTTATACTGTAAATTTTTTTTCAAATGGATAAAACGGAACTCAAAAGAAGTTATTGGACGGATGCGGCATTGGCCGGGGGAGTTATTGGTATTGTGATACTGATTATCAATATAATACAAATTAACCTGCCGACCGGTTCCGTGACTACACTCCTGTCGCTGGTTAAATTCCTTGCGTTCGGGTATCTTTTATATTACTACGCGCGGAAAAGGTCAATTAAATACGACGCTGCGGACGGTTTCTCTTTCGGTCAAAGCATGGGATATATCCTTGCCATGATGCTTTTTACCGGTTTTATTCTGGGGCTGGCAGATTTCGTGCTGGGCAACTACATCGTGCCGGAATACTACGAGGAGAGCTTTGCAGCCATGCTCGACAATAACCCGATGTACGACCCGGATACCCCGGAGGGGGAACGGATGCTCTCGCTGTTGGACGCATACCGCCGTAGTCCGGTTGCCAACGCGCTCGGAGGGATTTTCTCATACCTTATATACGGGGGCCTGCTGGGCCTGATTGCTTCCGCATTCGTTAAACGTAAACCGGAAATATTTGCCGGGGAATGAGCGACGGAAAAGAGGACATACTAACCCGAACCGGAGAGTTATCCGTGCCTTACAGCTCGTCCGTGCCCGATATTTCGGTAGTGGTTCCCGTATTTAACGAGGAGGATTCGCTGCCGGAACTTGTGGCGTGGATCGGGTCTGTTATGGATACCGAAGGGTACCGTTATGAAATTATTTTTGTGGACGACGGTTCCACGGACTCCTCATGGAGAGTGGTCAGAAACCTTGCCGCGGAGCGCCAGCAGGTGCGGGGGCTCAGTTTCCGGCGCAATTACGGCAAGAGCGCGGCATTATATACGGGCTTCGAAGCGGCCCGGGGAGAAGTGGTGATAACCATGGATGCCGACCTTCAGGACTCGCCCGAAGAGATTCCGGCGCTCTACCGGATGGTCCGGGACGATGGGTACGACCTGGTTTCAGGCTGGAAGAAAAAGCGCCGCGACCCGTTGGGTAAGACCCTGCCCAGCCGCCTGTTCAACACGACTGCCCGATGGGTGTCCGGCATCAGGCTGCACGATTTCAACTGCGGTCTCAAAGCCTACCGCCGCAAGGTGGTAAAGAGCATCGAGGTGTATGGCGAGATGCACCGCTATATACCCATATTGGCCCAAGAGGCCGGTTTCAACCGGATAGGCGAAAAGGTTGTCGAGCACCATCCACGTAAATACGGCAAGACCAAGTTCGGGCTGGAAAGGATGATGCGCGGCTACCTCGACCTTATTTCGGTGACGTTCATAACACGGTTCGGTAAAAGTCCGATGTATTTCTTCGGCGGGATGGGTACCCTTATGTTCCTCGTGGGCGGTGCGACGGCCGTGTGGCTTATTGCCGAGAAGATATACCGCCAGAGTCACGGCCTCACTACTCGCAGCGTGGCCGACCAGCCGCTGTTCTTTATCGCCCTTACCGCCGTTATACTCGGGGTGGTGCTGTTTCTTGCCGGGTTCCTCGGCGAATTGATTAACCGCACGTCCGGCGAACGGAATAAGTATATACTGGACGAGACGGTGGGAATGGATTCCGGTACCGGACAGCATACGAGTCCGTGACGAGCCGCCGGCTGATGCGAATCGGCCGCCGTGCGGTTTACTCCTTAGATTAAAAGATTAAAAACCTAAATAAATGATACAGAGAATTCAAAGCGTATATTTGTTTGTGGCCTCGGTTATGATGTTTATGATGCTTAGCTTTCCGATGTGCAGGTTCCTTGTCGGCGACGAGGAGTTCGTGATAAAGGCCTTCGGAATCTATTCCGTGACGGCCGGCGATGCCATGGTGGTTAGTCTCGCGTATTTCGGTGTGCTGGTGGTCGTCGCCGCGGTCCTTCCTTTGGTTACACTGTTCCTATATAAAAACCGTATATTACAGATACGGCTATGCTTCATGGAGATGGTATTCCTTATAGGGACGCAGGTTATGGTGGTCTACACGATCTATAACGCCGTAGCCAAGCTGGAAGGTCCATTAAGCGTTTCTTGCTCATTTGTGGACATCTTTCCATTGGCTTCACTTATACTCACATGGCTGGCATACAAGCGTATCGTCCGCGACGAGGCCCTCGTCCGCTCGCTCGATAGGATAAGGTAGGCTATTTGGTTTCAACTGTTCGCAAAACGGTGAGACTTTTAAGGCGCGGGGTGACCGTGCCTTTTTTATTCGTCCGGGTACGATTAAATTAGATTGTTTAACAGATTTCAGAACGGTTAATACAGAGTGCCGGTGGGATATTCCGGCATAATGTTTGGCCTTTGCCGAAGGAAACGACCTCGGATTGTGGAAGAATACTACCGTATAATACTATTCCTGCTGGCAGTGGCGATTGCAGTTTCGGTGCTGGCGCCCAAGCTGAAAATCCCTCTGCCCGTGCTTTTGATGATGGCCGGTATCGTCATCGGATTTATACCACATGTCAAATATGTACCTATCGACCCGGAAATAGTATTTCTGCTGTTCCTTCCGCCGATGCTTTATGATGCGGCGTTGAACCTTTCCTACCGCGGATTCACCCGGAATATCGGGAATATCTCGGGTCTCGCGGTGACTATGGTGCTGATTACAATGACGGCCATAGCGGCAGTATCACACTACTTTATACCGGGTATTTCCTGGCCTGTGGGGTTTGTAATCGGGGCCATCCTGTCGCCGCCGGACGCTATCGCCGCGTCGGGTATCATACGGAATATGAATCTGGGCCGCGACACCAAGGATATCCTCGAAGGCGAGAGTCTGGTGAACGATGCCACCGCACTGACGGCCTACCGTATCGCGATGGGTGTGGTTGCCGGTGGCGCGTTCGTGTTCTGGAAAGCTTCGGTAGAATTTGTAGCGATAATTGCCGGTGGGTTGGCCGTGGGACTGGGCATGGCATGGCTATTCGTCAAATTGCTCCGGTATGTACCGCTCACGAGCATTCCCACTGTAAGCCTTAATATCCTGCTGCCTTTTGTTGCTTACCAGTTAGCCGAATCCTTCGATGCGTCGGGGGTTCTTGCCGTCGTGGCGTTTGGTCTGTACATTTCCCGAAGGATAGGGCAGGGATGTCTCTTCTCGCAGGAAACGGTGGACCAGTCGCGGTCGGTCTGGTCGGTGCTTATCTACCTGCTGAGCGGTCTGATATTCATTCTTATCGGGCTTGAATTCCCACAGGCCCTCCACAGTATACCTGAAGGTACAATTATGCCGCTGGTTTGGAGTTCGTTCCTGATTTTTCTGATAGCCCTCGCCGTGAGGATTCTCTTTATCTTCGAGCACAAGTTCAGTACAGACAAGCTGCACATGCGCAGCAAACGCAGGGCCCGGCAGGACGGAAGTATGAAGGAGACCCGGTCCATAGACTGGAAAAATGCGCTGGTTATCGGCTGGTCCGGGATGCGGGGGATAGTGTCGGTGGCTACGGCCATAGCCCTGCCCGTGACCTTCTCTGGAGGGACGGAATTTTCCCAGCGGGGAAGCATTATTTTCCTGACAGTCACCGTCGTTATACTGATGCTACTTATACAGGGATTGGGGCTGCCTGTGCTGATACGGCTTTTGAAAATCGACACTCCGAAAGAGAAGAAAGAATTATGACTCCCGAGCCTGCCTATGGTACCGGTATTGCTGTTTAAATGGTATGTATAACCTATAAAATTACGGATATGGGCAGGAGAGAAGAGCTTGAGAGGGAATTGGAGGTTGCCCGTAAAAGGGTAGAGGCCCTACCTGAAACAACCCCCGAAGATGTGGTGCGGGCTTGGCACCGGGAGCTGGACAGCATTTCGTTCCAACTGAATAACCTGTACGACGATAACGATATTCAGGACCAGGATTAGTGCTGCCCCGGGCGGGGGCCGGTACTACCCGCATTTTCCGGTCCGACAGGTCGGGTGGCATCCTTCCCCACGGCCGTATAATGGCCCGGATAATCCCGGAGGTGAACCCGACCGGTTTAAAACGGTATCTCACAGTACGGAAGAATAAGCTAACTGTCCGGCAAGGTTCCGGACGGGAAAAGAGGAGGCACCAACGCAGTGCGTGGGTGCCTCCTCTTTACGATTGAAATGAAAATCAAACCGTATCTTCCGGCTTGCAGAGAATCTCCGCAAGGCACGTGTGCAGGTACATCAGCTCCGGATCGTCCTGTATTACGTGTGCCATTACGAGGTCTTCGTCCTCATGTTCGTGTACGGCCGTTTCGGCTTGTGTGTTGTCAATGTTTTCCATAGGCGTAACCGGTATGTTAATTTCATAAAGGTGGTTTATGGTTATTCGGTACCGTTCAATACACTATTTGTATATATAACGGAATTTACGCCGTTTTATTGTGCTGGTCAGCTCAAAATAAGCTGTTTTTCCTGCACCATTTTCCGAAGGTTTATCAGCGCATAGCGCATCCTGCCCAAAGCGGTGTTTATGCTGACGTCGGTTTGCTCGGCTATCTCTTTGAAACTCAGGCCCCCAAAATACCGCATCATCACCACTTCCTTCTGCTCCTCCGGAAGATGGTCCACAAGACGCCGCACATCGTCCTGTATCTGTGAAAGCACGAGTTTGTCCTCCACGTTGGCTTCCGACAGGTTCCGGTTGTTTAGAATATCGTAACCGGCGTCGGTCTCGGTTACCTGATTTTGCTGCTTCTGCTGCCGGAAATAGTCGATAACCTGATTATGGGCTATACGGAGCACCCACGACAGGAACCTGCCGCTTTCGGTGTACCGCCCTTCGCGCAGGAACCGCACCACTTTGATAAAGGTTTCCTGAAAAATATCGTCGGCCACGTCGCGATTCTTGACCATCATGTTGATATAGTCGCAAACCCGCTTACGGTGACGTTCTATAAGGTCGGAAATAGCACTCTCATCGCCCTGAAAATAGTTATTAAGCAGCTGTTTGTCGCTTAACTTTTTCAAATTCATACTCACCTCCTAAGAATGTTTGGTTCGAGTATAATTTTCCGATAGGCAATAAAGTTTTTAGAAGTTTGATATGTCTGCTTTCCGCTCGACTGTGTTAAGATAAACATATAAATTCCAAAAAACAAAAGTACCATAACCGGATAACCATAAATCACCTTTTTTTACCCATGAACCATTCCAATTTCTGTGCCGCGCCGCACCGCTTATCCGGGTTGCAGCCGGTTTATATCGATAAAAAGGGGCGCTCCATATACCGGAGCGCCCGAAGCAATGGGCCTTTATAAGGCCCTACGATGCCGCCAGCATTCTATCCGTCCGGTGGACCGGGTAGAGATGGGCGAGTTTCTTATTGTCCATCACCAGAGTGCTCCTATGGTGGTAGAGTTTTGTGGTCTTGTCCGGGAGAATCTGGAAGACCAGTTCGAACTCTTCCCCTTCGGTTTCTCCTTTCAGGATGTAATTACCTGTCAGCAGATCCAGCTTTACCGTCTTGTGGTCCGTGGTTACAATCTCTTTCAAGGGCACATCCGTATTGTCCATGGAATAGAGATAGAGGGTACCCGGCGTCCAGGTAGCGTACTGATAAGGGTCGCCATAGCGAATCTGGAGCTTACCGTACATGGATGAATCGTCGTTCGAGCAGGCCCCGAGTCCCAGCAGCATCACGATGGAGCAGATAAAAAAAGAGTTTTTCATGGTAAAAGGTTTTATGAATGAATAATTGCTGCACGAATGCAGCGGAATTGTTCGATTCAGTAAAAGGCGGTTGTGATTATGAAACGCACACGGGGTACTATTATTGTACATTTTTTCAACTTTTGCATCGGGAATAAACCGATGCGGAATTCACCGTTCGCTACAAGGTCGGATATACCGGTAATAAAAAACAGCATTCCCGGAATTGGAAATGCTGTTATAAAGATATCGGTAATTTAAGTTGAGGTTACCTTATATTTACCGTATGCCCTCAGGGCTGCCCGTGAATGTTATTCGATATATTCCACCGAACCGTCTTCAAAGCCTTTGAATTCGAGCTGGTAGTATTCGGTTACCACGCTACCGCTGTTGAGTTTGGTGGATTTTCCCTTCTCCGTAATATTTGCGGTAAATTTGCGTTGCAATTCGCCGGTATCCTGGTTTACCCTTATATCGTACCAACCTATCCCTTTGAATTTATAACCGTCCGGTATAAAATCCTTCACGGCCCGGTATTGGGCCATAATAACGTCGGGTTTGATATCTTCGGCTTTCATTCCGTGGACCGAGTCGAAATTGAATGATTCCGAGGATCTGGATTCTTCGATATCCTTGGGTCCCTGGTAATCGCCCCCTACTTTTATAACCTGGTTATACAACTGCCCGTCACGGCCGACCATATCCAGGTATAGGTACTCCATATTGTTTTTCAACTCCCTCCCTTCAATCCACCGGACACTTATCAACTTATAGTTATCTGCGTCGAAATGCTTTTCCACGCTCGAAACTATACGTTCATTCGCCTGGTCGGTATCCATATGTACCGGCACCAGTCCGGTCCATTCCAACATCTGGCATCCGGTAAACGAGGCCGCACCCAATAAGGTAGTGCAAAAAAAGATAAGTCTCTTCATAAATCTGATTTAATTTGGGGTTAAATAATTAAAAATTTCGTATTGCATAAACAGATGTAAAGTAGGTAATCGTGATTGGGTTCCGGCAAGATAATAAAAAAGCCGCATCCATTAAATAAGATACGGCATCGCTTTTTTCCGGTCAGACCTTATTCGTCTTCGTGGTCCAGTTGGTCGGAAACCAATATGCGGCCGCAGTATTCGCAGACTATAATCTTTTTACTCTGGCGAATTTCGAACTGCTGTTGGGGCGGGATGCTGTTGAAACAGCCGCCGCACGCGTCACGCTTCACCGTTACCACACCCAGACCGTTGCGCACGTTGCCGCGGATGCGTTTGTAGGCGCCGAGCAGGCGTTCGTCTATACGTGCCTGAGCCTTCTCTTCCTGCCCGCGAAGAACTTCGACCTCCTTTGCGGTCTCCTCTTCGATACTTCCGAGTTCGGCGCGTTTGGCTTCCAGGTCGATTTTACGGTCGTTCATAACCTCCTCGGCGTCTTCAGCCAATTTCTTCTTTGCCTTGATTTCGGCCGCGTATTCGCGCAGGCGCTTCTCGCTCAACTCGATCTCGAGGTTCTGATATTCGATTTCCTTGTTCAGAGAGTCGAATTCACGGTTGTTGCGAACGTTTTTCGACTGCTCTTCATATTTGGTTATCAGGGTTTTGGATTGCTCGATTTCTTCCTTACGCTGTTTGGTAAGCTGCGTGAGTTCGTCCACTTCCGCGTTGATATTCTCTATGCGGGTCTGCAACCCGGCGACTTCGTCCTCGAGGTCCTGTACTTCGAGCGGAAGCTCACCCTTGAGTTTGTTTATCTCGTCTATCTTGGAATCTATTTTCTGTAACTTGTACAGCGCGATGATTTTCTCCTCGATGGAATAATCGGGGGCTTCGGGCGCTTTACTGTTCGGTGTAGCCATATTATTTAAAGTAATTTACAGGATTACGCGAGTTCACACTTTTACGGACTGCAAAAGTAGGCAATTTTTTCGTAATTACATCATACAAAAGGTCGATTGCGCAATATTCGCTTTCGAAGTGCCCGATGTCCGCCACAATTATCCTGCCGTCCGCGTCAATGAAATCGTTGTACCGGAAATCGGCCGCGATGTAGATATCCGCCCCGCTACGGACGGCCTTCCCGGTAAGGTTGGCTCCCGCCCCGGTGCAGAGCGCTACACGGCAAACGGTGTCCCGGCAGAGCGCACTGTGCCGGATTACGTCGAGCCGCAACCGCTCCTTCATATAACCGAGGAACGCCACCGTATTCATAGGCTGCGGCAGACTTCCCGTTACGCCGAACCCGGCCGGACCGGGCACGTCGCACGTGGGTGTTGCCACCAGAGGGTCGAATTTGTCGAGCACTTCGATATCAACCAGACCCAGGTCTCGGGCCAGTTTATGGCTCATACCGCCATACACCGCATCAAGGTTGGTATGGCAGGCATAAAGGGCCATTCCTTCCCTGATGGCTCTTTCTGCTAACCTCTCTACATATCCCTCACCGTTGAGCCGCTTTAGGGCATGGAAGATAAGCGGGTGGTGTGAGATTACCATATCCGCCCCGGTAGCCTGAGCCTCATCCATTACCTCGTCCGTGACGTCCACGCAGAGAAGGGCTTTTGTGGCTGTGTCCCCGTAACGGCCAACTACAAGTCCGGAATTATCATAAGGTTGTTGTAGTGCCGGGGGAGCGTATTGCTCGATGGCACGGACTATATCGGAAACTGTAAACTGCATCTTTATACTTTAGATATTTTGTGAGGCTTTTGCCCGAAATAGAAAATTTCCTTCCCGTGCGGGACCGTCTCTACCATAAAAATGGTGCAAGCAGGTTAGAGCGGTTAAAAGTCGAAAAGGGTCTGTTCGTACACTTCAGGGCCTTTTTTATCGCGGGAACCTTCCAGTTCGGCGAGGGCTTCCATTACTTCCGCGGCCGTGGCGGCCTCCTCGGCTATTTCGTCCGACAGCTCCCCTATATACTCCTGCGGCAGCTCCTCACCCGCGATTTCTGTGATATGGTCCGCGACGATTTGTTGTACCTGCTCGGTCAGTGAGCCGGGAACCGTCGGCCCTGTCGTACCGGCAACCGCACTATTTTGCGCTACGGCAGGATTTTCCGATGGGCGTGATACCGTTTCCCGGCCCGGACTGTCTACCAACGGCACCGCTTCTCCGGTATGGGTCTCGGCCGGTAATACCGGTAGTGTTTCCGTGAATTCCTCCTGGTCGGCAAAGATGTGGTTCTCCGGCCCGGCCTCCGGCTGTGTTCGGTCACCGGACGCGGAAAAGGGTTCCGTTTGCATTTGGCTGACAGTCCGATACTCGTTGTTCGGTAACACTCCAGATATATCAGCAGGGGTCGGTTCTACTGTGTCCCCAAAAGATTCTAAAACGCCGTTATCATCGTCGGCGAATACCGTCTCCATCTCATCGGCAGGGTCCGGATAGCGGTCTGCATAAATTACATCGGCCGGGTATTCGTCCACCGTTCCCGTTGCCGCAGACGGGAGGCCGTCCAAAGGTTCCGGTGCTTCGTCTCCCGCCCCGACGGCCGTGTAACCCTCCATACCGTCCGTGTCGTATTTTTCTTCCGGGTAATCTTTCGTCCCGGCAACCCTATCGATTTCGTCCGAGGTGAATGCGAAATTCCCGCTATTAGCTGTTTCGGGTCCCTCCGTCAAGTTATTAAGGATACCCGATACCCCCGGTGCAGTCGTGTAATCCTCCTCTGGGTCGGCTTCGAAATCCGCACCGACGTTAAGTTCCTGCCGGATTTCGGCCAGCAGGGCTTTGATACCCAGGAGACGGTCAATCACCTCCAGGTCGCGGTTTATCCCCTCACGGTTTGCCTTAATCAGATTCCGGGCGCCGGTAAGGGTCATACCCTTCTCTTTGACCAGATGGTAAATCAACTTGAGATTATCTATGTCGGCCGGGGTGAAGAGCCTGTTACCTTTCTTGTTCTTATGGGGTTTGAGGATATCGAACTTCGACTCCCAGAAACGTATCAATGACGGGTTTACGTCGAACATTTCCGTCACCTCGCCCATCGAGTAATATATTTTGCCAGTCTGTTTCGCGCACATAATTCCTCTCGTTGGAATGTTTACAGGTCGTAAAAATACAAAATACCCATGTATTTTCCCGCTTAATATAAGAGGCGTTATAAATAAAATTATCAACATATTACTCATTGCTCTATCGAATGATGGCTGGCCCCGGATGCGATGCTCCCGGAAGCTTTGGTGGCTAACGGCAAAAAATATTACCTTTGCCCCTGCAAAAGCCACGGCATGGAAGCGAAGGTAAAAGGTGTGATAGGTGAGGGAAAGGCCCTCGGAAGGCGGTTGGGTTACCCTACGGCAAATGTCTACGGGGTCGAAGGGTTACAGGCGGCCGACGGAGTATATGCCGTAATTGTCAGGGTGGCCGGACGGGAAGGTGAATTCACGGGGATGGCCAACCTCGGTTACCGTCCTACGGTGGACCGTGCCGGGCGGCGGCGGATACTCGAGTTCCACCTCTTCGATTTCCAAGGTGACCTGTACGGCTGGGAGGTGGAAGTAACCTTACACCGCTATTTAAGAGCCGAGCGGGTGTTTGCCGGTACAGAAGAGTTGAAAGAACAGCTTTCCCGGGACGAAATGGCCGCAAGGGGTTATTTTGAACGGAATAAATAAAAGTGGAATATGTATATAGATGAAAACCTGCCCTATAAGGTAGCCGATACGGGGCTTGCCGCATGGGGCCGCAGGGAGATTGAGATAGCCGAAAAAGAGATGCCCGGGCTGATGGCCCTCCGGGCCAAATACGGTGCGGAGAAACCGCTGGCCGGTGCGCGGATAATGGGGTCGCTACACATGACCATTCAGACGGCCGTGCTTATCGAAACACTGCGCGAGCTGGGGGCCGAGGTGCGCTGGTGCAGCTGCAATATCTTCTCCACGCAGGACCATGCCGCAGCGGCGATTGCAGAAGCCGGGATACCGGTTTTCGCATGGAAGGGAGAGTCGCTCGAGGAGTACTGGTGGTGTACGGCGATGGCGCTTTCGTTTCCCGGGGGGAAGGGTCCTGACCTTATAGTGGACGACGGTGGTGATGCTACCCTGCTGATACACAAGGGTTATGCCGCCGAAAAGGATGCGACCAGTCTCGATTACGAACCCGGAAGCGAGGAGGAAGGCGTAATACTTACGACTCTGCGAACCGTATTGGCGGAAGACCCCCGCAAATGGCACCGCACGGTGGAGTCTTGGTGCGGTGTCTCGGAGGAGACCACTACCGGGGTGCACCGTCTCTACCAGATGAAGGAGCGCGGGGAGCTACTCGTCCCGGCAATCAACGTAAACGACTCGGTGACAAAGAGTAAGTTCGACAACCTGTACGGATGCCGCGAGTCGCTGGCCGACGGTATTAAACGGGCCACCGACGTAATGATAGCCGGTAAGGTGGTGGTGGTATGCGGTTACGGTGATGTGGGCAAGGGATGCGCACGAAGTATGCGGGCTTACGGCGCGCGGGTTATAGTCACCGAAATAGACCCGATATGCGCCCTGCAGGCCGCAATGGAGGGCTTCGAGGTGAAACCAATCGAGGAAGCTCTGGACGAGGGGAATATATACGTGACTACAACCGGCAACCGCGATATAATAACGCTGGAACATATGGAGCGGATGCGCGACCAGGCCATCGTGTGTAATATCGGCCATTTCGATAACGAGATACAGATAGCCCGCCTCGAAATCTGCCCGGGTATCGAGAAGGTTACGATAAAACCGCAGGTGGACAAATACGTCTTTCCCGACGGCCATGCCATCTTTGTGCTCGCCGAAGGTCGGCTTGTTAACCTCGGGTGCGCCACGGGTCATCCGTCGTTCGTGATGAGCAACTCGTTTACCAACCAGACCCTTGCGCAGATGGAATTATGGGCTAATCGGGGGGGGATGGAGGTCGACGTCTACCGGCTTCCTAAGCACCTCGACGAGGAGGTTGCGCGGCTGCACCTCGAAAATATCGGTGTCCGGCTGACCAGACTTACTCAACAGCAAGCCGATTATATCGGCGTCCCCGTCGAGGGTCCCTATAAACCGGAGCATTACAGGTATTGATTTACGACCTGTACCTTATACTGTTAAACCGGATTTTATGAACAGATATACGGGCGGACGGGAGTTCGCCCGTTGCTTTGATATATGGTACAAAGTCCGGATAATCCGATATCACCGGTTCACTATCGGTAATGTGGGGTCGGCAGGTGTATTAAGTAGGTGAGGCAGTAGGGGATTGTGGAAGGTTAGACGGGAAAGGAGCCTGCCTACCTCGGCCACTCTCCTACCTCGAGGTTTCGCATATCACCGTCCGCCAGTTCGAGCCGGACGGCGGTGCGGACTTTATGGAAGCCGTGGATACCTGCCGCACCGGGATTGATAAACAGCAGGTCGTTGCGTTTGTCGAACTGGACCTTGAGAATATGCGAATGGCCGTCGATAAACAGGCCCGGCCGCTCTGCCGCCAACATCGGGAATACCTCTCGGTCGTACCGACCGGGGTAACCACCGATGTGGGTCATGACTACCTTGATACCTTCCGTGTACCAGATATCCGTTTTAGGAAACATGCGCCGAAGTTCTGCACCGTCTATATTGCCGTATACCGCCCGCAGAGGCTTGAACTCGGTAATCCGGTCGGCCAACTCAGCGGTGCCGATATCCCCGGCATGCCACAACTCGTCCACCGGGTCGAAGAACCGGCGGAGCTTATCGTCGAACAGCCCGTGGGTGTCGGAGAGTATCCCTATCTTTTTCATAGCGAATCAGCTTGCCTTGGTTAGGAAGGGGTAAGGCACCTAAAGTTCATCAGAACTTTGTGAATTTCACTCGTGCCGACTGTTTTTAAAGCAACTCGTACGGTACCTCTTATCACTTTTCGGTAGATTCTTCGCTCCGCTCAGAATGACATATTTATTTAAAAAACCTCATTATCAATGTTCAATGTCATCCGGAGCTGAAGCGAAGGACTTAATATGGGTGAAGTGTCGCGATACCTGTTAATCTGATAATATCCTTTAATAATGACAAATATTATTGTTGCTAATTTGTCATCCGGAGCTGAGCGAAGGAACTATGTTATGGTGGTACAAGACCTGCCAATCCGGAGGTTATATAAATAACCAGACTATTTCTTTCCATGAGATTCGCACCACGCCTCCACCGGAATCTTGCCGACGCGGGTTGCGTGGCGGCCCCCTTCGAATTCTCCTTTCAGGAACTCGTCCACGATGGCCGTAGCTGTGGTATTGTCGATAAACCGCGCCGGAAGCGAGCAGATATTGGCGTCGTTGTGCTGACGGGCGAGGGCGGCCAGTTCCGGTTCCCAGCAGATTGCGGCGCGTATGCCCTTATGTTTGTTGAGCGTGATGCTGATTCCGTTGGCGCTCCCGCACAGGGCGATGGCCCTCGGTAGCTCGCTGCTTTCCACGGCACATGCCAGCGGGTGGGCCACGTCGGCGTAGTCCATGCTTTCCGGCGAGTCGGTGCCGAAGTCGTGCACATCGTACCCGAGCCCGTCAAGGTAACCTACGAGGAATTCTTTCATTTCGTAACCAGCGTGGTCCGAGGCTATGCCTATCTTTTTGTTTTCCATATTTATTCGTCTATTTTAACATCCATTGGAAATCTTTCGTAACTGCAAATATATCCAACAATTGTACGATTTCGGTATTTTTAAAGTTATATTTATGGCGGTTTTTTACACCTCTCGCTGCCGGAAGTGCTTCTGGGTGGCGACGGACCGGCGGATTTCCGGGTAAATTGAGAAATTTATCCGGGGCCGTGCAACGGCGGCAGGGTGAAATGTATCTGACATTTAGAAGGCGTGACGGAGAAAGAGATCATAGAAGGTTGCCGCAGGGGTGATCCCCTCTCGCAAAGGGAACTGTATATGCGTTTCTCGTCCCTTATGTACGGGGTCTGCCTACGCTACGTAAAGGACCGGTCGCTGGCGGAGGATATTATGCACGACGGTTTCATCACGATCTTCACAAAGATAGGCGAGTTCCGCGGAGAAGGCTCTTTCGAGGGGTGGTGCCGGAGGATTTTCGTCAATACGGCCCTCGGTCACCTTCGGAAGAAGAACGCCCTCGACGAGTCGGATAATATAGACGATATCCGGTGGCTTGAAGGAGGCGGTACGGACGCGGTGGAAAAGATGTCCGGAGATGAGCTGCTCGAAGTGATAGACCACCTTCCACAGGGGTACAGGACAATATTGAACCTCTATGCAGTGGAAGGGTACTCGCACAAGGAGATTGGGGAGATGCTGGGTATTAGCGAGAACACTTCGCGTTCGCAGTATTTTCGGGCGCGTGGTAAACTGATGGAAATTATAGGACAGGAGAGGTAAACATAACGTTCGGCCGCCTGTCCGACAGATATGCGACGGGTGGCGGACCCGCCGAACAAAAGAGATGAAAAGAGATAAATTCGACGAGTTGCTCCGAAGTAAGCTGGACCGTATCGAGGTCCGGCCGCCCGACGATATGTGGGCTAAGCTCGAGAGCCGGCTCCCTGAAATAAGGCGCGGCCTGACGATGGGCGGGGAAGAGATTCCCGGTCCGGCGGGGGTTTTGCCCGCACCGAAAATCAGGCGACCTATCCGCCAGAAAATGAGGTGGGCCTATGTGGCCGCATCGGTCGCCGCGGTGGCTGTGATGGTATTTTCACTGAGCAACTTTCCGGACGAAGGCGGCATGATGGCCGACGGCACGACGGATATTCCGATAGAACTGCATCCACAGGTCACCGTGCCCGGGGGTACCGATGCCCTCGACCCGTCTGACCCCGTTCAGGTACAGGGAGCAACCTCAACTGTAAATTCGTTCGTGGCTTCGCGTCTCACCCCGCGTGACCCGTCTCGGGCCGGACACTCCGGTCAGGACGACGACCGGACCGGTACATCTACTGCGCTTGACGATGCTCCTGACGGACCCGGCACTACGGGAACTACCGATGGAAATAATATACCTGAGGTTTCCCGCACGCCCTTTGTCACGGGCTCCGACCGGGCCCCCGTCGGCGACGGTCAGGATAACAGAGGTATTTCCACGGAAGACAGGGTATGGGACGGCGGTATGACGCGCGAAGAGTGGGAACAGGGCCGCCGCAGGCGTTCGACCCCGGTATCGGCTTCGCTGTTCGCCATGAACTCGGCCGGGACAAGCAATATCAGCGGAAATGTACGGAGCAGTTACAAACTCAGTAACTCCCAGCTCATAGTTACCGAGACGGACCGTTATCCGGACGAGGAGGAGACCGCAACGGTAGTAACCCGTGCGGGCGCCTCGTCGGAAAAACCGAAACTCAAACACGACCTGCCGCTCAGTTTCGGCGCCAGTGTGAGCATCGGTATATTGGAAAGGCTTTCGCTCGAGACCGGGCTGACCTACACCTATATGCGCTCCAAAGGCGAAACGTCGGTGGGCAGTAGCGGGGCAACGTCTATAATGACCCAGAAACTACATTACCTCGGTATACCGGTGAAACTGAAGTACGATTTCTTCCAGTCGCGCGTGGCGGATCTCTACGTCAGCGGGGGCGGTTCACTCGAGACACTTCTCTCGGGTAAGCAGAGCCAGACCAACCGTTCGGCGAGCGGCAGCGTAAGCGACACGGGAGTGAGCACTTCACTCAGCACGGGAAGCCTCCAGGGTTCGGTCGGCGCAAATGCCGGTGTGAATTTCAATCTCGACCGCCGGTTCGGGTTATATATAGAACCGGGTATCGGCTATTTCTTCGAGAACAGTAACCAGCCGGAAAGTTACAGGACCGAAAATCCATTTAACTTTACAATCAAGGCCGGTTTTAGAATAAACCTTTAGTTCATAGTTATTTAAGTTCATTGTTTCTGGGTATTCTCCACGGGAGTTCCCATCCCCGACCGAACTTTTTGAAATTTTTCATCACATCCGTGCAACGTTTCCCAAAGTTGCGGCATCTTTCCCACAGAGGGTTGCAAAGGAGAGTATGATATGAAAAATTTATTTGGGATTTTTGTGCTGGTGGGAATATTATTACTCGGTATTACCGCCTGCAATGACGACGACGGGTACAGCCTTCAGGACCGTTACTACAACTTCGGAATGGTCGAAGCCATAGACGGGGAGATTGAGAACGGCTTCAACATAAGGCTGGACAACGGCACATGGCTCGTAATAAATAACAGCAATGCCGTAAGGAATATTGAAGACGGGGAGAGGATATTAGCCGCCTATACCGTTTTAGGCGAACTGGATTCTTACGAGGGGGACAACAGGTACTTGGCGATACTGACGGACTATTCAAGGATACTTAGCAAGAGTCCGGTATTGCAGAGTTTTATAGACGAAGACGCGGAGATACGCGAGGATAGTATCGGGTATGACCCCATCAGGGTGGACAAAGCATGGTTCGGCGGGCGTTACTTGAATATCGAGTTCTCGGTGCCGAGGAAACGCAACACTAACGTTGTACATATGCTCAACCTCGTGGCGGACGATACGGAAGAAGAAACGGACGGTACTTTGAATCTCTATTTCAGGCACAACGGTTACGACGACGTGCCGGAGCCGGGAAGCGGCGGATTCGTATACTCCTCTTCGCTGGTGTCGTTCGACCTGACGGAACTTATTCCCGAGGGAGCGGGTTCACTCGACGTCAGGCTTCACTGGACGCAGTTCAGTTCGACGGAGTGGGAAACAACGTTCGACGGTGAAAAAACCGGAACCTTCCGTCCGTACGGCAAGGATAACCAGACTCCATCCATAGAGTCGATGAAACTGGAATTAGACTACCTTACAAGGTAACTATAAGATATAACGGCCTCCACGGGTCGGCGGGACAGACCCGCAAGACATACCGGTTTTTGCATTGATAACTTGGTATTTAATTGATTAAGGTGGTTGGAAAGGTACTGCGGGAGCAGTGCCTTTCTTTTTTGTGGTTGGATATGGGCATTCCGGGTTGAAAATACTATTCGGGCGCGGAAAGCACGGTTTTCCAGTCCGCTTACCGGCCCATTTCTGATCCCGTACTTATCGGTTACACCATCGACAATATAACTGCTAAGAGAAAGGAAATATGTCGGGCACTTTCTCCCCGGCCTTTACTCTACGGGACTGATTACGGTAAGCCTATAAAAGAGAGAATTGCGTCGGTGGATGAGTCCGGTTCTTCCACGAAGCCCATATGCCCAGAGCCGGGAAGATAGACGAATCCGGCCTGCGGGTGCTCTTCCCGGAGCGCGGTGGACACCTCGAGCGGGATATATTCGTCTTTGTTACCCATAATGAACAGTTGCGGGACGGGGCTTTGGCGGAACGTTTCGTTGTGGTCCCGGCGCTGCATCATTCCCCGCAGGAGGACAATTACGCCCTCATCCTCGGTAAGGACCACCTGCTCCTTCAAGTCCTCGATTACGTCGTCGAAGCGCCTGCGGTTGTCCGCCGCGAACCCTTTTTCCACCGTCGCCGCCAGCAGATCCTTTTTTCCGGCCCGCACCAGTTCTATCTCGCGGCTGCGCTGTTCCTTCTTTGCATCGGAGTCCGGGTTGGGGGTCGAGTGGAACATTATTATGCCGCCGAGCCTTTCCGGAAATCGCGCAAGGAATTCCGCGGCAACATAACCGCCCATCGAATGGCCCGCGAGCCAGAATTTTTCCACCCCTGTATGGTCCGCCACTCCGGCCACCACGCCTGCCATCTCCTCCATCGTATGTATATCCCCCCTTATCTCGGAGATGCCGTGGCCCGGAATATCCATCGTTATGACCCTTACCCCGGCCAGCGACGGTACGAAATCATCCCACACATCGAGGGATTCGAGGTAGCCGTGGAGCAGCAGCAGTACCGGCCGGTCGTCGGTTTGTTTATCGAAGCCGTAACATTTTATGCGAGTGGCATAACCGCCCGCGGTTATAAATTTTTCCTGAACCATATTGTTGTAGTATACATCATTATTTCGAACCCGTCGTCTCCTGATTGAGGCCGGTAACGGCAGGAGGTACACCGTCCATCAAGGCAAGGAAATCAGATGCGTTACACACTCCCATCTTCGGGAAACCCCGTCCGGAAAATAGGTGCCGGCAATACCGTCACCGGCCTGTGTTATCACGGCCCGGCAAATGTTCCCCCGTCTAACGGACTGCTATCCGGAAGGGTAGATATTGATTTTTGTCGGATTGTCAGATTTCTTCTTCCCCGTCGTCGAAATAGTCGAGGACCGACTCTTTTTTACGGTACGATTCCAGCTCCGCGTCGTCCTCTTCTTCGATGGAACTGAACATGTAATGTTTGTCCTTACCGCTTTTTTTTATGGGAGGCAGTTTAACCGCCTTTTTCAAAACGTCGTCCCCGGCCTGGCTTTGCCCTTTGGCCCGGAATTCTTTGCTCGATTTCATTATCCGTTTAGTACAGATAAAATTAATAATAGTTTTTTACCGGCCTCCGCCCGAATACGTACTGGCAAAAACCCGGCCTTACTTTCTATTCTTCTTTGATTTCGCTTATTCTTACGGCACCGTCGAACACCTTGCGCGCAGGGCCCTTCAGGGTGATATTACGGAAACAATTATCGTCCGTGTAGACGAATCTCACTTCGAGTAGGCCTCCCTCCACTTCCACCTCGTAACGGCAGACGTCTTTCTGCCCGTAAAGGTGGGTGGCGATTGCGCTGGCGGCCGCACCGGTGCCGCAGGCGAGGGTTTCGTCCTCCACACCGCGTTCGTAGGTGCGCACCTTGATTTTACCGTCCCCGATTATCTGCACGAAATTCACATTCGTGCCGCCCGAAGGCAGAAATTTCTCACTGTAACGTATCTCCCGGCCACGGTCGAAAACATCGGCGGTCAGCACGTCGTTTACGAACTCCACGTAATGCGGAACGCCCGTATTGAGGAAGAAGGCCCCGTCGCCGTACTGGTAACTGCAAACATCCATGATGCCGACCTCCACCGTTGCCTGCGGGCCGTCGCGCCTGCTCACGATAGCGGTATGCTCTCCGTCCCGCCCGATAAACCGTTTTGCGTCGCCGCCGATGCCCAGCATATCGGCGAATAGGGTTATGCACCTCGCCCCGTTACCGCACATCTCGGCTTCGCCGCCGTCGGAGTTGTAATAGACCATGCGGAAGTCGTAATCCGGATGGGAGTAGAGCAGCATCAGGCCGTCGCTGCCGATACCCCGGTGACGGTCGCACAGCCCGGCCACCTGGCCCTTTGTGAGTAACTGCACGGGAAGTTCTCTGGCATCGATTACGATAAAATCGTTCCCCGTTCCTTCGAATTTCGAAAAATTAACAAGCATTCCTTCCTATGGTTAACCAACATAAATATAAAAATTTTAGTTGTCGAACAACTATCATGTCCCAAAAAACGGTCCGTTTACCCTGTAACCCTTCGGCATCAGTATC
The DNA here is from genome assembly GCA_020859685.1 of Rikenellaceae bacterium. Taxonomy (GTDB): domain Bacteria; phylum Bacteroidota; class Bacteroidia; order Bacteroidales; family Rikenellaceae; genus WRDF01. The sequence goes on from JAJBVT010000062.1 coordinate 41,785, forward strand.
CTTCGGCACCTGCCGCACTCGCCGGACCGCAGACAGTCCCCGCATTGCATGGCTTTATCCGGGAAATTGGCCGGTTTGTATTATTATTGTAATATTTTCAAACCGGATTTGCTACTTTACATTCTGAATTGTTATCTTTATTCGGTGAATTATTGTTTTATGCAACCGGATAAAATATTAAAAAGATATGGAACCGATAACCACCATTGGTGAACTTGTCAACCGTGCCGCCGCGGGAGGGCCGAGGCGGCTTGTCGTTGCCTATGGACAGGATGCACATACAGTTGAAGCGGTCGCGGACGCCGTGACGGCCGGGCTTGTGAATGCCACACTGATAGGCGACCCTGACACAATAGTCCGGACATGCCGGGAAAGCGGTATCGACCCGGGGTGTTTCGACATAATTCCGGAGGCTGACGAAGTCCGTTGCGTTGAAAAATCCGTCCGTATGGTTCGCGAAGGGCAGGCCGACCTATTGATGAAGGGTCTCGTACCTACGGATAAGTATATGAGGGGTATCCTCTCGAAGGAGTACGGTTTGGTGCCTTCTCGCGGGGTGCTGACCCATATCGTGGTTATGAAACTTCCGCAGTACGACAGGCTGCTTTTTCTCTCGGACGTGGCCATAATTCCGAATCCGGACCTTTCGCAGAAAACCATGATGATAAAACACCTTACCGCCACGGCCCGCAGTCTGGGGGTCGGGCGGCCGAAGGTGGCCTGTATCGCACCGAGCGAACAAGTGCTGCCGTCCGTCACCTCGAGTACGGACGGGGCGGTGCTAGCCAAGATGGGCGACCGAGGGGCTTTCGGCTCTGCTCTCGTGGACGGGCTGCTGGCCCTCGACGTGGCTCTTGTCCCCGAAATCGTGAAGATAAAAAAACTCACCGGCAGCGCCGTGGCCGGGCATGCAGACTGCCTGCTGTTCCCGAACCTCGACGCCGCGAACGTTTTCTTCAAAACGGCCACCCAGCTACTGGGCGCCGAGCAGGCATGTATGGTGGCCGGGGCCTCGGCACTGTGCGTGCTCACTTCACGCGGCGATTCGCGGACCACAAAACTAAATTCCATTGCCTTGGCATGCCTTACGGCCCGGTAAATACGACAGAGAATGCCATACAAAATACTTGCAATAAACCCCGGTTCGACCTCCACGAAAGTGGCTGTCTACAATGATACTGAGCTTATAACGGAGATAAAAGTCGACCACACCACGCAGGAACTCGCCCGGTTCGATACCGTTGCCGACCAGATGGATTACCGTAAACGGTTGATAACGGACGCCCTCTCGGAAAAAGGAATAAGTGCGGACGGGTTCGATGCCATAATAGGCCGGGGCGGCCTTCTGAAACCGATACCTTCGGGTGTTTATGAAATAGACGGTGCGATGCTCGACGACCTGCGCAGTGCTCACTACGGCGCGCATGCCTCCAATCTGGGCGCTCTTATAGCCGAGTCGCTTGCTGGGGGGACCGCGGCAAGAGCTTTTATCGCCGACCCGGTGGTGGTGGACGAGATGGATGAAATAGCAAAACTTACGGGGTTGGCCGGTATCAGACGCCGATCGGTGTTCCATGCCCTGAACCAGAAGGCTATCGCCCGTAGTTTCGCCGCCCGGCAGGGAGTGCCGTACGAGTCGCTGAACCTTATCGTGGCCCATCTGGGGGGTGGTATCTCGGTCGGGGCGCACCGCCGCGGCAGGGTGGTGGACGTAAATAATGCCCTCGACGGCGACGGACCTTTCTCTCCCGAGAGGGCCGGCCGGATACCGGCCGCATCGCTGGCGCGTATGGTAGCTTCCGGTCACAATACATGGGAGGATATATCCAAAAAACTGGCCGGTAAAGGAGGTCTCGTGGCCCTGCTCGGCACCAACGACGTACGCGAGGCGATAGACCGGGCCGAAGCCGGAGACAAAACCGCCTCACTTGCACTCAACGCGATGTGTTACAATATAGCCAAAGAGATAGGTGCTATGGCAGCGGTACTATGTGGGGAGGTGGACGCCGTAATCCTGACCGGCGGTATAGCCCATAACGCGGAGGTATGTCAGAAGGTAGGCGACCGGTGCCGCTTTATAGCACCCGTGGTACCCATGCCGGGCGAAAACGAACTGGAAGCGCTTGCGTCCAATGCTCTCGGGGTGCTGAACGGTACTTTAGAGCCAATGCGATACGGGGAGTCGTAACCCGGAATATCCGTTGATTGTGACAGTAAAGTCCGGTTCCGGCCAGTCGTGAATGGACTTATTGATAGCTGAAAATAAATAATTATCCCTGCCCATAATCGTAAAGAAATTGTGGGCTTAGCACATCCTACGATTATCTGCTCTGTGCGTGCGGATTACGGTGTATATAAATGATGGACGTAGAAGACCCGGACAAGTAATTATCGTTTCCCGACAATCGCAAGAGTCTCCTTCCATGCCGCCGGGCGAAATGAAGCGGACAGAAGTATGTAAACGGTTACACCCACCGATATTTTAAGGCCGAGTACCGACCACGCAGCCATATTGCCTGCCAGTCGGACGGCACCTCCTACCGCAAGGAGCATCACTGCCGACATAGCCAGATAGGGCAGGGTGTCGGCCGCCTGACGGCGGTATGAATAGCCGTTCCTGCGGCGGCCGTAATATGCGTTTACACACATTTCGAATGCCATCCAGACGGTATAGGCCCATGCCAGTGCAGTGACGGTGTGGAACGCCGCCGCGGTAATAACCGCCAGAGCGAACGTTTTCTTTATAATTTCAGCCCGCAGTATGGTTTTGCCTTCTCCTTTGGCTTTCAGGATATTAAGATTGGTGTATGTCAGCGGCAGGAAGAACGCCGACACGCAGAAAATCCGAAAATAGTGAACGGCCGGCAGCCACTTCTCCCCACCGGCTATGGCAAATCCCTCCGGAGCCACGAGAATAAGCCCCGCCATGACGGGAAAAAGGATGAAAGAGAGCATCTGAACCACCTGGCGGCTTGCTGAAAGCAGTTTTGCATCATCTTCCTGAAACGAGGCGAGAGCCGGGTAGCTTACGTTATGGACCGAATAGCCCAGTGCGGTGGCAATGCTGTCCTTGAATTTGAGTGACTGGTTGTATAATCCCACCTGAACCGGGCTGTACATACGGCCGATAATTACGGTAGTAACACGGGTAAAGACCTGCGAGATAAGCCCGGAGAGGAACAGCCGGGAACCGAAGCCATATAACTCCTTTACCGCTTGCATCGAGAATCCCCTGCCCGGTCTCCACCGGCTTGCCGCCCACAAGAGAACTGTCTTCACGACCTCGGTCGCTACTGTTTGCCATATAAGCGCCCACGGGCCGAACCCGGTCGCGGCCAGAGCTATTAACAGCGCGCATGAAGTCAGGGCCGAGACGAACGATATCTTCGACAGGGTCCGGAAATCCATGGCCCGCGAGAGGATGGTGGTCTGTATCAGGCCGAGGGCGCTCAGGGGCAGGGTGAGAAACAGTACCGGCGCGAAAGAGACGAGTTCCGGCTGGCGGAAAAAGTGCGCCAGTGGGTAAGACAGCCCTATAAGAAGGACGTAAAGAGCGATGGCGATGGCTATGTTGAGATAGAATATCGAGTTGTAATCGCGGTCGGAAGCATCTTTTTTCCGTATTAAAGCCTGCGAAAAACCGCTGTCTACAATTGTGTAAGCTATAAAAGAAAAAACCGCCAGCATCTCCACTACGCCGAACTGCCCCGGCGACAGGTAGCGCAGTACCACCACGGCCGCTATTATTCGCACGGCAGAAGTGGCGAACTTCTCGCCCGCGCTCCATATAAACCCAGATATGACTTTTTTTCTGTACTGCAATTTTTAGCAGTTATGGCGCCCGGGCCCGTCCCGGGGCAGGGGATAGAACGTCAGTTGCCGCAACGGACGTTCTATCCCCTACAAAGGTACGGTTTATTGTTAAATTGTAGTATCTCCTTTAAAAGATGGGTTCTCCGGTCATGCTTTATATATTACTCCTTTCAGGCCGCTGTCCGGTTTTATTTTCGGTGCCTTCAGATACAAGAAAGGGCCCCGCTAAAATCGGAAAGCCCTTTTTATTATACCGGATTGAAATGAACCCGTCTCCAGACGCTTCTACCATGTAATCCGGGGTCGGTTTGTCGGTCTACTCCTTATTACAAGTCACCTCGTTATTCATGGCTTTGTGCATAAGGTTGAGCACATTGCCTATTTCGATAAACGAGGCTCCCTTCGCCGCACCGAAACTGCCGCCCACCACGACAATCATATCCTCCTTGTAAAGCCATTTTTTCCTCTCGAGGTAGTAAAGCACGCTGAGCAGGAAACTGTTGTGTGTCTCCGAAGGTTCCCTATGGATAGCGTATACGCCGTAAGAAATGGCTAACTGGCGCATTACACTCTTGCGGTAGCAGACCGCATAGACCGGCTTATGGCCGCGGAATGCGGATAGGTAGCGGCCCGTCCGTCCCGACAGGGTATCTATCACGATAGCCTTTACAGGTAGGTTGAGTGTCGCCCTTACTGCAGAGCGGGCCAGCTGGGCGGTCACCTCGTTATTTATACGCACCATGTTCATATCGCTGTCCGGTGTCTGGAGCGAGGTGTCGAGTTCTATCTGCCGCGCCACCTTTGCCATCGTGGTGACGGCCTCCACCGGGTAGTCGCCGTTGGCCGTTTCGCCGCTCAGCATAATGGCATCGGCCCGCTGGTAGATGGCGTTGGCGATATCGCTGACCTCGGCCTGCGTGGGGCGGGGACTATTTATCATCGACTGGAGCATCTGGGTGGCGATTATCACCGGCGACTTGCTCTCGATACACTTGCGCACAATGTACCTCTGCGTGACGGGTATCTCCTCGGCCGGTATCTCCACACCCAGGTCGCCGCGCGCCACCATCACCCCGTAGGTCTCCATAAGTATATCGTCGAGGTTATTGACCCCTTCACGGTTCTCGATTTTTGAGATGATTTTTATCGGGCTGTTGTGCTCGCGCAGTATTTGCTTCACGGCCATAACGTCGTCCTTAGTGCGGACGAACGAGTGAGCTATAAAATCTATGTCGTTTTCGATTGCCCATAGGATGTACTCCCGGTCCTTCTCGGTTATCGACGGCAGGTTTATCTCCACTCCGGGAACGTTAACGTTCTTGCGCGGTTTGATTGTCCCGCCGTTTACCATCCGGCAAATAAGGGTCTGGTCGCTCTTCCCGGTCACCACCAGCTCCAGCTCGCCGTCCTCGATAAGGATACGCGCCCCTTCGGGCACGTCGTCGAAAATAGAGGCATCGTTCATGTAGATCATGTCGCGGGTCGAAGGAAGGTTCTCCGACGTGCCCTTTATCTTTACCGTATCTCCGGCCTTGAATTCGATACCCTTCTCGAATTCCCCTTCCATTCCCGTAACGCGTATCTCGGGACCCTTAGTGTCCACTATAATGGGTATCTGGTCCGATACCTTCCTAACGTTCTCTATTATCTTCTGCGCTCCCTCGATAGGGGCGTGCGCCGTGTTGATCCGTACGGCGTTCATTCCGGCCTCGTAAAGCGACCGGATATAATCTTCGTCGCACCGGAAGTCCGAAATAGTGGCGACGATTTTTGTCCTTTTATCCATATAAGTCTTTTAAACCTCTCTCTTTTTAGCACTGAGAATGCCCAGCCGGTAGGAATCCAGCCCGAAACCCATTATTGAACCGGCACACCGTGGTGCAATCAGCGAAACGTGACGGAACTCCTCCCGTGCCAGTATGCAAGAAATATGCACTTCTACCACCGGTGTGGAGATAGCACCTACCGCGTCGGCCAGCGCCACCGACGTGTGGGTATACCCACCGGCATTGAGAAGTACGGCGTCATATCCCTTATCGTCCGCTTCGTGTAGGGCGTCGATAAGCTCCCCCTCGACGTTCGACTGGAAGTAGTCTACCGTGTCGCCCGAGAAGAACTCCCTCAGTTCGCGGAGATATGCCTCGAAATTCCGGCTGCCGTATACCGTCGGTTCACGTTTCCCTAACAGGTTGAGGTTCGGTCCGTTAATAATAAGGAATTTCATACCGCAAGCATTTGAATGAAACTGCAAAATTAAACCACTTTCTTCAATTCACCTACTGGTGCGGATTAATAAATGGTTTATTTTCCGTCCCGTCTACATTAACAGGATAAGACTCACGGCCATAATTACCATCCCCACGACAAGGCCGTAGATAGCGATATGGTACTCGCCGTATTCGTGGGCGGCTGGCAGCAGTTCGTCGAAAGAGATGTATACCATAATTCCGGCTACTGCCGCGAAGGTGCAGTAGAGCAGCATGGGCGTAAGGAAAGGCATCAGGATAAGATAGGCCACGATGGCCCCTACCGGTTCGGCAAGGCCCGAGAAGAATGAGTACCAGAATGCCTTGCGGCGGCTCTTGGTGGCGTAATATATCGGTACCGAGACGGCGATACCCTCCGGTATGTTGTGGATGGCTATTGCAACGGCTATTGCCACGCCTACCTTCGGTTCCTGCACGGCAGAAATGAACGTTGCGATACCTTCCGGGAAATTATGTATGGCGAGGGCGATTGCCGTCACCAGTCCCATCCGGGCAAGTTTGCGCTCTTTGTGCTTCTCGGGGTCGAGGTGGAGCTGTTCGACACTGCGCAGTTCGTGGGGGTTCTCCACCGAGGGAACCAATTTGTCTATCATGGCCGCAATAAGGATACCGGCGAAAAATGCCCCGGCGGTGATAACGTCGCCCATCTTCTCCCCCTCGATAAGCTGTACCTCAACACGGGCCTTGTAGAGCAGTTCCATAAACGAAACATAGACCATCACCCCGGCCGACAGCCCCAGCGAGAACGATAAAAACTTCCGATTTGTGTGCCGTGCGAAAAACGCGATAGCACTGCCGATACCGGTGGCGAGACCGGCCAGCAGCGTAAGCAGGAACGCTATAAGTATGTTTTCTTGCATCAACATGCGCTAAAGCAAAAACGGTGCATAAACAGGCTGCCGGTACCCGACCCCGGACAAAACGGTTGCCATTAATTATACCTCCGAAAGTCGAGGGGTAATACGAGTTACTCCCCGTATAAGTTATTTCCTTTGTGTCAGTTAACCTTAAACGGCATCTCTACCGCCGCCAGTTCGCGGTTGGCTTTGTCTATCTTCGCTGCGAGGTCTTTTTTGAAGCCGATTATCTTTTCCCGCACCGCTCCGTCTCCCGTGGCGATTATCTGAGCGGCCAGAATCCCCGCATTGCGCGCCCCGTCCAGGGCAACTGTGGCCACCGGTATTCCGGCGGGCATCTGCAGAATGGACAGCACGCTGTCCCACCCGTCGATGGAGTTGGACGATTTTATGGGGACCCCTATCACCGGCAGCGGCGTGAAGGCCGCCACCACGCCCGGAAGGTGCGCAGCGCCGCCCGCCCCGGCGATTATCACTTCGATTCCACGAGTATGGGCATCGCGGGCGAACTCGGCCACCATTTCAGGTACCCGGTGCGCCGAGAGGGCGTTTATCTCATATGGTATCTCCATTTCGGCCAGAAATGCCGCCGCCTGCTCCATAATTTTCAGGTCGGACGTACTGCCCATTATAATGCTTACCCTTGCTTTCATATTCGGTATTCCGTTATTAAAAGTACGATTTTAAACATATCTTTGCAAAGTTAATATTGCATCCGGGAAATTATGGGTGCGGGCCGAAATTTACTGACGTGTACCCGTACCCTCACCAAATAAATAAAGATACTATGGAAAAGCAGATAACTCTGAAAGATAAAACATTCGGGCTGTCTATCCCGTACGAACAGATACAACAGGCCATCCGGGACCTGGCCGCGCGTATAAACGAGGATTACCGCGGGAAGGAGACCCCACTGTTCCTCGGGGTGCTCAACGGCTCGTTCATGTTTATGGCAGACCTTATGAAGGAGGTCGACTTCGACTGCGAAATGTCGTTCGTGAAGTTGGTTTCATATCGCGGTACCAAGTCCACGGGAAAGGTATCGGAACTTATCGGATTGCAAGACAATATTATGGGGCGGCATATTATCGTCGTTGAGGATATAGTGGATACCGGAGAGAGTATAGACCACCTTATGCGGTCGCTCGTGGGTCATGAGCCTGCCAGCGTGGAGGTGGCTACCCTGCTGTTCAAACCGGAAGCCTATAAAAAGGAGGTGCCTATTAAATATTACGCCCTTTCGATACCTAACGATTTTATCGTAGGTTTCGGTCTGGATTACGACCAGTTGGGCCGCAATCTCAAAGATATTTACAAGATAAAGGAGTAGGCGTCTGCGGCGTATGGCGGCGATGGAGGAGAGGATGATTATGGGGCGTATCCCTGAGGGGATACTCGAAGGAGGGCGGAAACTGCCGCTTGTGGAGGACTTTTACACCATACAGGGGGAGGGTTACCATACGGGTAAACCGGCTTACTTCATCCGTTTGGGCGGATGTGATGTGGGCTGTAAATGGTGCGATGCGAAGATGACCTGGAATCCGGCCCATTTCCCGCCTGTGGATGTTGACACGATAGTGGAGAGGGCCTGCTCGTATCCGGCGCGGGCGATAGTAGTAACCGGGGGTGAGCCGTTACTCTATCCGCTCGGCTACCTGACCGGAATGCTCCGCGAGGCCGGGTTGGAGATATTTCTGGAGACTTCCGGGTCCCGGCCGTTTTCCGGAGTGTTCGACTGGGTATGCCTCTCGCCCAAAAGGCAGCAACCACCGCTGGACGAGGCCTTCGGTCGGGCGGACGAGCTGAAGGTGATAATTTCCGGTCCGGACGATATTGTATGGGCTCAGGAGAATGCCGCCCGGGTAAGAGCCGGGTGTCTGCTCTACTTGCAGCCCGAGTGGAGCCGGAGCGCGGAGGTAACCCCGCTTATAGTGGAATTTGTAAAATCGAACCCGCGCTGGAACATCTCGGTCCAGACGCATAAATATATGAGGATACCTTAATTTGGGGCGGTACGGCTTAGTGCGTAGGGGTGGAAACGGAAATTGTTATGGCGAATAAAATTTTAAAGGACAGGCGAATATGGATACTGACGATGGTCGTGTTCGTACTTCTATTGCTGTTCTTCGACCGTAACAATGTTATCGACCGTATCAAACTGCGGCGCCAGATACGCCAGTTGGAGGCCCAGCGGGATTACTATCTCGACCGCATCCGCGAGGACAGCATCATCATAGAACGGCTGAAAGACGACGATTTTCTCGAAAAATATGCCCGGGAACACTACCTGATGAAACAGGACGGCGACGAGGTTTTTATCATCACGAAATAACATTATCCCACCTTCACATCCGAGAATCCGGAAAGCCCAAAAAACATAAATAACGAATAACAGTATTCTAAGGAGTTCGCCGAGGGTTAAAATAACTTTTCCGCTTCCGGAGGAGAGCATTACTAATCGTCGTCAACGTTCCGGATTGGCTCTTCGGGATTTTCCTCGGTACCGATAATATTTCCCTGCTCGTCATACCAGGTCCAAACCTCCGGAGTGTCGGATTCTACGTCGTATTGATCCTCATAATACCGGACATACCGTACCGCGCCGCTCGGGTAATAGCCGGTTTTCCGGTGGGCGAACACCACGTCACGGATGTGGTCGATATCGCCGTGCGGCAGTATGGTGTGGTCTTCGGTTTCCAGTAAAACACCCTCCTCGTCGTAGTATTCGCCCCTGCCCGCGGCAATCCCGTGGGCGGCATAGAATGCCTGATATCCGCGGTAGGAAATACGCCCGTTCTTATGGAAGGACTCCACCCTGGAATATAGCGGTATCTCCTTACCCATCGTGACGGTGCTGTCTATAAGGGTTTCACGGAAACGCGGCAGGTCCGTACCCGGATAGAAGGACTCCGTCAGCACGGGGCTCCCTGTCTTTTCCGTGTCATAAAATATCCACACGGTCGAGTCGGTCGTGTATAATACCTTCCGGTCGGAGTACCATATCTCCATCAGCCGGCCTTTACTATCGTATTTATACAGGGAATCTTTACCGAATATCCTGAAGCGGTCACCGTATAAGTCGGTACTGTCCCTTTCATAAGATGAACTGTCGTCCGCCGTCAGGACGGTATCGGGTAACAGACCGGCGGTAGGCGCGTACCCGGTAGTTGCGGTGCGCCTGTTACCGCATGATAATGCCGTAACCAGAAAAAAGATTGATATAGCCGAAACAGACAGAATCTTCATAACCGGTGGTTATTTGAACGGTGAATCGGGTTCCTTGGCCATATGGTTGTAGAACATGAGGTCGAGGAAGGAGGGAGCGAATTTCTTTATCAGGGTGGTTGCTCGGCCGTTGAAGTCCATCAGCACGGTGCGTTTGCGGCGCGCTATGCCGCGGATTATCCGGCGGGCGGCCTCGTCGGCGGTCATCATCTTATCCTCCGCGCGGGGCGATTCGCCCTGCGAAGACCCGTCGGCGGTAAGGGCTGAGAAACGGACGTTGGAGGCCGTGAACCCCGGGCAGGCAATCATTACATGGAGTCCCTTTTTAAGGTTCTCGACACGCACGGTTTCGAGAAACCCGGTCATCGCGTATTTGGATGCGGAGTAGCCCGTGCGGCCCGGTAGCCCGTGGATACCGGCCACCGACGATACCCCTACAAGCGAGCCGTGCGACCTCTGGAGGTGGGGCAGGGCATATTTAGTGCAGTAGACCGTTCCCCAAAAGTTCACGTCCATCAGCCGGTGGAGCACCGCCAGGTCAAGGTCGTCCAGTAACGCCCTCATCGAGATACCTGCGTTGCAGACCAACACGTCTATCCCTCCGAACTTTTCGACGGCCGTCTCTATCAGCGCCCGGCACTCCTGCTCGACGGTTACGTCCGTGGCCCGGACTGCGATAGACCCGCCATGCGAAAAGATTTCGGATGCAAGTTCTTCCAGTTTATCGAGACTGCGGGCACCCGCCACGACATTCGACCCGAGCGCCGAAAATTCCCTTGCCAGCGCCAGCCCTATCCCGGATGAGGCGCCTGTTATCACTACCGTCTTGCCTTTAAAATCCATATCATTTATAATTTACATCCCGAGAAACCCTGTGGATTCGCTATGCTTTCCGGTCCTGCCACGGCGGCCACACTGTGACAGAACACCTGCGGCCGCCTATATCTGCAGCAGACCGCATTCCCGCAGGGCGTCCCATTTTTTCGAATGATAAAACGCGAGGAAGCCCTCCCCGTTAATCTCCTCGAATATTTCCCGTGCAAGACCGAGGGTGGTACGGGCCGAAAGACCGTCCACTTCCTCCGTCAACCGCATAACGAACCGTACCTGCGGTTCGGTCAGCCGGATGTTTTTTGTCTTGGCAGGCATCTCGACAATTATCCCGTCCTCGGTTGGAGACGGGAGGGAAGGTGCCACCCATAAAAGGCGAGCTTCCGCATCGAACATCCGCGAAGGGTCCGCTTTTATAAGGTGGTCGGTTATAAGCGTGTCGTCGAGGGTAGTAGCCGGAGTCTTTCCACCGAACCATTTGTGGGCGAGTCGGTCGAGGCCCGCACCGGCCATATAGTTAGTAAGAGCCGTCCGCAAGGCTTTCCCGGCCATGCGGATATCGTAGTTGCGGTTTTCCCGAAAATATATTTCGTTGTTTGCGAACGGGTTAACGGTGCGGTCGTACGATTTTATACCGAAATCTTCCGGCTTTTGGCCCGACGGACTATGCACCGTCATGGCGTACCGGTGCCAGTGGGCGGATTCCAGCAGCCCGGCACGGAACATCTGCCGTACCACCTCCAGCGAATCCACCGTCTCTTGAAGAGTCTGGGTCGGGAAGCCGTACATCAGGTAGCCGTGGACCATAATGCCGCTGTAAAGGAAGTTGCGCATCGCAAGGGTGGCCGACTCTATGGAAATACCCTTGTCCATCAGGGTGAGCAAACGGTCGGAGGCGGTTTCAAGGCCGCCGGAGACGGCGATGCACCCGGCCGCGGCCATCAGCCTGCAAAGGTCTCCCGAGAACGCCTTGTCGAACCGTACGTTGGTCCACCAAACGTAATTACGCCCGCGGCGAAGGAGTTCCAGCGACAGGTCGCGGAGCACCCGTGGGGGCGCGGCCTCATCCGTAAAATGAAACCCACGGGACCCTGTCACTGCGGATACCTCGTCCATCCAGTCGGCGATAACGGCCGCCGGGACGGCATCGTACCGCCTTATATAATCCAGACCCGTGTCGCAGAAGGTACACCTACCCCAGTAGCATCCGTGGGCGAGAGTCAGTTTGTTCCACCGCCCGTCGCTCCATAACCGGAGCATCGGGTTGGGGGTTTCGAGCATCGAGAAGTAGAGCCGGTGCGGCAACCCGCCGAAGTCCGGGCAACCCCGCTCTACATGGCTTATTACCGGACCAATCCTGCCGATATCATCGGAGGCGAAGTTATCTTTTTGCCGGCTATTAAATGTGGTTACGACGCTGTCCGTGAGTGTACCCTTATCGGTTGAGGAGCCATTAACATTATTATCACCCTCTGGCTGTGTATTGCAATCCGCCGACCTAATAGGTCGAAGGATACCAGCCCGGTCGTAATAACCCGCCCGGATGTAGGAATTGCAGGGAGTACCGCCGCGGACGATACGCTCGAGGGTAGCCTCGCCGTCGTCCAGTATTATATGGTCGAAGTAGTCGAACACCGCCGTCTCCGACAGGCTGCGTAATTCGGTGGTAGGGTATCCGCCCCCTGCTATTGTCTTTATCTCCGGGTGGTGCGCTTTGATAAACCGAGCGCATTTGAGCGCGGCCAGCAGGTTACCCGGGAAAGGAATAGTAAATCCGATAAACTCGGGGGTATATTTATCTATGTATCCCTCCAGCAACAGGTACATTTCCCGGTCGATGGCATCGGCCGGTTTGGAAAGTTCTTCGGTCAAAGGAGCAAACTCGGGGACAGATACAGCAATCTTCTCCGCGTAACGAGCCAGCCCGAAATGGGTCGTAACGGTCGCACGGATATAGTCGCCGAGGTCTTCGAGGTAGAGGGTGGCGAGATATTTGGCGCAGTCGGCCGTACCGAGGGTCCCGAAATATTCGACAGGGTCAGCCATCACGGCGAACCTTCCGGCCTGCGGCAGGTATTCGGGCATACAGATTAGTTCGGCCAATTCGGGCGCTTGCCCACGCAGGAACGCCATAACACTGTCTACGGTGGAAACGTATTTATTGCCCAGCGCATGTATCCGTGAGATATTATCGGGGTCCGCGTAAAGTTCTCCGACTGAATCCTCAACCGCAGTACCCGAAAGGATTTCACCCGGCGGCCGGGTGAATAACCCGCGCAGGAAACCTGCCGAAAAGATTCTCCCCAGAAGTTCCACCGACAAGTCAGCCTGCGCGGCTTTTATATTCCGGCGGCCGAGGAAACCTTTTAGGTATGCCGTGGCGGGGTAGGGGCAGTTCGGTTGTACGAACGGTGGGGTCAGGAGCAGTATTCCGGCCATTTTAATCGTATTCTATTTTTAGCCCGTCGCAGGCGAACCGGAAGCCTTCGGGTAGCAGCAGTTTCTCCTCGGCGTGCAGGCCCATCTGGTGGGATATGTGGGTGAAATAAACCTCGCGGGCCTCGGCTGTACGCCCCACCGCGATAGCTTCGTCGAGGGTGAAGTGTGACAGGTGGGTCTCTTTTCTCAGGGCGTTTATTACCAGCACGTCAACCCCTTTTATCTTTGCGATTTCGCTCTCTTCGATCCGGTTCATATCGGTAAGGTAGGCCATATTACCGATTCTAAAACCCACCACGGGAAGCCTGAAATGGTACCCCTCTACGGGAATAACCTCCAGCCCGCCGATATCGAACGGCGTTCGGGGTTCTATGGTGTGCAACTGGATATCCGGTACTCCCGGATAACGGTTCTCCCCGAACGCGTAGTCGAAATCTCTCTCGATGCGCCGCTGTACCCGTGCGGTGGCAAAGACATCGACAGGGCGGCCGGTGGTGTAGTTGAACGCACGAACATCGTCCAGCCCGCCGATATGGTCTTTGTGTTCGTGGGTAAGCAGAATAGCGTCCACACGGCGGACATCCTCGCGGAGCATCTGCTGACGGAAATCCGGTCCGGCGTCTATAACAATGATCTTACCTGCCGTCTCCACCAGCACCGACGACCGCAGGCGGTTGTCCCGTCTGTCGGCGCTGGTACATACCGTGCACCAGCATGATATTACCGGTACACCCTGCGAAGTTCCCGTGCCGAGGAAGGTTAAAGTGGACATACTTTTTATTTTTCAACCCCAAAAGTATTAAAATCCACACCAATATAAAAGCCCTCCGTTACTACCTTGTGACAATTCTGCCCCGCCAGGAAACGAAAAAACCGCCTACTTCCGAGCAGACGGCTTTTCTATTATAATTACGGAAAAGTTTTACGCTTCCGAAGTCGTCTTTTCCAGCCGTTTCATAACCGAGAACAGGAACGCAGCGGAGAGCAGGCAGCAGGCCACGAGGATTCCCCAAAGAACCCAAAGCTGCATTCCACCCCACAGGTAACCGATAATGGCTACCAGGTAGTTACCTATCGCCGTGGCCGCGAGCCATCCGCCTTGTGCCATACCCTTGTATTTGGGAGGTGCGACTTTGGACACGAAAGATATGCCCATCGGCGAGAGGAACAGCTCGGCTATCGTAAGTACGAAGTAGGTGCTTATAAGCCAGTTGGGGGAAACGAGAGTCGTGCTGACTCCACCCGTGCCCGACAGGGACGCGGGTGTCGGCAGGCCGATAGAGCCTATCATCAGTACCACGAACCCTAACGCGGCGATAAGCATACCGATGCCGATTTTACGCGGTGCAAGCGGCTCCTTGCCCTTCGAACCGAGCCAGGTGAAGATTCCCACCGTAACCGGCGTAAGGAGTATGATAAAGTACGGGTTGAACTGCTGGAAAATCTGCGGGGTTATCTTCATCGTTTCCGGCAGGGCCGCATATGCCCACCAAGCCAGCAAAGCACCGGCCAGAGCTACTATTCCGGCCGTGGTTTTTGATTTGGAAGTCTTACCCGTAATCACGTTGAGGATACCGTAGAATACAAGGATAAACGGCAGGAGCGTGAGCAGCGAGAAGCCGAACCTACCGAACCCGGTCACCGTAGAATCCGTATAGTCGCGGGCGAACCAGGTCATCGTCAGCCCGTTCTGGTGGAACGACATCCAGAAAAATATCACAACAGCGAACACCAGACCGAGGGCCATCAACCTGTCCTTGGTCTGCTGGGGAGTAAGCTCTATAACGTCCGATGCCTTGCCCGAAGCCGCAGCCTCTTTGGCCTTCTCCTTTTCGGTCTTGTCAGCCGCTTTGTAGAGCCTGCGGAAGCCGAGGAAAATAAGCATCGAAATAATCAGCGAGATACACGCCACCCCGAAGCCGTAGTTATATGAGGTGCTCAGCGATTCGAGATACTGCTCGCTGAACGCAGCGATATCGGTGCCCTGGTATCCCTGTGCATCGGCCAGAGCGGTAAGGGTCTGCATACCCTCATCCGATATCTTGCCGTCCATCAGCTGATGTGTCAGGGCCGGTATCTCGGCGTTGTACGAGAAACCGTCCTTGGCAAGAAAGTGGTTCGACACCGCTTCGGCGGCCGAGGGCGCGAAAAACGCACCTATATTTATACACATGTAGAATATACTGAACGCAAGGTCCCTCTTGGCGCTGTACCGCGGGTCGTCGTAGAGGTTACCCACAAGGGCCTGAAGGTTCCCTTTGAAGCAGCCTGTCCCCATGGCTATGAGGGCCAAAGCGCCGAACATCGCCACCTTGGCGCCCATGTTCGTGCCGCTCGGGATGGCAAGCAGGAAATAACCTATGAACATTACCACGATACCTAACGCTATCGTCTTACCGTAGCCCAGCACCTTGTCGGCCAGAAGCCCGCCGAACAGCGGCAGGAAGTAGACCAGCGCGAGGAAACTACCGAAAATAGTACTTGTCGCATCGGACGAGAATCCGAATTTCGCCTGCATAAACAGTACGAAAATGGCCAGCATGGTATAGTAGCCGAAGCGCTCCCCCATATTGGCCAGTGCAAGTACGAAAAGTCCCTTGGGATGATTTTTGAACATATTTAAACCTTTTGGGTTAATATTTTTCCGGATGAAAGAAAAGGCGCTCCCGGACCGACTCGGTGCGGTGTTACCCCCAGCTTATATCCGGTTTTAACGGAGACAAATATAGGATAATTTTCCATATCTTTTGGCGGCGGCCTATTTTTCTTTATCTTTATTTGTCAGAAATTTCGCATTAAAAATATTGCATATATGGAAGTTGCCGGAAAGAGGCTGCCTGTGCTGGACCAGGACCAATGGCTGCTCGAAAGCGCCGACGAAATCACGGCGCGTTACCAGCGTTACCGGGCTAAACTCGGGCAAATAGAACGCACCAGCGGTTCGATTACCGACTATGCCAACGGTTACCGCTGGTTCGGTTTCCAAAGGGACGACCTGCTGGACGGCTGGTGGTTCCGCGAGTGGCTGCCGGGTGCCAAGGAGGTCTGGCTGTTCGGCGACCTTACGGGGTGGGACCGCAAACGCATCCCGCTCGACCGGGGTGAGGGCGGTGTCTGGAGCGCCTTCCTCCCGGATGCCGTATATGCGAAAAAACTGGTACACGGTTCGCTTGTTAAGATACTCGTCCACGGGGATAACGGCTGGCACGAACGCATCCCGGCGTATATCCGCCGGGCGGTGCAGGACCCGGATACCAAGAATTTCTCCGGCCAGTTCTGGAACCCGCCCAAACCGTTCGACTGGTCGGGCGACGATTACGACGCCTCGAAACTCGGAAATCCCATAATCTACGAGGCCCACGTCGGTATGGCGACAGAGGACCAGCGGGTAGGGACCTACAAGGAGTTCGCACGGGATATCCTGCCGCGTATTAAGAAGCAGGGTTACAATGCCGTGCAGCTTATGGCGGTGGCCGAACACCCTTATTACGGAAGTTTCGGGTACCACGTCTCGAATTTTTTCGCCCCTTCGTCACGGTTCGGTACGCCGGAGGACCTCAAGGCCCTGATAAAGAAAGCACACAAGATGGGGCTGGCCGTGATTATGGACCTCGTGCACGCCCATTTCATAAAGAACCTGAACGAAGGCCTGAACGAACTTGACGGCACCGACCACCAGTATTCCCGCCCCGGCGAGGAGGGCTATCAGCCCTACTGGGACTCCAAACTCTTCGACTACGGGAAGGACGAGGTGCAGCACTTTCTACTCTCGAACGCAAAATACTGGCTGGACGAGTTCCATTTCGACGGCTACCGGTACGACGGGGTTACCTCCATGATTTACAAGCACCACGGCTACACGGAGTTCGACGCTCGGCACAAATTTTTCGACGATACGGTCAACCGCGACGCGCTGTTGTACCTTGCACTGTCGAACACCTTGGTGCACGAGTTCCGACCGTCGGCCATTACCATCGCCGAGGATGTAAGCGGGATGCCCACCATGTGCTCCCCGGTCGGGGACGGGGGTATCGGGTTCGACTACCGCCTCGGGATGGCGGTACCCGATTTCTGGATAAAGATGCTCAAGGAGGTGCCGGACGAGAAGTGGAATATCTGGGACATCTGGAATATAATGACCGACCGTCTTCCTTACGTCAAGACCATCACATACGCCGAGTCGCACGACCAGGCCATGGTGGGCGACAAGACAATCGCTTTCCGGCTGATGGACAAGGAGATGTATACCGGGATGGACCGCGCCACCCGCAGTCTCGTGGTAGACCGGGGCGTCGCTCTTCATAAGATGATACGGTTGGCCACCATTTCGATGGGCGGACAAGGGTATCTCAATTTTATGGGTAACGAGTTCGGCCACCCGGAGTGGATAGACTTCCCTCGTGAGGGCAACGGCTGGAGTTATATGCATGCCCGTCGCCAGTGGAGCCTAGCGGCAAATCCGTTTCTTCGCTATGCACAGTTGGGCGATTTCGACCGTGACATGATTAGGATGGTGCGTAAGTTCGGTATCTTAGCCGACAATTACCCATACAACCTTATGATGGACGAGGGGAACCAGACGATGGTCTATTCCCACGGCGATCTGGTATTCGTTCTTAACTGGAGTCCTACGCGGAGCATACCGGATTATTCCGTACCGGTGCCATCGCCCGGACGGTACAGGGTACTGCTCTCGAGCGATTCTCCGGATTATGGCGGGCTGGACCGGATTGTGGAGGGGGTACCGCATTTCAGTTTCCCGGTGGCTCAAAAGGATGGGGATTTGAGACATTATATATATATTTACAACGTCAACCGTACGGCCGTGGTCTATAAAAAACTCAGCAAATAGTTTTCCCGACTGCACGCGGGGAGTTGTTGGGCGGGCTGGCCCGGTTCGTATCAGGAGCGGTATGGCCCGGGAAAGTTATGGGCCGGATAACCCGGCCGACGGTTGAAGACAGTGCGGTCCGCCTGCGGTGTTTTGCAGGAAGGACCAGACGGCAAACCTTACAGAACTTATTGGAGAATTTCTTATGTGGAGTAAAGGAGCGGTCCTTGCTACCGTTATCGGTGCGTTCCTTATAATTATAGGGTTTATGGTGATGGGCCTTCAGATGGGCCAGCCCGACCTTCCCGGGTGGGAGAAGTATGCCATACTCACGACCATCGTACTGCTTTTGGCGCTCGTGGCCTTCATCGTATTCACCTACCCGATGAACATATCAATGTGGGAGGACTCGTTCATTATACGCAGGCTGGGAGGCAACAAGGTTATCCGCCACGGGGATATTAAATCGGTCCACCGTATCCGTAAAAACGAACTCGGCCTATCCGATAGGTTTCTCGGCAGTAGCGGCATGATCGGTTACTGGGGGATGCTCTCGACGCCCGACCACGGCCGTTTTAGGATATACAGCCGCCACCTGCGCAATATGCTGTTCCTCGAAATGCGCAACGGCCGTAAATACGTCATATCCTACACCCCGAAATGCGAGAAAGAGAGGGACGCTCTCCGGGAGCTGATGGATATGTAAGGTATCATACTAAACAGTAGTGAGAGGATTTTCTTACTGTATGGTATGCCCGGCATGATGTTACAATAATTGTCTTCCTGAAGAGCCGTATGGGGCGAAAGATCTACCGCGGGGTGGTGTAAATATATATTTTTCAGTTCCTATCTGAATGGGGACCGGTCAATACTGCTCTTTTTCGTTCGGGAAATCGCCCGATTTCACATCGGTTATGTAGTTGGTGAATGCGTCGGTCATTATGCCGTGCAGGTCAGCGTAGCGGCGCAGGAACCGGGGCGAGAATTCATTTGTAATACCCAGCATATCGTTCACCACGAGCACCTGCCCGTCCGTGCCGTTGCCCGCTCCGATACCGATGGTCGGGATGCGGACGCTCTCCGACACCCTCCGCCCGAGGGCCGCAGGTATCTTTTCGAGTACCATCCCGAAACAACCGGCCTTCTCCAGCAACAATGCGTCCCGCAGCAACTTCTCCGCCTCCTCCTCTTCGCGCGCGCGGACGGCATAGGTCCCGAATTTATGGATTGATTGAGGTGTAAGGCCCAGATGCCCCATAACGGGGATACCGGCCGACAGAATGCGGTTGACCGATTCGAGTATCTCCTCGCCGCCTTCGAGTTTCACCGCGTCTGCCTCGGTCTCCTTCATTATCCGGATAGCCGATGCCAGCGCTTCTTTGGAGTTACCCTGATAGGTACCGAACGGCAGGTCTACGATAACCAACGCCCTCTTGACCGCGCGGGTCACCGATTTGGCGTGGTATATCATATTGTCGAGGGTGATGGGAACGGTGGTTTCGTAGCCGGCCATGACGTTGGCCGCCGAATCGCCTACAAGTATTACGTCCACTCCCGCCGCGTCGAGGATACGGGCAGTGGAGTAGTCGTAAGCGGTAAGCATGGCGATTTTCTCGCCGTGCTGTTTCATTTCATAAAGGCGGTAAGTCGTAACGGGCCTTAACGAGGCGGTTTGTGTCGACATGCGGTTTCCCAATTTCAGGTTTACGGGGCTAAGGTAGGCAGTTTTTAAAAATATACAAGCGCCCACCCGGAACCTACTAACTCCTGAATGCCGGTATTATTAAGTGGTGTAACCGGGAAGGTGCGCGTATAACGATGTAATATTATCTTAAAGCAATCCCCGGCTCCGGAAAGCAGAGTAAAAGTTCCAGAGAACCACTCCCGCTGCCACCGACACGTTGAGCGAGTGCTTGGTTCCGGATTGAGGAATTTCAATCGCCGTATCGCACATTTCCATGCACCGGTCCGACACCCCGAAGACCTCGTTACCCAACACAAGTGCGTACCGCTCGCCGTCGCGGCAGTTGAAATCACCCAGCGGCACCGATCCTTCCGCCTGCTCCACGGCTATTATTCTATAACCCACTCCGCGAAGGGCTTCGATTGCCTTCACTGGGTCTTTATAGTACGACCATTCCACTGTGGTTTCCGCCCCGAGGGCCGTTTTATGTATCTCCCTGTCAGGCGGGGTAGCGGTAATACCGCAGAGGCATAACCTCTCTACCGCGAAGGCGTCGCAGGTCCGGAACACCGAACCCACATTATACAGGCTGCGGATATTGTCGAGAACCACTACCACGGGCATTTTCGGTGCGATGTGGTACTCCTCGGGGGTGTGACGTCCAAGTTCGTCTGTGGTATATTTCCTAATCGGCATAAATTCTCTTTAATATGGTAGCCCGTATTAATGGTCGTACTGCCATAGTAAACGGAATCGGCTCTGTTTTGCGTAGTTATTGCAGGTCGGGCTGTCCGGGGCCAAAATTAGCATTTTTCAATTATAATGATAACTTTGTAATGATTTGCGGTAACTGTTTGCATCTTTGCGGCAAGGCATTGAAGACGGGGAACTGTTCCCGGTGGCCGTTCCAGGTTACTTTGGTAGCGGAGCGGTAAAAAGATGAATACATTGCGGTAATATTTCGGGTACCCCGCTTTTCTGGGGGTGTGGGGGTGGTGGATTTCACTGTAAAAACTAACATATAACCTTAAAACTTTTTCGGATATGGGTAATACGCCTGTAATTTTCTGGTTGGTGCCGTTCTCTTCTGTGGTGGCACTGGTTTTCGCATGGTTTTTTTATAAACGGATGAAGGCCGAGAGCGAGGGGACGGAACGGATGCAGGAGATAGCATCGCACGTACGAAAGGGTGCGATGGCATATCTCAGGCAGCAGTATAAAGTCGTGGCGGTGGTCTTCGCCGTACTCGCGCTTTTCTTCGCCTTTCTGGCCTACGGGCTCGGGGTGCAGAACCCGTGGGTCCCGTTCGCTTTTATTACGGGCGGTTTCTTCTCGGGGCTTGCCGGCTTCTTCGGTATGAAGACCGCCACGTACGCATCGGCGCGTACGGCCCATGCCGCCTCGCAGTCGCTCGACAGGGGTCTGAAAGTTGCCTTTAGGAGCGGCGCCGTGATGGGGCTTGTAGTGGTCGGCCTCGGGCTGCTCGATATTTCGATATGGTATATTATTCTCGAGAACTTTGTGGACGTTACCGGCACACAGAAACTGGTGGTGATGACCACCACGATGCTCACGTTCGGGATGGGGGCATCTACGCAGGCCCTGTTCGCCAGAGTGGGGGGCGGTATCTATACCAAGGCCGCCGACGTGGGAGCAGACCTCGTTGGTAAAGTCGAGGCCGGAATCCCAGAGGACGACCCGCGTAACCCGGCCACCATCGCCGATAACGTGGGAGATAATGTGGGCGACGTGGCCGGTATGGGCGCCGACCTATATGAAAGCTACTGCGGCTCGATACTTGCCACGGCGGCCCTCGGAGCCGCGGCTTTCGCTTTTGCCGGGCAGGAGGAGATGCAGTTGAAAGCGGTTTTCGCCCCGATGCTCATTGCCTCGGTGGGAATACTTTTGTCTATCATAGGTATATTTCTCGTGCGGACAAAGGAGGGCGCCACTATGAAACAACTGCTCGGCTCGTTGGGCCGCGGGGTAAATGTAAGCGCGGCACTTATCGCCGTCGCGACCTTCGTTATCCTCTACCTGCTCGGGCTGCAGAACTGGCTGGGTATTTCGTTCTCGGTAATTATAGGCCTTGTTGCCGGTATCATAATCGGGCAGGCCACCGAATACTACACTTCGCATTCGTATAAACCCACCCGAAAAGTGTCGGAAAGCTCGTCTACCGGACCGGCGACGGTAATTATTTCGGGAATCGGTCTCGGAATGGTATCCACGGCCATCCCGGTACTAACCATCGGGCTGGCGATAATTCTCTCGTTCCTTTGCGCAATTAATTTCGACGTGGCCAATATGCTCACGGCTTCCAACCTTAGTCTGGGTCTGTACGGTATCGGTATCGCCGCGGTGGGTATGCTTTCGACACTCGGCATTACCCTCGCCACGGACGCTTACGGCCCGATAGCCGACAACGCGGGCGGTAACGCCGAGATGAGCGGACTCGGCCCCGAGGTGCGCAAGCGCACCGACGCGCTCGATGCGCTCGGCAATACCACGGCTGCCACCGGTAAGGGATTCGCAATCGGGTCCGCCGCGCTTACCGCGCTGGCCCTGCTCGCTTCTTATATCGAAGAGATAAAAATAGGACTCGGCCATATCGGGCAGAAGTTTCTGATTTTGTCGGACGGTACGGAAAAACTGGTTTCGGAGGCCGGGATACTCGATTTTATGGACTATTATCAGATAACGCTGATGAACCCGAAGGTGCTGGTCGGTATATTCTTCGGCTCGATGATGGCCTTCCTGTTCTGCGGTCTTACGATGAACGCAGTGGGCCGTGCGGCTCAGAGCATGGTGAACGAGGTGAGGCGGCAGTTCCGTGAAATAAAAGGCATTATGACGGGCGATGCAACGCCGGACTATGCCCGCTGCGTGGAGATTTCCACAAAGGGTGCGCAGCGTGAGATGCTGTTCCCGTCGATACTGGCAATCCTTGCGCCCGTGGTAACGGGCCTGATATTTGGCGTGGCCGGGGTGATGGGCCTGCTGGTGGGTGGCCTGGGTGCCGGGTTTGTACTGGCGATATTTATGGCCAACTCGGGCGGCGCGTGGGATAACGCGAAAAAATATATCGAGGAGGGTAACTTCGGGGGCAAGGGTTCTGACAACCATAAGGCCACCGTTGTGGGCGACACGGTGGGAGACCCGTTCAAGGATACCTCCGGCCCTTCGCTGAATATCCTCATCAAGCTGATGAGTATGGTATCGATAGTGATGGCGGGGTTGACCGTGGCCTACAGCCTGTTTTAGACGTAAACTTTACCGTCCGTCCGGCACTCTCGTCCGGGCCAAGATAGGGGAGGGCTTCTTAAAGGAATGCCGACCGCTTTGCGGTCGGCATTCTTTTGCTTTCCTGCCGTTAGGCTTTACTACCTGCCTCGGCTGCTGTTACGGCTGCTGTTATTATTACCGGTACTGTTGCCGCGACTGCTGTTTCCGGAGTTCCTTCCCGAGCTGCTGCTTCTGCTTTCGCTGCTGCGGACCGACCTGTCGTTACGGCCGGACGAGCCGCGGCCGCTGACTGCGGGTTGGCTGCGCGAGTTGTTATACCGTTCATCGCAGCTATCGCGGATAGGTACCTGCGACCGGTTGGATTTATAGGAGGCATACTGGCGCACGTGGGCGGAATTGTTCGTCCACGGCCGGTCCTGATTTATCACCACTTTATATGTCACATACAGGTCATGGTGGCGGTAGCGGCGCGGAAGGTTGCGGTAGGACCTCCAGATGCGGCCCGTGTGAACGTAAAAAAGACCCGATTCCACATCGTAATAGATATTCAACTCCGGGAAATAGTAAAAACGGACGAAGTCGTAACCCGAGGGACCCCACGAGGGCTGTCGGTTAATATTTATACTGATGCTTACCTGTGCCGCCGCCGGGGTTGGCCCTGCTAAGGCCGCTGCCAAAAGGAGGGCTGTAATAAGAGCTATTCTTTTCACGTATTTATATTTTTAAAGTGGTTCCGGCGGCTAATTTAGTAAAATATTATCGGTTCCGAACGGGTCCGAATACCCTACCGTAACGCGGCACGGTACTTTTTTGACCGGACCGGGATAAGAACGGGACCTTAGGGGCCGTTATATTAGTAGCGTAGATTCCAAACGTGTTTACATTAAAGCCGTTTTGACTAATCCGGTAAGAAGTAAATTATTAATTTTGCCCTTATTACGTAAATATACAGATGTGAGAATAATCGTACTGTCAATAATTATCTCGGCGTTCACGGCTTTTGGGCTTGCGGCACAGCTCGTTACCGGTGCCGAGCGGACCGACCTCTATTTCGGGGAGTTGCGGGACCGAAAGGTCGGGATAATGTGCAACCATACCGCGCTGGTGGGCGGGGTCCATCTGGTGGATACCCTACTGGCGGCAGGCATAGAGGTGACGGTGGTATTCGCCCCCGAGCACGGCTTCCGGGGTGATGCCGACGCCGGAGAACATGTGAAAAGTTACAGGGATGCAAAAACCGGTATAAACGTTATATCGGCTTACGGTTCGTCTCGCAAACCCGACCCGGCGGAGGTGGCAAAAGTGGACGTGATGCTGTTCGATATACAGGATGTGGGCTTGAGGTTTTACACCTACCTCTCGTCTATGCACTACCTTATGGAGAGTTGCGCGGAGGCCGGAGTGCCGCTTATAGTGCTCGACCGACCGAACCCCAACGGGATGTATGTGGATGGTCCCATTCTCGACCCGAAACACCAATCCTTTATAGGAATGCACCCCATACCGGTAGTGCATGGCATGACCCTCGGGGAGCTGGCGGGAATGATAAACGGAGAGGGTTGGCTGCCCGGGGGTGTGCAGTGCGATGTGACGGTGGTCCCGTGCTCCGGTTATACCCATTCTACCTGCTACAATTTACCGGTAAAACCTTCCCCGAACCTTCCCAATATGCGGTCGGTTTACCTATACCCGTCCATCTGCTTTTTCGAGGCTACCCCGGTCAGCCTCGGACGCGGGACCGACTTCCCGTTTCAGGCCTACGGCCACCCGGATATGAAGGATAAGGGTTATACTTTCTCGTTCACCCCCTCTCCGCGTGAAGGTGCGCGGGACCCCCTGCTGAACGGGCGGGAGTGTTACGGGGTGGACCTTCGCACCGAGCCGGACGACAGACGGGTAATAGCCCGTGGGGTGGACCTTTCGTACGTAATAGATGCCTACAACGCGCTCGGAAGGCCCGACCGGTTTTTCAATAACGCTTTCGAGCGGCTGGCCGGGGTGGACTATGTTCGGCAGATGATACTGAACGGCCATACGGCCTGGGAGATTAAGGCCCGGTGGGCCGACGACGTGAAGAATTTTAAACAGCAACGCAAGCCCTACCTGCTATATGAGGAGTAACCGTATACTGGCCGTGGCATGGGCCGTGGCCGCACTGCTGCTGTACAGCGACGCCTACGGGGTGCTGGCCCGGCCGGAGCCGGAGCTGCAGTACCCGGAAATCGTTCCGAAACCCGTTTCGCACGACTACGGAGAGGGCTATTTCACGCTCTGCTCCGGCACTATGATTGAGGCCGGGGAAGGGGTGGATTTCCTTACCCAGCACTGGTTCCGCTCTACAATCCGCATGGCCTATCCGGACCGGTGGCGCTTTCCCCTGCCGCAGACCTATAACGAAATTGAACTTCGTTTCTCCGATGCGGTCCCCCGCGCGGAGGGTTACAGGATAGAGGTCCGGCCGGAGAAGGTGGTAATAGAAGGGCGCGACCGGGCGGGACTGTTCTACGGAATGCAAACTTTCCTCCAGCTGCTTCCCCCGTCGGTTTACCGGCGGCTGGAGTTGCCCGAGGATTATTATATACCGGTGCAGACAATAGAAGATTACCCGCGGTTCGAATACCGCGGAATGATGCTCGACGTAGCCCGCACCTTCCAGCCCAAAGAGAACGTCATGCGCCATATCGACCGTATGGCCGCCCACAAGCTCAATAAATTGCATTTTCACCTTACCGACGACGAGGGTTGGCGAATTGCGCTGGACTGCTACCCGGCCCTGGCCGAGACCGGCGGATTCCGCGGCGGCGACCGGCCGCTAAGGTCGATTTACGGCAACTTCGGAGAGGAGTACGGCGGTTACTTTACAAAAGAGGAACTGGCAGAAATCGTGACTTACGCCGCGTTCAGGAATGTGGAGATTATCCCCGAAATAGATCTGCCCGGCCACAGCCGCGCCGCAGCCAAAGCACATCCGGAGATACTGTGTGCGTACACATACAACACCGGGCCGACGGCCGGGGACGACCGCCGCAACGTCTGGTGTGCATCGCGCGAGGCGAACTATGCGATGCTCGAGAGGATTATCGCCGAGCTGGCGCCCGTCTTCCCGTCCCGGTATTTCCATATCGGGGGCGACGAGGTTGCCTACGGCCAGTGGCGGACATGCCCCGATTGTAAGGACTTTATGAAGGACCACGGCATGAAGGAAGCCGCCGAACTGGAGGACTATTTTATAGAACGTGTCTCGGATATATTGCGCAGGCACGGTAAAATCCCGGCGGTGTGGGACGAGGCCATTAAACGCGATACCCTTGCCGAAGGGTCTGTGGTATACGCGTGGAGCAATATCGACACCGGCAAAAAGGCTACCGAGGACGGGTATAAGATGGTGATTATGCCCGGTCACTATTTTTACATAGATATGAAGCAGGCCCCCGAGGAGTTCGGGCAGACCTGGGCCGGGGTAGTGCCAGCCGAAAAACTCTATAATTTCGGACTGGTTCGCAACGGCTTCGATGCCGACCAGTTGAAGAACGTCAAAGGGGTTGAGGGAACATTTTTCTCGGAGATACTTTTGCCGTACGGTACACACGGACGTGAGGATTATTTCGAATATATGACCTGGCCCCGGATGGCCGCTCTGGCGGAGGTGGCGTGGACGGACGAGAGTGCCCGCGACTGGGCGGAATTCTCGGCACGGCTCGACGGTTGGCACCTCGACAGGCTCTCGGCTATGGGTATAAATTACAGGCTGGAGCCGCCCGTGGCCGATTACAAGTCGGGGAGGATAACCGTTACGGATAATGCCACGCCGGGCGTGGTCCGCTATACCACCGACGGCAGCGACCCCACGCCGGAGTCGGCCGTATATACCGGATCAATCGAAACAGCGGACCCGTGGGATTACCGGTTCACCAGGTTCCACGACGGCCTTTACAGCGCCTCCGTTTCACCGAAGGCGGTGAAGATCTATAATGTGCCGTCCCGCCGCACATTGACCTTCGAGATACCGATATCCGAGATTGCCGCCGATACGGGGTTGTGGTACCTGCGCGCCCGAACACCGGGGGTTAATTTCCGTATCAACAAGCTCGCCTTTGCGGGACAGCGGGAGACACAGACTCTGATAGCCCGCGGGCAGGCCGTAAACGACCTCCACCTTATGCGCTGGTACGTGAACGAGGACAATAGCACCGGTAGGGCTACCGTCACCGTGACCAACAGCGGGCCGTACGATGCCGATATTTTGCTCGAATTTTCAAAATCGTCATATATCCAGCCGAAAGTTAGACTGACCAGTTCGCTTAACCAGAGCCGCAAT
Source organism: Rikenellaceae bacterium (assembly GCA_020859685.1). Classification (GTDB taxonomy): domain Bacteria; phylum Bacteroidota; class Bacteroidia; order Bacteroidales; family Rikenellaceae; genus WRDF01. The sequence continues at coordinate 69,296 of JAJBVT010000062.1, forward strand.
TTTCCGTTTGCAAACGTGGAGGACTACAATTTTACAACTTATACACGCACGTCGGCGACCTGCCGCAAGGGCGATTGGTTCCAGTACACATTCGCCGAGCCGGTAGATGCCCGTAGCATCGAGGTGCAGACCGGACTGTCGTATATGCCGCGATACCATATCCCGTTCGGTAGGGTGCAGTTGAGCGCGGACGGTGTCACCTTTACCGATTCCGCTACGCTCGATTATCACGGCCATGCGACCGTTTACCCGCAGGGGGAGGTAAAGGCGGTAAGAATTGTCTCCGATTCGCACGGGAATTCTGAAGCCGCCGTGGCTTTGCAGGACTTGCGGATAAGGCCGAGGTAGTACCACGTTATATATGATTATGAACGAATTGAAGAATCTTCCATCAGCGGTTATGTCTCATAAATATATGTTCGGGCTTAGCAAGTTCTGACCTCTATTTTGCGGCTTCTTATTTTGACATTTTATATACTTAGCGATTCCGAAAGATTATGACTATTTTCGCCCCGTTATGAAAAGTAAGTTTTTTAGATACATATTTTTACCGGTTTTACTGTCCTTGCCCTTAGAGGCAGCGGCTCGCGATATCCCGCAAAGCACAATCGACAGGGTGGACGCCCTGATGACCGAAGGGCTTAACGCCGGTTATTACCCGGGTGCGAGCGTGGCCATAGGAAACAGCCGCGGGATTGTTTTCCGGCAGTGTTACGGATTTACCGACGAGACCAGGGCTATTACCGTTACGCCCGATATGGTTTACGATATTGCCTCCCTCACCAAAGTGGTCTCGACCACGTTCGCCCTGATGCGACTATATGACGAGGAGAAAGTGGACCTGAATAAAACCGTCGGGGACTACCTATCGTGCTATGCCGGTACCCCGGTGGGCACCATTACCATAAGCCAGTTACTCACCCACACCTCCGGTCTGCCCTATTTTCCGGCTTACAGCCTGCTTTTCTCGAACGCCAACGGGGGCGCATACATCAGCAACCGGTTGAATGCGGAGTTGTTCCCATACCCGGTCGACCAGAACTGCTGGCGTTGTACCGAGGCTGTGGGCAATCCGCGTTATGTCTCGACCGCGGCGCTTCCGGGTTACCGCAGGGCGGGGGAGAATACCTATATAAACCCCGATGTGGATTCGCTCGTCATAGCCCGCATTATCCGCTCCTATAAACCGGAACAGCGGGGCAGGTACGTCTATACCGACAGTAATTTCCTTATCCTGCGGCAGGTGGTGGAGGTGCTCGCCCGGCAGAATATCGACCAATTTGTTGCCGGGTTGTATACCGAGTTGGGCATGGCAAATACGGGTTACAATCCTCTTAGATGGAAGTCCCCGCAGATGATAGTGCCCACCGAAATGGACTACCTGATGGACCGCGGCCTGCTGGTGGGATACGTCCATGACGACCTTGCCGCAGTGCGGGACTGCGTTGAGGGGAACGCGGGTATCTTCTCGACTGCCGACGACCTGTCGCGCTTCTGCGAAATGATGCTTAACGAGGGCCGTTTCCGTGGCCGCCGGATAATTTCCGAGCGGACCGTGCGTCTATTCACCAGTTCACCGCTGGAGCCGCGCGGTATCTACCGTGGGCTGGGCTTCGACAAGCGGGGCAACAACTCCTCGCTGCACGGCGGTTACGGCCATACAGGCTATACCGGGACGATGATATGGATGGACCCGCAGAAAGATATTTTTATGGTATTCCTGAGTAACCGGGTGCACCCGACCCGCACAAATACGGGGCTTGTGGATTCGGCCCTGCGGAATAAAATCTGGTCTGTTGTGAAATCGTCGGTATGACTTTATTTATGTCACTCTGAACGAAGTGAAGAATCTACCTTCTTTGGTATAGGACCGGGATTGGTTTTATCGTCGAACTCCGCCCTTTCGATTGAATAGGTTTAATTAAATAAAGTCACCCTATTACCTTCGGCGGCAGACTGTTCTGCTTAATCCGTCTCAAACAATAATATTATATCCCCGTCAATCCCGCTTCCCGGCACGCCTGGGTCAACTGTTCCACTGCCTGCCGGACAAGCGCGCGGCGTGTGGCAAGGTTCATACGGGCGTGGTGTATACCCTCGCGGCCGAACGTGCGGCCGTCGTTCAGGCCGAGACCGGCTTTATTTATCAGAAAATTTTGCAATTGGTCGCCGTCCATATCCCACGCCGAGAAGTCGAGCCACATAAGATAGGTCCCTTCGAGAGGGAACGTGCGGACGGAGGGAACCTCACGGGCAAGGTGGTCGTGTACCAGCTCGTAATTGCCGTAAAGGTAGCGGTTTACCTCGTCCAGCCATTCTCCCCCCTCTTCATAGGCGGCGATTAGAGCGACATTGCCGAACGAATTACCCTCTATGGTATGGGTCGCAGCCATCACGGCATAGAACCGTTCGCGAAGGTCTTTGTTCGGAATAACCGCTACCGAAGTACAGAGCCCGGCGATATTGAAGGTCTTACTTGGGGCCAGCAGCGAAACCGTGCGTTCGGCTACCTCGGGCGAAAGCGAGGCAATATGGATATGACGGTGCCCGTCGAATATAAGATCCGAATGTATCTCGTCGGCGATAATCAGCACATCGTGTTTTAAACAAAGCGAGGCGATTCCTTCGAGTTCCGCGCGGGTAAACACCCTTCCCGATGGGTTATGCGGGTTACAGAGGATAAACAATTTTGTCCCTTCGAGTTTCCGGTCGAGGTCTACGAAGTCGATTTCGAACTTACCGTCTCTCACCACCAGCGGGTTGGTCACCAGAGTGCGGCCGTTCTCCCGTACAGTTCCGGCGAAAGGCGGGTATACCGGCGGCTGGATTACTACTCTGTCGCCTTTTTTGGAGAAGGCCCGCTGGGAAAATACCAGCCCGGCCACCACGCCCGGAGTATAGAGCATCCACTCAGTCTCGGTCTGCCAGTCACCCCGGCGGGACAGCCACTCCCTGACCGCCCCAAAGAACCGCTCGCCGCGGAAATCGTATCCGTAAACGGCGGCTTCGGCACGGTTTTTAATGGCACGGGTGATGCATGGCGCAACCTCGAAGTCCATATCCGCTACCCACATCGGAATCACGTCCGGGCGGCCGAAAAGTTCGGTGCGTTTGTCCCATTTATAGCACGAAGTACCCTGGCGGTCAACTGCTTTATCGAAATCGAATTTCATCCTTTTTAATCTAAATTGGTATATATAGAGCCGAAAATGTAACGTAAATATAAGAAATAAGTCCTACCTTTGTTAATGTGTAAATACTTAATGTAAATGGAAAAAGACTATCCCAACGCCCCTGATGAGGGCAGGGAAAATCAAGACGGTCCCGGTCGGGATGACACGAACCGTACAGGCGCCGACCCGTTGGCGAAGTTCACCAAGGATAAACGCAAACGTATTACGAGGGTCGAAAAGAACCCGGGTAAATTCCCTTCTCCTGAGGGTGGAGAAAACCGTTACCAGCGTGAAGGCGGACGGTACCCCGATAGCGGTGAAGGGCGCCCACCGAGGCCCGAAGGGGGCGAAAGGCGCTCATACAATCCAAATTTTACATCCGACAATAAACTCCGAACCGGGAATCCTTCATACAGGAAGGATAGCCGCAGTCATATCGACACTTCTAAGGACGATTATTTCAATAGTGAAAACTATAACCGTGACCGTGATTCGCGTATCCGTGCGGACCGTACCGGGAGTGCCGACCGAAAACCGTCGTACGGCCAGCGGAGCGGCGGTTACGGCGGGGACAACCGCGGTTATAATAAAGACGGCAGGCCGGGTCCGCCGGATCGCAGCCGTGGCGGATATCAGGGCGGCAGGCCCGACGACGGCCGGCCGTATGGCGACCGTACGGGCAACCGACCGCCAAGCCGCAGTTACGGCGACAACCGTCCCGGAGGCCGCCCGGGAGGTTCCGGTGACGGCAGGCCAGGCGGGAACCGCTACGGTGGTGCCTCTGGGCGTCCCGGGGGTTACGACCCTCGCGGCGGAGGCCAGCGCAAAGGCGGTTACGACAACCGCAAGGGAAAACCTGCGTTCGACAAGGAAAATTACCCCAAATATCCCCGTGGGCAGCAGAAGGAGGAGGTGCGGTTGAACCGCTATCTCTCCATGTCGGGTATATGTTCGCGTCGCGAGGCGGATGAACTTATCGCCGCAGGACGGGTGACGGTAAACGACGCGGTAGTGACCGAAATGGGTTCCAAAGTGATGCCCGGTGATGTGGTGCGCTACGACGGTAAACTGGTCCGCGGGGAGAGCAAAGTTTATATCGTGATGAACAAGCCCAAGGGCTTCGTCACTTCGCTCGACGACCCGCACGCCGAGAAGACGGTAATGGACCTGCTTAAAAACTCGGTCAAGGAGAGAGTTTACCCGGTAGGACGCCTCGACAAGAACAGTATGGGCGTACTGCTTATAACCAACGATGGGGATATGACAAAGAAACTTACCCACCCGTCGTACGAGAAGAAGAAAATATATCAGGTCACGCTCGACAAGGCGCTCTCTCCGGACGATATGCGCAGTATCGCCGAGGGAATAACACTCGACGACGGTTTCATCCGTGCCGACGCGATAGACTACGTTAAAGACGACGCTAAAGAGATAGGTATCGAGATTCACTCCGGGCGCAACAGGATTGTCCGCCGTATATTCGAGCACCTCGGGTATCAGGTCCGCAAGTTGGATAGGGTCTACTTTGCCGGGCTGACTAAGAAGAATCTAAAGCGCGGTGCATGGCGTTTCCTCACTCCGAGAGAGGTTTCGGCACTTTTCAGCGGGCAGTACGAGTAGCGTGGCCCGGGTTATGGCCTTTCTACGGGTCAGGGCGGAATAAAAGGGACCGGCCGGAGTTTTCTCCGGCCGGTCTGTTTTCAGGGTAGGCTTATTCATCGTAAACGGGCCTGTGGATACGGGTAGAGGGTTTTCTTTCAATTGTTTTCAGAGGCCCGACATATTGGCACCGTTAGGCCATACGTCTTTGCACTTCATACGTGTTTCACCTTTAGTGTAAACAAAAGTTTAACGCCGGGATACCGGTATAATAAAGACACCCGTCCCGGTTCGGGTAAGATGTTTTGCGACCGGATTGTAATCTAATCCCGACCCGATTGAATATATTCCCCGGATATTATTTTGATTTTTTTTGCGGAACGCTTATATTTGCATCTGCAAAACGGGGACGTATCATTTTCAGCCGTCCGGCTCGCGTAAATAGAATACGTACTCATCCCCAGATTTTGTAAAACTGCTTCTTTAGCTCAGTTGGTAGAGCACGACACTCTTAATGTTGGGGTCCTGGGTTCGAGCCCCAGAGGGAGCACGGTAAAGCTCCGGCAATCGTATCGATTGCCGGAGCTAACGTTTTATGGGTCGGAAACCCGGGTCCGGGACCACCTGCATACCTTGACCGAGCCACAATGGTATGATTGTCGTAGTGGAATCTTTTTATAAAAGGTCTAAATATGAGTTACAAGAACCCGTACCGATGGATAGACGATATGCCGGAAGAGCGGCAAATGAAACTACTGTTCACGATCAGAAGATACATAAACGATCTTTTCGAACAGACTTCCACCACTAAATTCACCAGGCTGTCCGATATATGGGACTACTGCTCGAAAAAGAAGGGGTTTCTCTTTACGAGTTCGTCGGCCTTTGGCCATTTCATGAAGTTGATGCACAAAAAAAGACTCCTCCGACAGGTTATTACCTGCTGTGATGTCGATGACAGTAACCCGGAGCATTGGAATTGGTATTTCCGCAGGCCGCATAACCCGGTTAGGACCAAAGATTCTGCCGACAGCGAAAACATAGCGACCCGGAAAATACCTTATAGTCCCGGTTACGAATGTGCAGCCAAAGACGGGACGAAAGTAAAGTCTTTGCAGGAGCTCCATATTTACGAACAGTTGCTTAAAGAGCCTCGCATAGAGGTAGAATATGAAAAGAAGTTTTATTGGAATGACGAATTTAAAGTTCCCGACTTCACTCTCTATATAGACGGTTCTAAGGAGCCCTATATTTGGGAACATTTCGGACTAACCGGACGCCGGGGTTACTTCGACCATATGGCCGAGAAGATAGAGTGGTATACCAGAGCTGGAATGGCAGCTTTTCAAAAAGGCGGCCGACTTATCGTTACCACCGACGGGGATAAAGAATCTTTCAACCTACAGGTGAAAGGAATAATAATAAAACTTTTATCCTAATCACGAATTTATGTACGCGCTTCCATACGGGATTCGCCCTGGTATAAGTCGAATACGATGACGTATAAATGAAATGGGCATGGCTCCCGCCATACCCATTCCTGAAAATTAATCGTATGTTAAACTATATAAAATAAGCTATAATGGTAAAGAGCTTATTGAATATCACGGGTAACGCACCGTTTCGGTGGTCATTACAAAGGAATTGGAATCGTCTGCTGCATCCACCAATCTTAAAACCGAGGGATCTGTATAATTGTCCGCTTCTGAAATCATGAATATACCGTTGATTCCAAGTGTGACAATCTCATCCATGGTGGGTAACAGTGGGCGGTAATAATTTCCGTATCCGGCTACGCCGTATCCGTATTCCAGATATGTCATAAACTCATCGCCGGGAGTGGTATTGATGTAATAAGTATACATCACATAATAGTCATCCGGACCGTCTTCGAATTCGAAATACATTGCATGGGTGCCAAAAGCAGAGGGATACGGAAAGAATGACAATTCCGAGAAAACCTCTCCTATACCTGCTACTTCGGTCTTAAGCTGGTCCCGATAATCGATATAAATACCAGTGGCCTGACTGAAATCGAAGTACCATTCATATTGTTCCAGATAGTCTGTGATGGGTACCGACGCCTGTATAATATCGGATTCCACTACGAATTCACCTCCGGTAATCGTTATTTTCGAACTCCGGTTACTTCCGGTCGTGTTTGCATCCGCCGAAAATGTTATGGACTTACCGTCTTCGGATTTGACTGCGGTCACCCAATTGTCCACCGTAATGGTCCAGTCGGACGGGAACAACTCGATGTCGTCCGAAAGTTCCAATACGTAATTCCGTTGACCGGAATATGGTAATGTGATAGCCAAGTTTTCGTCGAACAGTTCGAAGCCTTTCTGGGTGACAGTTATTTCTTCCTGCTTCCATCCACCCGAGATGGTGATAATAGCCGATCGCGGTTCCGGGTTGGCATTGACTTGTAGAGTGATAATCAATTGGCCTCTCATGTAATCCACCGTAATCCAGTCCTTATCTGCGGACACTGCGATATCATCACTGTTAGTGTAGAATTCGAGCATATAAGTTTCCGCCTTCGAAGAGAATTCATAACCGTCGAGATCGGTAGCCGAAAAGATCTCGCCCAACTGAGTGACGGCTACGCTTTGCGATACGCCTCCGTAGGAAATGGTAACCGTCGCGGTGCGGTTCATCATTTCGCCGCTCGGGGATACAGTAAAGGTTATTTCACTTTGGCTTTGACCGGCTATTACAAGCCAGTCTTTATCCGATACGGCTGTTACGGTTCCGGGAGAGGAGACCCTGATTGAGCCTTCTCCTCCTGCGGCGGGGAACTGTACGTCCGCGCCGATTACCGTCAAAACGGCCCCTTCCGTATCGTCGTCGTTACATGCAACGAACCCCGCTGCACATACGGCTATAAATAGAAACGATATTATCTTTTTCATAATCATTACCTATACATGGTGTCAAAATTCACAATTCTCTCTATCCAGCCTACACTCGTATTACTGCTGGGGGTACCGCTGAACGCCTGTATTATTACTGACCTTACTATATAAGAACCCCATACGCCGTTATCCACGAATTGCAGGATCGGGCTGGCATCCTCCCTGTTAGCGTAAATTAAATCGAATCCTATTCCATCACCCCATGTAAAGAATCCTAGATCGGAATCCCACGGGCATAGGTAAGCAAAATTACTTCCATACGCTCCGAGATACTGGAATGTCATGGACAGGTTGCCCGTCGACCTGTTCCACTCAATCTCGATATCGTATCCCTGACGGGAAAGGTCTGTCATATAGTAGGACCTGTTTCTCTCTTTTTCGACCAAAGTTACAGTTGCATTCGGATAGCCCACCGCAGGGTTGCCGTAACCATGCGGTAAAGTCCAGGTCCCGAGGTAAAAGTCGTAAGGTACGAACTCGTCCGATACTCTTCCGCTAAGGGTGCCGGAAGACTCGGTGGCTACGAAAGCCCCGGAGGCTTCGTTCCAGACGAAATTCTGCATCTCTACGCCGTTCACTTCGATAGGTTCGTAAAGTTTGATACCTTCGGTAGTATATATGAAAGGGGCTTCCAATTCGGCAATTCCATACTCGTCATCCGGATCGGGATAATAGAGAACATTATAATTATTGTCCATGGTGAACTCCACCTCCCCGCCGCTGCCGCCTGCGAATATGTATTTGGCGAAGAACTGGTCGTCTATGTCTTGCTGCAATCCGACTATCTCATCGAGGTACTCGGTCCAGTCCTGGTCCGCCGTTAGGGCGTGCAACATAATGCGGTTACCGGTTTTCGTCCCTTTCAACTCGACTTGACTGCTGTTGCCCGAAACGTAGGTGAATTCAAAATCGCCCCCGTATGTAGGACCGCCGTTTAGATCGGGGTCGGAGAAGACGTGGAAATACTCATTGTAGGTGTCAAATGTAAGTACCGCTCCGGCGGAGGCATTTATCGAGAAATGGCTTTCAACGGTTCTGGTGAAATCCTCAGCCAACTCTGAAGCTACGGTAACGAAACCGTCGGTGCCGAATTTTACCAGAAAGTTATACCCCCCGTAATAGAGTCCGGAGTGGGGGAAATATTCCATAACCCATCCATTCTGTGCCGAGGTCAGTACATCCCAGCATTCGTCCTGCATTGCCTGAACCCTTTCCGAGGCTGATGTATCGAATACATCTTCTATCTCATTGTTACATGAGAATAACAGGGCACCAAGCAATAAATTTATGAATATTATTTTTTTCATACAGTGACAAGTTAAATGTTAACCCAATCTAAATCATACATTTCATTGTAACGACGGATGAGAACCTCTTTCAGGAAATCAAGGTCGATGTCCCACGAATCGCGCATATAATTTTTTACAATCTGGAGCTTCTGCTCGATTATCGGGGCTGCCTGTCCGGCTGTATTGAGCAGCGACTGCCATTCCGATTCGGACGATGTCAGGTAGCGTGAAAGGGTCTCCACGAAATCGTCGTTGGCCTGACTTCCGGCATACGGGCTTACGAATCCCAATTGCGCCGCCTGCGCATTGGTCCTGTTAAACCATGCAGCGGGGGAATAATTACCGGAAGAAATAACTTTGAACTCCGACGGGTAACTCTTTGTCTGGTGGAGAATATGCCCGAATTCATGGTGTATGGTATTGAGGAAATAGTAGTTAATCCGGTCGATATTTATACTCACGGTATAATAGTCGGGGTCAGCCGGATCGGGGTAATCGATGACTACCCAATCCTCGAGCCAGTTAACGGCATACAGTGTAATCTTGAGTCCGCCTTCCGCCGTACCGAGCCGGTAGGTATTGTTACTTTCATAGGCTACCGAACCGATAAGTAGTATCTCCCTCGGAACATAGGTCCGGACAAACTGTACGTCTTTTGCCTCCTCATAGGCTTCGAGCCACAGGAACTTCACAATCTTAGCCAGCCGTACCGCGAGAGTGTAATCTGCGGGGGCCAAATCATAAGTAAGGTCAGACTCGATATCCTCGTATTTATATTTGTAACTTATGTTATACGGTACCCGATAATTGTTCTCGAGCCATATATCGAATTCATTGGCCTCTACCTGCGGGTCGACGAATATACTCTCCGCTCCCGGCTTGTCCTCACTGCATGATTGAAGGACTAAACCCGTCAATAATGCGGCTATTATGAATATTATTTTTTTCATCTTTTAATTTTTTAGCAGTTCTACCTCGGATTGCGCTGCATACCGGCGCTGGCGACAAGGTCCGGAATCTGTATTGCCAGTCTGGGGTCGAAAGGTTCGATATTTATATCCGCTCCGTTATCGACATAGTGTGTGTATCTTATGCCGAAGCGCTTAATGTCAAGAGTCCGGCCTCCTTCATGCACCGTTGCTATACGGCGAGCATGAAGACATGCATGGATGAAATTCTCCTGCATTCCGGGCTGGATATCGAATCTGGGATTTATATCCTTGACATATCTTGAGTCCCCGACGGCGTAAAAATCGTTTATCTGATCTACGGTAGCTGCCGAAACGCCATAGCACACATAGAAGTATGAGAGGTCGCGTGCGGCCAGTTCGTATTCGCCCATCATGGTATAGGCTTCCGCCCGGTCGATAATGGTTTTTTCGACATTGAACGGTACGGTCATATTATACGGGGTACCGATTCCTTCAGATGCATCAGAATAGACGAAATACTCGTCTCTTTTCGGGAATAAAACGTTGTATCCCGAATTGCCGTATAAAAAGTTATTCATAAATACGGACGACGTACCCCACGGACCGGCTGATGTGAAGATTTCAGCAGCTTTCGCACCCGGAAGGCCGAAACGCGAATACCTCTGTACAACTCCGTAGTTTCGCCCGTGGACCGACCAGATACCTTGCAACATTATATTGGCGGTGGCTTCGGGATTTACCCAAATATTGGTCATTTCGCCCCTGGCAGTAATTCCGACGAAAGCCGTAATATCCCTGAATCCGCCAGTAGGGTCTTCCCCGATTGAGGTTGTAGCGTATTCCGCCGCAAGGTCATATTTACCATAATAGAGATTGAACTGCGCCGCGAATGCGTATGCCGCACGCCTGTTGAAATGGTAGGCCGGCTGAACATATATGTTGTCGTCTACAAGAGGCAGAGCTGTTTCGATATCGTCGAAAATGTTTTTATATACTTCGGCAACCGTACCCCTTTCATATTCATTGATAGCGGTAGTTTCCACCTCATACATATAGGGAATACCAAGATCGGTAGAGCTGCTCTGCGGGTTATAGGCCTGACAAAAAGTGTTCGCAAGTGTGAAATGAGCATAGGCACGGCAAAGAAGCGCCTCCGCCCTTTGTGCATCCAGTTTTACATCTTCCTCGGCTTCGAGCTCTTCGATGGCCTGTAAAGCCAGATTGGCAGAGGCGATGGCCTTGTAATTCTCCTCCCATATGGTGTATGGAGAATCGGCTGAGGTGGTAGTGACATCTTCGAAATTATAGGCCTCTTTTACGATATCGTAATACCACCCGTAGGCCACGCCGTTATCAGTTATATTATCGCTCATCCAATCGTGTAGAAGCCCCGGAATCGATATCGAGTAGGCCGAAACGAGAAGTTTCGTAACCTTGTCCTCGTTATTTATATCGGTCCTCTGGTCGGGAATCTTGTCGAGAAACGAGTTGCAGGAAGCCAGAAGAATTACTCCAACGACTGAGAAAATTTTACTTATATTTTTTGTCTTCATAATACTTCGGTTTTAGAAACCTATCCTTAAAGTAAACGTGAATTGTTTGGCAAGGGGCGAGGAGACACCGCCGGACTGGTAATATTCAGGGTCCTGCCCGCCCAACGCTTTGTCCGAATAGATTATGAACGGATTGGTTACCTGAACCTTAAGCGACAGGTTATCCATTCTAAGAGGATCTATCCATTTCTTGGGAAAGTCGTAAGTCAGGGATATCTCCTTCATCCTGATAAAATCGCCTTTTGCTATACGGGCGGTAGAATAGTTGTAAGCATTGTATCCCCTCTTGATGTAGTTCTCCCCGTACAATTGTAGCTGACGAGCACTGGCTATAACCGGAATATCAGTATATACTTCGTCTCCCGGTACCATCCAGCGGTTTTTGAATTCGTTCGGTGTGGCATCCAGGTCGTAATACTTATAACTGAATATGGGATTAAGCCTAATCTTATTGCCGAAACCGTATGTCATAAATACATTCAAACGAAATCCCTTGAAGCTGAAAACGTTACCAAAGCCACCGGTAATACGGGGGTCGGTCGGTCCTTCGTATACGAGACCTTCGATATCTTCGGCAGCGGTCGATTGAAGGTTTATAGAACTGTAATTTTCCTTCGTATAAATATTCTCACCTATCTGAAGGATCGGGAAACCGTCGCTGTCGAGTTCGTTGTACTGGATGGAGAAAAGCGAGTAAGGTGAATATCCCTCCATACTGTATCCGGTACCCACGATTAGGTCCATAATCTGGGCATCGGACTGTAACTTGGTAATCTTATTTTTGTTCCACGAGAAGGTAAAGTCCGTGTTCCAGTTGAAATCCCTCGTTTGTACATTCCTTGTCGAAAGCGTTAGCTCCACCCCTTTTGAATTCATATCGGCGATGTTCGCATATTTCTTTATTTCACCGCCGACGCCCTGAGTATTGGTCAAGCCGATAAGGTCGTAATTCTTACGGGTATAGAAATCCGCTTCGAGGTTGAGCCTGTTCCGCAGGAATCCTACGGAGAACCCAACGTTGAACTCGTTCTTTTTTTCGTAAGTAAGATCGTCGTTACCCAAATAGGAGATGGTCAGGCCGGACTCCCTCGCGCCCGCTATCTGGCGCCACGGAATATAACTGTTTATGATGGCTGTGGAATTGGAAACGTGGTCAGGTCCGGCATCGGCCGTAAGACTGTAAGAAGCTTTAATATTGAGGTGCGAAACGGCAGGTGTAATATGTTTGAAGAAATCCTCTTCGTGTACATTCCATGCGGCGCCGATATTCCATGTGGGAAGCCAACGGGCCGAACGGCTTTTACCCAGCCGATTGGTACCCTCATACCGTACCGTTCCGCTGAGGGTATACTTGCCTTCGAAAGAATAGTTACCGTTAAATATAAATGCGGCGCTCCTTCGGTACGTGTTGGCAAGGGTGAAATAGTCTTCGTTGGCTTCGCTCATTTTTTTGAATGCCAAGTAGTTGTAGAAAGGAATCTCACCCTGATTGTATTGCAGCCCCCATCCCTGAAACCAGTCGTTCGTACGGTTTGTGGAATTTACTTCCACCGCTCCGTACAGATAAACTATATGGGTATTATCGAAATTTTTATTCCATGTCAGTGAGTTACGAAGGTCGTAACTGAACATCTTGTATTCCCGTTTTTCATAGATACCCCCTTCGTCGAGAATCGTTACGGGTAAGGTGTTCAACTGGTCGGGGTCGTCGTACAGCCACGGGTTTTTCTCCTGTATCGTAGCGTCCGACATTTCCCTGTATGCACGTGCCTGATTCGACTCGTCCTTTATATGGTGCTGCATGGACGTGGTAGAGTATTTTGCGGCTGCCAGCGAACTAAATTCCAGACCGGGAATAATAGTGTATTTCAATTCAGCCTGAAAACGTGTATCGACTACGTCTATATCCATATAGTTATACCTCAGTTCATCGAGGATGTTGAAACTCGTATAGTTACGGATATAATTCTCATCCGGGTCGAGTGTCCGGGAGGTATTCATCGCATAACTGAACGGGTTGATATCGAAGTCGCGCTTAACTTCGCCGCTTACGGCATTCACGTCCTGCGACAGGGTACCGGGAGCCTGCTGTTTACGATAACTTACGTTGCCGAGTAGGTTAAGGGTCAGGTTTTTATATATTTTATAAGACTGGTTTGCATTAATCGTATACCTCGATACCTTACTCCTTTCGTACCAACCCGGATCGCTCATAAAACTGAGTGACATATAGGACGTGGATTTTTCCGTACCGCTGGATATACTCACGGAATGGTTCATCTGCACGGCATTGCTGAACAGTAGGTCGAACCAGTCCGTATTCCGGTATTCAGCCTGACGGAGGTATTCGTTCTGCGCCTTTACCGTATTAGGAAGACCGAACTGACCTGCACTTTCATCGTAAAGGTTATTCAGAGCGTACATCCGGCCGTAAACACCGCTTTTGGAAGCCCGCAGCGTTTCCGACATATTAAGGAACCCTTTCGATTTGAGTTCCTGATAGATTCCCATCTGGTCCTGAGAATTCATAATATTGTACTCGCTGTATTGCGGCTTGAGTCGTGTAGTAAATTCCCCCGTGTAGTTGATACGGGTTACCCCTGCCGAACCTCTTTTGGTCGTAATGACAATTACCCCTGCCATTGCTTTAGCTCCGTACACGGAAGTCGCGGAACCGTCCTTTAGAATCTGGAAACTCTCGATATCGTCGGCATTGAGACCGGCCACCGCCGAACTTATCATCGTTACGGCATCACCGGACGATAACTGGCTCGTATTAACCTCGGTGACATCTTCGATTATCACCCCGTCCACAACCCATAAGGGTTTGGAATTACCAAAGATGGAGGTCGCACCGCGGATACGGATTTTTGGTGCCGTACCGAAAGTTGCGGAGACGTTTTGCACCGACACACCGGCCGAACGGCCCTCCAGCGCCCGGCTTATATCGGGCACCCCGTCAAGCCGTATATCGTCGGCTGCCAGCCGGTCCGTGGCTCCGGTAAAGAGCCTTCTGTCCATACTGGTCATACCGGTTACAACCACCTCGTCAATAGCCGTGGCCGTGGACCTGAGAGTCACCTGAACATTGCTTGCAACGGGGACTTCTGCTGTCTCATAACCGATGAATGAGATTTCCAGAACGGATTCAACACTCGGAGCATTTATGCGGAAAGCTCCGTCAGCACCGGAAATAACACCCGTCTGGGTGCCTTTCACAATAACCGTGGCCCCGATTACAGGAGCGCCGCTCTCGTCTTTTACGACACCGTTGACCTGTAATGCCTGGGCTCTTGCTGTCACTATACCTGCAAAGCAGCATAGGATTAACAGTAAAAATCTTTTCATAGGCAAAGATTAAACATTTAATAATTTGGGTTTTGGATTAAGATTCTTCTCAGGTAGTGCAGGAAGCATAAACGAAAACGACCGGTCAGGAAAGCATACCTGATCAGTCGGATAGTCAAAACGGGCAGGAAACTAAAACAACCGGGAACCCTTGGAAATTAACGTTTTATTTGTAAATTC